>DATGXW010000242.1:0-22853 GCA_035298585.1 Phycisphaerales bacterium
CTCCCCCGCCGGGCCCGCCCAGCATCCCGCTGCTGGAGGCATACCGGGCCTGGGGCGGAAGCTGCGGCGTGAGCTTGCCCTTGAAGACATAGTCGGTGACCTGGTCGCGGACGGAATCGAGCATCGACTTGAACAGGCGCGACCCCTCGCGCTTGTACGCGATCTTCGGATCCTCCTGGCTGAACGCACGGAACCCGATGCCGTCGCGGAGCTGATCCATCCCGTACAGATGATCCTTCCACGACTGGTCGAGCGTTTCGAGCAGGATGGTGCGCTCAAACTGCAGAAGCTCAGAACGCAGGATGTTCTCGACGCGGGCCCGGATCGCGTTCTCGCGCTCCTCACCCTCGAGATACCGCATGTAGTCGGTGATCCCCGCGCTGTAGCGGGCCTTGAGGTGCTCGTCGAGCTCCTCGTCGGTCTTGCACGTAAGTGCGTCGGCGATCGCCCTCTCGAGCTTCCCCTCCGCGACGAACCTGGTCGCCTCCTCGCCAAGGATCTGCTGGATCTTCTGCGGCGGATTGGTCTTCATCAGGTCGACCGTCCACCCCAGCGCAAACCGCTGGTTGGCCCAGTTCACGAGGTACTCAACCGCCTCGCGCGGAGACTGTCGCATCATCATGCGCGTCATCTCCATCGCGAACTCGACCGGGTATCGCGCCTCGCGGGTCGTGTAGAGCTCGCGCGCCTTGCCCAGGATCAGCGCCGCGACCGACTTGTCCTCATCCTTGAGAACATCCTCGATCTCATTCTCCGTCACGTCGATCAGGAGCTTGTTCTTCACCCAGGCGATGAGCTGGCGGACCCCGTAGTTGGGCGCGACAAACTCTTCGATCCCCGAAAGATCAGACTGGTCGATCTTCTCGGCCGCCGCCGCGCTGAGCATGTCGCGGACGTGTGCACGCTCCGAGGCGCCGCCCTCGCGCAGCTCCGCCGAGTTGAGCTCGACCCCGAACCTGGACCTGGCCCAGTTGATCAGGCCCGCCGAGTCGAAGTCGACGCTGATCTCCGACCCCTCCATCGGCATGAACTCGCCCAGGGTGACCTCGATCATGTGACGCGCGTCGGCCTTCGCGTCATCGATGATCGTCTTCTCCATCTCCTCGCGCTCCTTGCCCTTGAGACGCATCGGGTCGATCGAGCAGTCGAGCTTCTGCTTGGCGTACTCCGCCGCGCAGGTCGCGGGGTAGTCCGTGTCGAGATAGGTCGCGACGGCGTCCTCGATCGAGTCGTTGACGAACTCGAACATCAGCCCCTTGACGTCGCGGCCCTCGAGCACGCGCTGGCGCAGGCCGTAGAAGTACTGGCGCTGGTGCTCCATCACCTCATCAAACTCAAGGACGTTCTTGCGGATCTGGAAGTTGCGCTCCTCGACCTTGCGCTGCGCACGCTCGACGCTCTTGGAGAGCATCGGGTGCTCGATCGCGTCCCCTTCCTTCATGCCCAGCCGGGCAAGGACTCGCATCGTCGTCTCGCCCGCGAACATCTTCATGAGATCGTCATCAAGCGCCACGAAGAAGCGCGTCGAGCCGCGGTCGCCCTGCCGGCCCGAACGGCCGCGGAGCTGGTTGTCGATTCGACGCGCCTCGTGCCGCTCGGTGCCGATGACGTGCAGGCCCCCCATCTCCTCGATGGTCGCGAACCACCGCAGCCTGTGCAGCAGGAACCGCCCCGTGGCGTCCAGCTCCTTGCGAAGCTCCTCGGCGCTCATCCGGCCGATCGCCTTGAGGTCCGCCCACGTGTTGCGGCCGGCCCACTCCCGCAGCAGTTCAAGCTCGAGCTCCGCGAAGGGCATCTCCTCGACCTCGCGCTTCTGACGCTTGAGGTACTGGCTCCCCACCTTGCGGTAGACCGACTCGCGGAGCTGCTCGTCGGTCGCCTCGACCGTCAGCGTCCGCGGCGCGAGGCCCCGGCGCAACCAGTGGTCGAGCAGCGTCTCGCGCGAGATCTTCCCGAGCTTGATGTCGGTGCCTCGGCCCGCCATGTTGGTCGCGATCATCACCGCGCCGAGCTGGCCGGCCCCCTCGACGATGTTCGCCTCCCGCTCGTGCTGCTTGGCGTTGAGCACCTCGTGCTGGACGCCGTGCTTGGCCGCCAGCATCTTCGAGAGCGTCTCTGACTTCTCGACGCTCGTCGTGCCCACCAGGATCGGCCGGCCCACGTCGTGGAAGGCCTTGATCTCGTCGACGATCGAGTTCCACTTGTCCTTCTGGACAAGGAAGACCATGTCGTCAAAGTCGCGCCGAACGACCGGGCGGTTGGTCGGGATCGACACCACGTCCAGCTTGTAGATGTCGTGGAACTCCTGCGCCTCGGTGTCGGCCGTGCCCGTCATGCCCGCCAGGCGCTTGTACATCTTGAAGAAGTTCTGGATCGTCACCGTCGCGACCGTCTGCGTCTCTTCCTTGATCGGGACGCCTTCCTTGGCCTCGACCGCCTGGTGCAGCCCGTCGGACCACTGACGCCCGATCATCGCGCGGCCCGTGAAGACGTCCACGATCACGATCGTCGGCGTCGGACGGCCCGAGAACTGGTCGGGCACGCTCATGATCACGTAGTCGCGGTCGCGCTGGTACACCACGTGCGCCCGCAGCGACTGCTCGAGCAGGTGCGGCAGGTCCATGTTCTGGTCGACGTAGAACGAACCGACCTGCGCCACCCGCTGCGCCTCCGCGACGCCGTCGTGCGTCACGTGCACCGTCTTGCGCTCCAGGTGCGTCTCGTAGTACTGGGTGAACTTGTCACGCGCCGCCTCGAGCCTCGGAAGCTCGGCCTTGGCTTCGTTGAGCGCCTTCTGCAGCGCCGGCACCTGCGCCCGGTCGCGCGCCTGGCGGATGTCGCCCTCGATCCCCTTGATGCGCTTCTTGCACTCCTGCACCTTCTCGTCGTGCTCGGACCACGGCGCGTTGCGGCTCACCAGGTGCCGCGCAAGCTGGTCCGCGAGCTCGTACCGCGGCCGATCCTGGTGGGCCTGCCCGGAGATGATCAGGGGCGTCCGCGCCTCGTCGATCAGGATCGAGTCGACCTCGTCCACGATCGCAAACTGCCGGCGCTTCTGCACCTGCTGCTCCACCGAACGCTTCATGTTGTCGCGCAGGTAGTCAAAGCCGAACTCGGCCGTGGTCCCGTACGTCACGTCGCAGCGGTACATGTACCGCTTCTCGTCCTCGTCCTGCATGTGCTGCGGATGGATCGCCCCCACCGTCAGGCCCAGCGCCCGGAAGAAGGGAGACGTCCAGTCGCGGTCTCGCTGCACCAGGTAGTCGTTCACCGTCACCACGTGCACGCGCATCCGCTGGCAGCACGCAAGGTACGTCGCCAAGGGGCCGACGATCGTCTTGCCTTCACCCGTCCGCATCTCGGCGATCTTCCCCTGCGTCAGCACCATGCCGCCGATGAGCTGGACGTCAAACGGACGCGCACGAAAGGGCGGACGGCTCTCGGGCAGAAGCTGGCGCACCGCGCCGTAGAGCTCGAGCGGAATATCCGCCTGCATCCACCCCTCGATCAGGTATGTGCACCCGAGAAAATCGTTGTTCACGTCGGGCGCTGCGTCGGCCGGAGGCGCTCCGACCGCCGCCGTGGGCTTGAAGGTACGGGGAACGATCACCGGCAGCGCCGCCATCTGGGCCTTGGTCTTCTCGTAGAGATCCCGCATCGCCGGGGTAAGCCCCGAGGGATCAAACGCAAACTTGGGATTGAAGATCGCCCGGATGCCCACCCCGCGGTCCATCGCCTCACGCGCCACCGCGAACGCCTCGGTCATCAGTTCATCGCCCTTGATGCCCTTGTCGTGGCGCTGGCGGAACTCGTTGACCTTCAGCCGGAGCTCCGAGTCCGTCAGCAGCCGAACCTTGGGCTCGAGCGCTGTGATGTCGCGGACCCGCTGGTTGTACTTCTTTACAAACCGGTCGTTGCGGGTGCCAATGATCCGGTTCAGGATCGGCCCGATAATCGGAATGCCCTGGTCAGCCATGATCGCGGTCCTGTCTGGTATGTACCGCTCCGGGTCACGCCCGCCACTTCGCTTCACGAATGGCAGACGTCCCAGGCGTCTTGCTCCCCGATCCACAGGGTGTGCATCAGGGGAATCGAGGTCTCAATGTCGGTGCTGGAACGATGACGATGCACACGGGCCGCAAAGAGCCCTCAACGGCATCGCCAAGGAAAGTGACGGGGCGCCGCCGCCCCGAGATCGCCGCGCGGTTCACGCACACGCAGGCGGAGGGAGCGCCACCGAATGGATGTGCACACGGGCCGCCGCCAGCACCGCGTGCACCTGCCCCGAACCAACATCGCCGCGCAGTCGCCGCCCGTACCGCTCGCGGAACCGTTCCGTGGCCGATGTGCTTCCGCGTACTTCACGCTTGAGCAGCCGTCGAACAACCCGATGGATCGCCAGCGACAACTGCTTGAGCGGCGTCCGTTCCGATGTGCTTTCGCGCAGCGACGCGATCGAAGGCCCGACCGCCCGGCACGTCAGATTGACCACCAGGGCCAAGGCGACCAGCATCGACAGCCCGCCGGCCGCCAAGCGGCCAGCCGCAGACCCCTGCGGGCCGCCGGTCACAGGTCCGGAAGGTGTGCCTGACACGTGCTTCATGCGTCTCTTGCACCATGAGTATCGACCCCTGTTGCCCTCCGAGCAAGGCGTCCCCACGGATTGAAGATGGATTCGTGCACACCAATCACGGTTTCCACCCTAGCCGCAACCCCAGCAATAGGGCCGCCCAGGTCGATCACACCTGATATTGTGGATGCCGCGTGGGAAAGCGTCCGATACCTCTCGTCGCCCCAGGCCGAGTGCATTGGCGAGTTCCCGACGCTGGATCCGTGCCCCCCGTCGGTCTGACCGGCTATGTTCTCGGCATGGATGGACCTCAGTCGCAGCACCCTTCCGAACCGACACGCGAGGCTTCCGGCGATGCCTGGGAGAATGAGCACATGGTCGCATCCCGAATGTCCCTCCCGGTGACCCGCGAATCGATCACCCACAAGTTTTCGATCGCCAGACACGAAGGCTACCTGACCATCGGCCTCTACCCCGATGGCCGCCCAGGCGAGATCTTCATCAAGATGGCCAAGGAGGGTTCGACGATCTGCGGCTTCTGCCAGGCCTTCTGCCGAGCGTTCAGCCTGGCGATCCAGCACGGGCTGACGGTCGAGGACGCCATCAGCCGCTTCAAGAACATGCGGTTTGAGCCCCTGGGTCCGACCAGCAACCCCGACATCCCCGAAGCGCAGTCGGTCGTCGACTACGTCGCCCGGTTCATCGAACTGCACTGGGGTGCACACGCACGCCGCCGCTGATCGCCGGTTTCCTTCACCCCACCCGCGGTTTGGCCGTCACCGCGCATCACCGTCCGAGCTTCGGATCCCCCTGCTCTGGGTACTGTTCGACGACCTGTCCGCACAGGACGGTCCCCCGCGTACAGATCCGATCGACCACCGAGCGGTACAGCCCGAACACGAACAGGCAGGGAATCGCCAGGCACAGCCCAAGCAGGGTGTGAAAGAGCGCCTTGGAGATGCCCATCGAAAGATCCGCGGGTCCGGCCTGGCCTCCCGAAGCGCCCAGGCTCGTGAAGGCCAGGATCATGCCGTAGACCGTTCCGGCCAGGCCGATCAAGGGTCCCAGGTTGCCGACAACATTGAGAATCTCGATCCGCCTGAACCACCGGGCCGATTCCTCCGCCGCCGCGAGTTCCGCGCTCTCGCGGACCGCATCGCGGGAGCCCCCCGCCGCCAGCGCGGTGCGCATCACCCGACCCACGAACGACTCATCCCGGGCCGCAAACTCGCGCAGGTCCTGCCACCGTCCCGAGGCCGCCAGGTCGCTGATCCGGTTGGCCGACTCGCGGGGCAGGATCTTCCGCTCGCGGATATCAAGAATGCAACTGATCGCCACCGCCATCGCGAGCACCGAGCCCGAGATGAGCAGGATCGTAAAGACGTCAAAGGATTGACGGAAAAGGTGCCACAAGCCCGAATCGCCCGACGCGGCCGCCGGCGTGGGTGAGGGGGGCGTTCCCTGCGCCATCGCCGCCGCGGAGGCGGCGGCGACAACGACCCCGGCGCCCATCATCAGGAAAAGCCCGCGCGGCGGAACTCGCTTGGATCGAGGCAGATTCATGGCCCGGATGGTAGACGAACCAGCGCAGCGTGCCACGCCCCGTCGTGCCGGAGCCGGCCTTAATCCACGCCGTCGACATCCTCGGCCGTCGCTTCACGGCTGATCTTGTACTGCCCGCTGAACCAGCGATGCAGATCGGCATCGCGTGCCCGCGCGTCCGCGAAGGGATACGTCGGATGGGTCGGGCTGATCCAGACGCCCGTCGTCCTGCACCGGGCCGGCTCGCGCTCCATGAATCGCGCGAGCTCTGGCCGATCTTTCCACGCGTCCGGCACACGGATGACCATCCGACGCGATGATGGACCGATCGGTTCAATCTCGATCCTCGCCGCAGGCTCGGGAACCTCACCCTCCAGCCGCTCGGGCCACTCCACGATCGCCACAACATCCGTGTGCGGCGCGCGGCCCGCAAAGTACCGATCCCAGCCCAGTCCATCGAGCTCTTCACCCCCCCCCAGCCGGTACGCGTCGACGTGTGCAACCCGCAGCGCTGCCCGTGCAACGCTCTTCGGAATGTCGTATTGATTGATCACGACAAACGTCGGGCTCGAGACCGCGCGCGGATCTCCTCCCAGCCCACCCACGATCGCACGCGTCAAGGTCGTCTTCCCCGCGCCCAGACCGCCCACCAGCAGCACCGCATCCCCGCCGCGCAAGAGCGAGGCGAATCCTTCTCCCAGGCCGCGCGTGTACGCCTCGCAGGAACTGTCCCGCACCACCTCGATCACGAGTGCGACTCCCCGGGGGGCAGGTGACTGAGAAACTCAACCAGCCGGTCAACCGTCGGCGACTCGGCGTCACGCACATACGCGCCGCTGGTCGCACACCCAAGCGCCAGCGACTGTTCCAGCGGCATTCCGATCGTCTGCCCGAGCGCAAAGCCCGCGTTGAAGTGGTCCCCGGCCCCGGTCGAGAGCTTGGGCGTGCGCGTAAAAGGGCCCTCGAACCAGGCGCTCTGGTTCTCCATGTTTGCCGCCGCCGCGCCCTCGCGGGGGTGAACGACGATCGTGTTGAGCCCGGTCTTCTTCTGGATCTCGACCGCAATCGATCGCATCGCCATGCCGAGCGTTTGCATCTCCTGTCCCGCGGGGTCCGCCGCGCCGACAACCTTGGCGATGCGCTCCGCCTCGGCCTGGTTGAGCCCGAGCGTGACGGGGATGAGCGAGTTCATCCGCTGCAGCAGTTTGACCGCACGCATGATGTCGGCGTCCGTCCGCTTGGCGGGGTCGCACAGGTCGATGAACACGCGCTTTTTGGCGGGCTCCGCGAGCTTTGGGAATACCTCTTCGCACAGCCCGGTCCAGATCCCTTCCACCCCACCCATCATCACCCAGTTCACCATCCCAACGAGGCTCGCGCGGTTGAACCGTTCGACGATCTGGTCGACGCCGATCACGCTCTTGAGCACATCCCACGTCACGCCCTGGATGTTCGCGGGCTTGCCGAGCATGATCTTGCCATCCTCAAACTCAAGTGCATCCGTCGTCGCGGGGGGGGCGACCGGCACCACGAGCTGGCACCGCGCCGCAAACTCCTCATAGATCGGGTGTAGCTGTCTCGGCGCATCCGGCCGGCCCACCGCGCCGACGTATGTCACCTGCATCCCCGCACGCCCCAGCGCCCCGGCCATCAAGGGCCCGTTACCCCCGAATCGACGCTCCTTCTCCACCATCTCGAGGTTCGTGCTCTTGCCCGCCGCCGCCGCCGCCCGGGCTGCGAACTGCCCGATCGTCTCAATCCTTGTAAACCCCTCCGGCGTCATCGCGAACCGCTGGTCGACCACGTGAATGATGGAATCGATGAACGCGTCAAACCCGACAACCGCATGAAGGGACCCAAGACGGCTGGCCGCCTCGCCTAGAAATCGAGCGGCGGCGTGTGCGGTTGATGAGCGATCGGTATTCATAGATGCTTGGAATATAGGGGTCAGGGAGAAACAAGATGGACCCGGGACCTGAACCGTCACACCCCTCCCTAATCTCACCGATGCTCGAGATTCTCATCGCCACCGGCAATCCCCACAAGGTGGAGGAGATGGAAGCCCTCTTCGGGCGTCTACTCCCGGCGGGGAGCATTCAGCTCCGGAGCCTCAAGGACATCGCCCCCAAGACCTCAGAGCCCGCGGAAACAGGGTCAACCTTCGAGGCAAACGCCACCATCAAGGCTGTTTCCTACGCACACCAGACCGGCATGCTCTGCCTCGCCGACGATTCCGGCCTTGAGATCGATGCCCTCGGCGGCAAGCCCGGCGTCATCAGCAGCCACTACTGCACCGACGGCCGCGAGACCGGCATGACCCGCCCCCAGCGCGACGCCGCCAACAACCAGCGCGTGCTGCGCGAACTCGAAGGCGTTCCCATCGAACATCGCACCGCCCGGTTCGTGTGCATCATGGCGCTCGCCGCGCCCGACAATCCCTCCTGGATCAGGGCCTTCCAGGCCCCGCCGCCGCCCACCACAAAGCACCCGCCCTCGACGGATGCCCCGGTTCATCTCGTCCGGGGCGTCTTTGAGGGCCGGATCGGCATTCCCCCCGCCGTTCCACGTGGTGAACACGGGTTTGGATATGACCCCCTCTTCCTCGTCGGTCCCGAGTTCACCGCGACAAGCGCGGAACTTTCGTCCGAGGAGAAGAACGCACGCAGCCACCGCGGCGCCGCCGCCGTCGAGATGGCCCGACTTCTCAAGCAGATGATCTCTGGCTGAGAGCACTCGGCTCCCGGCGATAATCCCCCATCCCGGCGATTCAATCTACTTCTTCGCGGGCAGTTCCAGCCCCTCGGGCAATGGATCAAGATCCTCGGCCACGATCTTCTCCGGCAGGGTGTGAAACGACCTCGCCATCGCGAACGTGAACGGGGCCGCCTCCAGCCGCTGCAGTGCTTCGAGTGTTCCGCCGGTGCCGAGCTCCTTGCCAAGATCGTGTGCAAGGCTCCGCACATACGTTCCCTTCCCGCAAGTCATGTCGATCGTCACGTACGGCCACGCATACGACACCACCGTCAGCGACTCGATCGTCACCGTGCGCGGCTGCACCGGAACTTCCATCCCCTCCCGCGCCAGCCAGTACGCACGCGAACCGGCAAGGTTCACCGCCGAGTGGATCGGCGGAACCTGCTGGATGGTCCCCCTGAATTTGCCCAAGGCCTCTTCCAGACGCTCCCTCGATGGCGGCACAAGCTCGCTTTCCGCGCCGATATACGGCACAAACTCGCTCTCGTGGTCGTGCGTGGGAGACGTATGTGCAAGGTCGATCGTCGCCAGGTACCGCTTCCTGCCCGCCATGATCTGATTGCAGTACCTCGTCGCGCGACCCACCAGCACCACGAGCACCCCGGTCGCCAGCGGGTCGAGCGTGCCCCCGTGCCCCACCTTGATCCCCTTGGGAGCGCCGCCGCGCCGCAGCTTGGCGCGAATCACAGCACAGATATTCATCGACGTCCGACCCAGCGGCTTGTCGACGACGATCACGCCGCACATGGGCTTGGGCCCGACTTCGGTCATCTCAAGTCTTCCTTCTCTCCCGCCGCCGGGGCTCGCGCGGGAACTTCCATGGCAACGACCACCCATCTTCGCTTCCACGGCCCCGCACCCGTGTGGACACTCACCAGCGCACGATACGACGGACGAAGAAAAAGATCGAACGAATCTCCCATCTCAAAGAATGGACCCTGGCGCATCTCGACCAGCGCGACGCGCCCCTGCTCCTCGCTCAGCCACGCTGGAATCTCTTCCTCGTTCAGCCGAAGCACTTCGCCCCGGGTCGCGAAGATCATGCTGTCCTCGTGGTAGGCGCTCGCCGGACGCTGGGCGCCGTTCCCCACCGCCGCCCGGCCCTGCTCAAGTGCACGGGCGAGGATCGGAGTCTGGCTCCCCGGCAGCAGGCTCGAAGCCGTGATGCCAAAGAAGGTCGCCAGCATCGCTACCCCGATGCACACCATCGTGCACTGCCGCTCGATCGCGAAGATCCAGGCCCCGCGCTCGGTGCTCGCGCCCCCAGCACGGATGCGATACAGCGCACCCGCGATCACGATCAACCATGGCGCCACGAGCACCGCCACCAGCATCCGCAGGCCCCGGCCACTCACGACCGCCACCCCGGTCCCGACGACGATCGCGACGATGCACACCCAGATCACCGCGCCGATGACCCACCACGCGCCAAATCCGACGCGGTCAATCCACGAGAATGACTCCCGGGCCCGTCCGCCCGCCATCCGCAGGATCATCCTGGCCGAGAGCAGCAGGATCGCCGGATACATCGGCAGCGTGTAGTGCGGCAGCTTCGTCCCCACCAGTTCAAAGACGATCCACGCCGGCACAATCCACGCGAGGAGAAACAACTCGGCATCCCTGCCCGCGCGCCCGTGCATGAACATCTCGCCGACACGCTCGCGCCAGCCTTCAACCTTCGCGTTGACGCCCGTTCCAAGTCCTTTTCGCCATGCACGAATGACGCCAAGACCGGCCATCATGCTTCCCGGCCACAAAAGTACCGCCGAGAGCACCGCGTGATATCCCGGCGGACCCCAATGCCCTTCCTTTCCTTCAACGCTTCGCCCGATCGTCTCATCAAAGACGATCGACACATACTTCTCCCAGCCTACATGCTCGCCCACCATCCACACCCACGGGCCCACCACGCACGCGAGGATCACGATCCCGGCGACCGGCTGAAGCTTCCAGATCCATCGCCATGAACCTCGAACGACGCAGATCCCCACGACCGTAAGCACGGCGATCATGGGTCCGATCGGTCCCTTGGCCAGGATCGAAACCCCCAGCGCACACCAGAACGCAATGGCCCACCTCATCCACCCCCCGCCGCCCCCGCCAATGCCGCTCCACGCACGCCAGAGACACCCCTGCGATGCCACCACCGTCGCCAACAGCAGTTGGTCCGCACGGGCCTGGTGTGCATCAAACACCACCACCGGGCACACCGCCAGGAAGGCCGCACCCAGCCACGCAGCGCGTGCATCAAACATCCACCGCCCAAACCACCATGTCAGCACCACCGCGATGATCGACGACAGCACGCTGGGCGCCCGGTACATCCAGATCGCATCACGCGCGGGGTCGCCGCCCGTGAACACCCACGCCGAAGCAACCTGAGCCCAGTAGATCAGCGGGGGCTTATTGAGCCGAGGACGCTCCTGGACCATGGGAACCGCCCACCCGCCGCCATGAAACTCGGGCTTCCAACGCTCCCCTTCAAACACCGCGGATTCGAACATCTGCCGGCTGGCCTGCGCAAACCTCGCCTCGTCACGATCGATGACCGAGATCGACCCCAGCCCCGGCAGATACACTGAGAAGCACAAAAGCACCAGCGCAAGACCCCCCGCCGGGCCCCTTGCCCAGCGACGCGCTTGTTCAACCGTCATGGTCCATCGATCCGCCATCCGCATTGCACGCGACTATAACCGGGGACTTACCCCGCCGGTTCAATGGCTGCACATCGGCTGGGCCGCCGTGGTCAGGCCCATGCTCGACATCCTCCGCTGGTGCTTCCACCCCGTGCGTGCACACTGGGCCCCGCCCATCCTGGTCGCCGCCGCCCTGATCCCCCTTGTGCTCCCGCACGATCAAGAGATCAGCCGGCTCCTCTCGCAGGATATCGGACGATCGCTTGGAGGCGACATCCGCCGCGAAATCGAAGCCTGGCAGCAGTTCGGCGGGATCGTCTGGGTCGTGGTGGTCGGTGTGCTCATGCTCGCACTCGACCCCCGGCAGGCACAGCGCATCGCCGACCTGGCCCTGGCCACCGCCGCAACCGGGCTGGCGGTCGCCCTCTTCAAGATCCTCATCGGAAGACCACGGCCCAAGTACAACGACCCCGAAGTCTTCTCCTGGCTCCTCGGACCCTACCCGGTCATCCGCAACGGCGAGCCCGTTCTCCTGCACTCCCTCTCCTCCGGCGTACGCGCAGAGCTCTGGTCGATGCCCTCAAGCCACACCTCCGCCGCCGCCGCCCTGGCCGTGTGCATCTCGACCTTCTATCCCGTCCTCCGACCGCTGTGCATCCTCCTGGTCATCATCGTCATGATCGGGCGCACAACCGTGGGAGATCCACCCGCACACTGGCCCAGCGACGTGATCGCCGGGGGCTGCCTTGGCTGGCTCATCTCGGCGTCAATCCTCAAGCACAGGCTCGGGGAGCTTCTCCTCAAGCGCCTGACCCAAAGACCGCCGCCCGCCACCCGCTGATCCTTCCGCATCCATGCCAAGAGTGCACGCGAAGACACCGCGTGCCCAACCACCACCTTCCAACCAAGGTCTGTCAACGCTGCGGCCGTGCCTTTGCATGGCGTCGCAAATGGGCGCGGGAATGGGAGCACATCAAATACTGCTCCCGTGCATGCTCCAGCGGCAAGGGCGTACCTGCCCGCATGAACGCCACCCCTCGCTCCGCCGACGCGTGATGCACGTGGGTCGTCGGCTGACCACAAGCACTATTTTCCGTGTGCAATATGAAGCCAATTTCACGTGCGGCTCACGTGCGGCACGCTGTTTGCTCAGGTTGTGCCACTACAATTCCGGACCATGTCATCTCAGGGCGATATCTCCGCACCCCCCGGCAGATGCGATCACATCGTCTTTGCCGGTGCTCGTATTCCCCGGGAGTCGACAAGCCTCTTTGGCGCCCGTCCACGGTCGACGACCGGCACTTCGGTTCGCCCAGCCACTTCACAGGTTGATCCTTCCCTCGCGGCATGGTTGCGAAGAAGCCACGGCATCAATGTTGATCGTTATCGCAGCGCTGTCTTGGAGCGTCGGCGTGCGGCCTGTCTCCGGGCCGGCCACGCCGAGACCTTCGCCGAACTGGAGCAAAAGTCCATCCACGACCGCTCCACCTCCGAGCGCACGCTTTCAGCGCTGCTCATTGGCGTGACCCGGTTCTTCCGTGACCAGCACGTCTTCAGCGATCTGGCAACTCGCCTGCCATCGCTGCACGCGCGACGCCGGCGTCTTAACATCCTGTGTGTTGCCTGTTCTGACGGCCAGGAGCCCTATTCCATCGCCATGCTCCTGGCCGATCTGGGCCTGCTTGCGAGCTCGCGGATACTGGGAATCGATCGGCGCGAGGATGCCATCCGCGCTGCACACGCCGGACGCTACCCCCTTGAGTGTGCAAGCGACATCGCCGCTGACCGGCTGGAAGCCTACACCGACCTCCACGCGGCATCCGATTCGATCCGCATCCGGCCCGAATTGCGCTCGGTGTGCACATTCGTTGTTGCGGACGCCTTCCACCTTCCCCTCCCCGCACACGAGCGTTTCGACCTTATCCTTTGCCGCAACCTGGCCATCTACCTTCAACCCGAGGCCTCCATGCAGCTCTGGGAATCGCTCGTCCAAAGACTCGAGCCAGGCGGGCTTCTGGTGGTGGGTAAGGCAGAACGCCCGTCTCCATGCACACCGCTTGTCCGTACCGGCCCGTGCATCTACCAGCGCGGCGAAGGGGCACCGTCATGATGACCGACTCTTCCAAAGCCCAGGCCGCGGGCCCCGGGCGCGGGAGCTTTGGACTCTGGCTCTGCGTCTGCCTCGTGCTCATCGTGGGGATGGCGTATCTGCGCCTGATCATCTATCCCCGCGACTTTGTCCCGTTGACCTACGCGCTCCCATTGATGGTGTGGCTCTATTACCGCGACCTGCGGCTGCTGTGGCTCATGGCCGGCAGCTTCATCGCGATGACGGTCTACAAGCTGCTGTTCCTCCTCCCCGAGGGCGCCTCGGTTGATGCCGAGCGGGTCATCTTCGGCGGGATGCAGTTCGTGAATATCACCGTCGCCGCCGGGGTCATCCACGCCGTGATCCGGCTCTCGCGGTCGCTCGAAACCGTCATCCAGCGGCTTGAATTCACCAACGCCGAGCTCGAGGCCAGCAACGAAGAGCTCGCCGCCCGCGAGGAGGAGATCAGCCAGCAGAACGAAGAGCTCCAGCAGCAGGCCGAGGAGCTCGAGCAGCAGACGGTGGAGCTCTCCACCCAGACGCAGGAGCTCCAGGACGTCAACGAACAGCTCGCGGCCCGGGAGCGCTCGCTCAACGACCTGCTCGACGTTTCGGTCAGCCAGCAGAACGAGTCGCAGACCCTCACCAGCCTCGGCGCCGCCATCGAACGTCTCTTTGCAGACCGCGCCGTCGCCGCCGCGCTGCTCGAACCGCGCGGCGACCGCATGATCGTCCACGCGCTCTTTGGCTTGTCACCCGATCCCGCCCCGCTGCGCCGCAGCCACACGCTGGCCCAGATCGTGATCGAACGCGACCGCGCAGCCTTCATCACCGACAACTCGCTGCGTCCTGACCTTGAAATGCCGCGGCTCGCTTCGGGCCATGCACCCCGATCCCTTCTCGCCGCGCCCCTCCGCACCGACGATTCACGCACGGGCACCCTTGAAATCTACAGCCTCTCCCCGGGAGAATGGTCCGAGCAGGAGATGCGGCTGCTCCAGTGGTTTGCACACCAGCTCGGCCGCATGTGGACCACCGCCCGCCTGAGGCAGGAACTCATGGCCCAGGGCCAGACGCTCCGGACTGTCACCGATCACTCGACCGCCGCACTCTTCATGACCGACCAGAGCGGGCAGTGCACGTTTGTCAATCCCACCGGTGAAGCTCTGTTTGGATTCAGCGTCGAGTCCCTCGCCGGTTCCACCCTGCACGCCGCGATCCACCGCCATGTGCACGGGCACGCGCCCTGCGATCCGGCCCTGTGCCCCGTCGAGCGTGCACTCCAGGCCGCCACCCAGACCGAGCCCGTCGCCGACACCTTCCTGACCCGCGATGGCCGGATGATCCCCGTCCAGTACGCCGTCCGGCCCATCCTGCGCGACGGCCAACGGGTCGCGAGCGTGATCGAGGTCCGCGATATCACCCAGCAGCACCGCCTGGAGCTGGAGCGGCAGGACCTTCTCGACGCCGAGCGTGCAGCCCGGCTCGAGGCCGAGCGCGCCGGCCGAGCCAAGGACGAGTTTGTCGCCACCCTCAGCCACGAGCTCAGAACCCCGCTCAACGCCATCCTGGGCTGGTCGGGCCTCCTCCGAAAATCCATGGGAAACCCGCAAGAGCTCACCAAGGGCCTTGAGATCATCGAGCGCAACGCACGCCAGCAAAGCCAGTTGATCTCCGACCTGCTGGATATCAGCCGCATCATCGCCGGCAAGATCCGCCTCGACGTCCAGCCCGTCGACCTCTCCCTCATCATCGAGGGCGCGATCGACTCCATCCGGCCCGCGGCGGAGGCCAAAAACCTCCGCATCGAGCGCAGCATCTCCCGCGTTCAAGGCGAGGTTACCGGCGATCCCGACCGACTCCAGCAGGTCGTCTGGAATCTCCTCACCAACGCCGTCAAGTTCACGCCCCCCGGCGGCGAAGTATCGGTCGGCCTCAGCGCCACCGAAACGGCCGTCTCGATCTCCATCCGCGACAGCGGCATCGGCATCTCACAGGAAATGCTCCCCCTGCTCTTTGAACGCTACCGCCAGGCCGATTCATCCTCCACCCGCCGGACCGGCGGCCTGGGGCTGGGCCTCTCGATCGTCAAGCACATCATCGAACTGCACGGCGGCTCGGTGAGCGCCAGCTCCGCCGGACCGCACCACGGCTCGCTTTTCACGGTCAATCTCCCGCTGCGGGCGCCAACCTCCCTCGACCAGGCCGACAAGGATCCCGCCGCTCCCCCGCTCCCGCTCGAACGACTTGTCTCTGACCTCTCGGCCGCCCGCATTCTCATCGTCGACGATGAACTCGACGCGCGCGATCTGGCAGGACGCATCCTGGCAGACCACGGCGCGGAAGTCGCGCTGGCCGGCTCCGCCGAGGAAGCCCTCACCCTCCTTCGCCACCAGGCATTCAACATCTTCATCAGCGACATCGGGATGCCCGGCACCGACGGCTACACCCTCATCCGCATGATCCGCGAGCAGTTCCCCGCATCGCGCAGAACCATGCCCGCCATCGCCATCACGGCCTTTGCCCGCTCCGAGGACCGGACCCGCGCGTTGCTCGCCGGCTTTCAGTCGCACATCGCCAAGCCTCTCGAACCCGCCGAACTCGTCGCCACCGTCGCAACCATACTTTCCAGCCTGAACCCGGTTTCGGAGGCGAGCAAGTGAGCACCCGCCATCGCATCCTGTGCGTCGACGATTCGATCGACCTCTCCGAGATGATCCTCCGGATGCTCTCGCTCGAACCCGACCTCGAGCCCGTGGGCTCTCTTCACTCCGCCGAACACCTCGTGCAGGAGATCGAGGCCAAGCTCCCCGACATCGCGCTCCTCGATCTCACGATGCCCGGCCGCGATCCCCTCGATGCACTCCGCGAACTCACCGCCCAGCAGTCCGCCTGCAAGGTCATCGTCATGAGCGGGTACGACGATCCCCAGACCGTCGCCACCGCCATGGACGCGGGCGCATGGGGGTTCGTCAGCAAGCACCAGGAGATCCCGGCCCTCATCAAGGCAATCAGAACCGTCGCCTCCGGCTCGATCGCCATCCCCGGCCGGTGAGTTCGACCACCCAAGTGCTTGGAAAGCAAGACCCTGGAACACCGATAGGATTTTGGAAGGGTCAGCTTCCCCCGCACCGCTGCTTGGACCTGCTTTCCGCATCGAAGAGAGAATCGCAGATACCCTGTTCTGCTCGTACTCTTGGTCGGCCACGCACACCCCGCCACCGTGTGGCGCAGGATCACACTCGGCCGCCCACGCATCGCACCCCTTGACGCGATGTGCATTTGAAAGGATCTCGATGAAACGTCTCTTGATGGCCGCCCTCGTCGCGACAACCGCCCTGACCGCGCCCGCCGCGCTCGCGCAGAACGCTGGCGCTGCGCAGCCCGCCGCCAAGTCCGACTCAGGCACGGTCGACGCCGCGGCCGCCAAGCTCCTCGCGGATTCCACCGCCGCGGTCAAGAAGATCCGCGATGTCAGCGCCACGACCACGCAGTCGGTCGGGCCGATGACCTCCAAGGGCGCTTTCGTCGTCTCGATCCCCGAGAAGATCGCCGGCTTCCCCTTCTCGATGTACTCCTTCACGCTCCACAACGATGAAGGCAAGCCCACCGCACAGTGGAGCACCGACGGCAAGCAGGTCCAGAAGCTCGACCACGCCGGAAAGGTCCTGCTCACCTTCAAGAACGACAAGGGCGAGGCGATCGCCATGCCCCCGCAGGACGTCTGGCCCGTGATGCCCCAGTGGATCTTCGAGGACATCTTCGAGAATCCCCAGCTCAAGCTCATCGCCGCCAAGGTCCTCCCCGACGCCGATGTCGCGGGCGTCAAGTGCCGCGTCGTGGAAGTGACCCGAGAGTTTGACCCGGGCCAGGAAGATTCTCCCAAGCTCACCATGAAGGGCGTGCGCTACATTGGCGCGGAGGACAACCTCCCCCGCCGCATCGAGATGAGCATGGACAACCCCGACCCCGCATCCGGCGGCCAGGGGTACAGCATGAAGGTCGAGATGGCGGACATGAAGGTCAACCAGGGCCTCAAGGGCGTTGATTACGCCATCAAGGCCCCCGCCGGATACGAATCCAAGGACGCCTCGGCCTCCGACGTCGGCGTCCAGCTCCAGGCCGATCAGCCCCAGCTCGCGGTGAAAGAAGGCTCCGAGTTCCCGGCCTTCACCCTCAAGGATCCGAGCGGGAAGGAAGTCACCCTCGCCAGCCTCAAGGGCCGCGTCGTTCTTCTTGACTTCTGGGCCACCTGGTGCGGGCCCTGCAAGGCCGTGATGCCCAAGATCCAGGAACTCCACGAGAAGTTCAAGGACAAGGCCGTCACCATCGCCGGCGTCAACTGCTGGGAAGAGAAGCCCGAGAACGCCGTCAAGTACATGGAATCCAAGAAGTACACGTACTCGCTCCTCCTGGGCGGCGATGATCTCGCCAAGTCCCTCAACATCACCGGCATCCCCACGCTGATCCTCATCGGCAAGGATGGCAAGGTTCTCCACACCACCGTCGGCGTCAGCCCCGGCGAAGAGGAGACCCTCGCGAAGATCATCGAGGAACAGCTCGCCGCCAAGTAATCGCTTCAGACTTGCCGCGCAGAAGGCGTCATCCTTCCTCGCAGTCGCGCTGACCAGGGCCCGTGCACATGTGCACGGGCCCTTCTGTTTTCTCACCACGTGTCAGACGCTGGGCATGCATCAGGCGCACGGCACGAAGCACTTTGCACATCGCGGTTCGTACATCTCCGCACCCCCGACGACGATGCGCTCCGCACCGCCCGTCATCCGCTGCGTGTACATCGCCGCGCCGCCGCACACGCTGCACACCGCCGTCAGGCCGACAACCTCGCCGACCATCAAACCCAGTGCGCCAAAGGGTTCAAACAATGCGCCGCGGTGGTCAAGGTCCACGCCCGCCACCGTCACGTCGACTCCGCGCGCAAGCAACTCGTCGACGACCAGCGCAAGGGAATCCCCGAAGAAGTGCGCCTCATCGATCAGCACGTGCCCCACACCATCGACCGTGCACACGATCCCCCCGGCGGACTCGACCGGCGTCGCTCCCATGTGCACGCCCGAGTGCGTCACGATCTCCCCGTGTGCATACCTCGTGTCGCGCCGCGGCTTGATGATGCGGACGATCCGGCCCGACGCACTCGCCATCCGCGCCCGGCGCATCAGCTCGGTCGTCTTCCCCGCGAACATCGGCCCGCGGATCACGACCAGTTTTCCCCGGCGTCCAGGCTCTTGGTTCACACGCCCGCTCCACGCACACGCCCGCGCGACCCCCCAGCGCGGGTTACTTGACATCCAGCCCGACATCGAGTGACACCGCGCCGTGCGTGAGCGATCCCACGCTGATCCTGTCAACGCCCGTCTGCGCGATCGCGGCGATCGTCTCGAGCGTGACGCCGCCGGATGCCTCGAGCTCCGGCCTGACGCCCTTTCGGTTGCGGATCGCCACCGCCTGCGCGAGCGACTGGGGTCCCATGTTGTCGAGCAGGATGATGTCGATGATCCCCGGCTCGAGCGTCATCAGTGCATCAAGCTGTGTGAGCGAATCGACCTCGACTTCCACAAAGACCAGCTTGCCGGCCGATTGCCGCCGACCCGCCTCGGCCGCCGCACGGACAAAAGCGGGCAACTGGTCGGGCGCGAGGTGCGCGATGTGGTTGTCCTTGATCAGCATCGCGTCGAACAGGCCGAAACGGTGGCAGTGCCCGCCGCCGCACCGCACCGCGTACTTCTCAAGCACCCGCATGCCCGGCGTCGTCTTGCGCGTGTCGCAGAGCTTGGTGTTGGAGGCCCCGAAGTCGCCCCCCATGGCGGAAAGAAACGCCCGAGTCCTGGTCGCGATCCCGGAGAGACGTCCAACGAAGTTAAGCAGCGTGCGCTCCGCCGCCAGGATCTGCCGGATCGGGCCCGCGATCTCGGCGATCGTCTCGCCCGCGTGCATCTCCGACCCGTCGCGCTTCATCGGCGCAAACCTGCACTGCGGCGCCATCAGTAACAGGACATCGGCCGTGACCGCAACCCCGCACACGACCCCTGGAACCCGTGCACGCAGCAGCGCTGTCCGCTCCTTGTTGTCAAAGGGGCACGCATTGCTCGTGATGTCGCCGACCAGGCCCGACCATTCCCCCTGGAACCCCGCGCCGGGCGCCAGATCCTCATCCCGCGCAAGCTCGATGAGCCTGCGCACCAGCCCGGTCCTCGACAGTGTCGCGTAGAGCTCCTGCAGCGACAGGGTGTTGAGGTCCTTGATCACGTGAGGTCTCCAAGCTGCACATCGTGCGAGGATGTCGCCGAATACCGCCGGGCTTACTTGGCGGCAACCTTGGCGAGCGCTTCATCCCGCTGCGCCTGGGTCATCTTCTCCCACTTGCCGATGCAACCCTTGCAGCACAGGGCCACCTGCTTGCCCTTCCACTCGGTCTTCTCGCCGGTGTAGGCCACCGCCACGCCGCTCGCGCGCGCATCATCGCCGGGCACGACGGGGCACGCGGCGTTGATCATGCCGGCGTGTGCGGCCGCGTTTGCGTCGGCGGGAATGCACACTTCTTCTTCCTGCGTGCCCGCGGTCGACTTGCAACCCGCGAGGGCAAGACCGGCACAGACGATCGCGACAAGGCCAAAGCCAAGCTTCATGATGCACCTCGGAAAAGACGCGCGGATGTTCGCCACGCGCTTTGACGACTTGAAACCGCTGCTGAAATTCAGCCGCCCGCGTCTTCACACGGGCGGCGAGTATACACGCTGAAGATTCAGGATCACTTGACGCCGGCGATCTTCGCCTGCTTCTCGGCCTCGCTCATGCCGTTGAACTTGGACGCACACCCGTTGCAGCAGAAGCCGACCTTCTTGTCGCCGTAGCTCGCCGTCGCGCCTTCGGCCACAGGCTTGCCGCTGAAGGGGCACGTGGAGTTCATCACGCTCGGCGAAGCCTTGTCGCTCGCCTTCTCCGACGACTTGCAGCCGCCCACAAGCCCGACCGCGCCGACGCAGAGCACCGCCGCCAACACTCGACCTGACATGCGATTCATGTGCTTGCTCCTTGAATGATCGATCCCCCTCGCGAGCCGCCGCGAGTGCACACACTGTACCACACCCGCCGCGCTGTTCACACCTCCCGTGCGACAGGATGAAGCACCGAACAGGTTACGATTCCTGCGCCAGCTCACCATCTCCCAGGTCTTCCTTCCCAGCGCGAGGTGAGCCGTAAAGCTGCACCTTCAACAACTGTGCATACCGCCCCGACAGCTTCATGAGCTCGGCGTGGGTCCCCATCTCGACGATCCGGCCCTCTTCCAGCACCACGATCCGGTCCGCGTGGCGGATCGTGCTCAGCCGGTGTGCAATCACAAAGCACGTCCGGCCCTTCATCAGCCGCGCCAGACTCTCCTGGATCAGCGCCTCCGACTCGCTGTCGAGGTTGCTGGTCGCCTCGTCCAGGATCAGAATCACCGGGTCCGCCAGCACCGCACGCGCGATCGCGATCCGCTGCTTCTGGCCCCCCGAAAGACGAACGCCGCGCTCGCCGATCAGCGTGTCGTACTTCTGTTCCAGTTGCTCGATGAACTCCGCCGCGTTGGCGATCCGCGCCGCCTCGCGGATCTGTTCGAGCGTCGCGTTGCGGCGACCATACCCGATGTTCTCGGCCACCGTGCCATCAAAGAGGAAGACATCCTGCTCGACGATGCCCAGGAGCCGGCGGTAGCTCTCGACGTCGACATCCTTGAGCGGCATCCCGTCAAAGCGGATCTCGCCCCCCGTTGGGTCGTAAAAGCGGGCGACGAGATTGCACAGGGTTGTCTTGCCCGACCCGCTCGGACCCACCAGCGCCACCGTCTCGCCGGCCCGCACGCTGAGGCTGATATCCCGCAGGACGTATTCGTGCGGCGTCTCCTGCGCAGCAGCTCCCCCGCCCTCTCCCTCGGAGCCCGCGAGCTGCGGCTTCCCGGAGGCTGGGTAGCGGAACGAAACATCCCGCATCGAGATCTCACCGCGCGCGGCCGAGCGCGAAACCTCGATGGTCCCGCGCTGACCCGCGAATTCGAGGGGTTCGGCGAGCATGTCCTGGACGCGGTCAAAGCTCGCAAGGTTGGACTGCACCGTCGACGCGGTGTTGGTCAGCATCTCCATCGGCGAAAGCAGCATCAGGAGGTACGTCGTGAACATCATCACGTCGCCGATCGTCAGCGTCCCATCGATCACGCGCGAGCCGCCGTACACCAGCACCGCCACGCTCGAACCGGGGATCAGGACCGCCCAGATGATCTCGAGGATCCGCGACCACCACCAGACCAGGATCTCCTTGCGGATCGCCAGGTGGTGTGCGAACGTGAACCGCGTCGACTCTCCGCGATATCGGCCAAACCCGCGGACCACCCGCATCCCACCGAAGGCCTCGGTGCTGGAGGCGTCGATCCCCTGCCGCGTGATCTTGATGTCCTTGTAGATCGGCCGGATCTTGTTGATCCACGTCCTGTGCGTCAACCACGTCGCGGGGATCACCGCGATCCCGCCCACCAGCATCCGCCAATCCACCCACGCCAGCACCAAGAGCGTCCCCACGAGCTGCACGATCGCACGCCAGGGGTTGTAGATGATCGAGAAGAGCAGTTCCGAGGCCGCGCCCGCATCCTCGCGCAGGATGCTGACCACCCCGCCCGTCTTGAAGCTGCCCAGGCGGTTGAGGGGCAGCCTGACGGCGTGCTCAAACGCCTCGCGCCGCATCTGCGCGGCGATGCGCTTGGTCAGCCGGGTCATCTGCCAGCGTCCCCACGTCGCGACCGCGACGTTGAGAAGCACCAGCCCCGCCATCCCCGCGGCAAGCACCCAGAGCAGCCGCTTGCGCTCCGCACTCTCCGCCTCATCACGTTGCACAGGCCTCTGGCCTGTGATGACCTGTTGGTCTTTGGTGCCCGAGGCGCCGCCATGTACGAGGCCTTCTGACTTCGTTCCCTCGCCGTGCACCGCGGGCACATCGCCGCCCGCCCACTCGTGCACCCACGCGGGCAATCCGCTCGGTCCGGGTGCATCCGTGATGATGTAATCGATCGCGATCTTCGTCGATGCCGGGATGATCAGCCCGATCACGGTCGACAGCGTCAGCGTGCCCAGCGCCAGCCCGACGATGTGCCGATGACCGGCCAGGTACGACCAGAACGCGCGCATGAGCGTGAGGAACGACCGCCCCCGCGCGGGCTTGGCATCCTTCTTCTTTGTTTCAATCGCCCCCCCACGGCCCCCACCACCACCCCCAC
>DATGXW010000243.1:0-6963 GCA_035298585.1 Phycisphaerales bacterium
CAAGATCACCTTCGAAGGCGTCGAGGAACTCCGGTAAAACGCCCCGCCCGCTGATCCCCTCTCCCGCCCCCCACCACCACGCGCAACAAAAACCCCCGCTTCACGCGGGGGCTTCTTTTGAACCCAAGCGACGTCCGCGCAAAACGCGCTGCTCAATGTCTCCCGCCGCACCCCGCGCACGTGCCGCCTTCCATCGCCGCCTTGCGCATGATCGCCTCGACCGCCATCGGCGTCGAACTCCCTCGCTGCAGCTCCTCGAAGAAGTACCGCGGCCCCGGCCTGCGCAGCGGCGCGACCTGCGAGAGATCCTTGGCGTCGTACAGCCGCCCGTTCACCATCACCATCGAGATCGATGACGTCTTGCGGATGTCCTGCGACACGTCCTCGCTGAACAGGATCAGGTCCGCCAGCTTCCCCGCCTCCAGCGAACCCAGTTCACGGTCGAGCCCGATGTACCACGCCCCGTCGATCGTCCCCGCCCGCAACGCCTCCATCGGCGACATGCCGCCCTGCACCAGCATCCACAGCTCCCAGTGTGCAGCAAGCCCCGCCAACTGCCCGTGTGCACCCAGCGTCGGGCCGCCCCACGTCTCATTCCCGTGCCCGCCCCGCTTCGCAGCCGCGCCGACGCCCGCCGCCTTCGCGTCCAGCACGTCCTTGGCGACCTTCGACTCCTTCACGTGGTTCCATTCTTCATCCGGCGCGTCCGTCCGCCGCCGCGACCGGGGGTCGACCACGTACCTGGGCACAAAGTGCATCAGGTGCTCGTTCGCCCACACGTTCGTCTTGGCGTACCAGTAGTTCTCACCCCCCATGCCGCCGTACGCCACGCCCAGCGTCGGCGTGTACCCCGTCTGGCTCGCGCCCCACAGCGTCTTCACGTCGTCATAGATCACCTCCACCGGCAAGGTGTGCTCGACCGACGTGTGACCATCCACCACCATCGTCATGTTGTGCTGGTACAGCGCCCCACCCTCGGGCACCACCATGATCCCCACGCGCCGACCCGCCTCGAGAATCATCTGCCGCTGGTCCCGACGCGGCTGGTTGTAGCTCTTCACGCTGAACGCACCCACCGCCTTCATCCGCTTGAGATGGAAGATCGCGTCGTCCAGCGATTCGATCTCCGCCCGGAAGCTCCCCGTCGCCCCGTACAGGATCGTCCCCGTCGAGTATGTCCGGGGCGCGATCAGCTTCCCCGCTCGCGCCAGCTCCGACGCCGCGAAAATCGACTCCGTGTCGTTGCTGGGGTCGTGGATCGTCGTCACACCGAACGCCAGGTTCGCGTGTGCACTCCAGTTGTTCTGCGGCGTGTACCCGTTCTCTCCCTGCGGGCCGTGTGCATGCACATCAATCAGCCCCGGCGTCACCACCCCGCCCTTGCCGTCGATCACCTCCGCACCCGCCGGGATCTTGAGCAAAGCCTCCGCCCCCACGCTCTCGATCCGGTTGCCGCGGATCACGATCGCGCCCTTCTCGATCACCTCGAGCGCCCGCTTGGCCGCCGCCGCCGAATCCCCCGCGGCGTCCCGCATCGTCAGGATCTTCACGTTGCGGATCACGATCACCGACTCCGCGCCATCCGCACGCACCGGCGCGTCGTACGCCGCCTTCATCCCGATGTGCACGCTCGTCGCCTCGGGCAACTTCTCCTCCGCCCTCGCCGCCGCGAGCGGATCAACCACCGACGCGGGCAGGGCCTGCGTGTACAGCTCAGGCCCAAGCGCCCAGTGAATCGCCCCCGAATCGCCCGACCACTGCAGATACTGCCCCGCCTGCGAAGAGAGCTTGGCCACCGGCACCGTCGTCGTCGAAGGCGAGAGGTCCACCGGCTTGCCTACCTGCATCATCGGCGTCACGTACACGTTGAACCGCTCCGCGAACGCGAGCCACCGGCCATCGGGGCTCACCCGCATCTCCGTCGCCCAGTCGCTGCGCGCGTGGACGATCTCGCCAGCCTGCGGCGTCAACCCATCGACCGGATAGCTCAACAGCGAAACCTTGTCCGAATCGCTCCCGCCATCCCGCGCCACCACGAAGATCCGCGAAGCATCCGCACCGAAATGCGGCGAACCTCCCCGCGTCCCGATCCGCCTCGCGTCCCCCGCCTTCTGCTTCCCTGAAAGCGGGTTCCCCCCGATGTACACGCCCGGATCCCGTCCCCACAGCGGGCTGGTCAGATACCCGCCGCTCGTCTTGCTCCAGGCGATCCTGCTCCCGTCGGGAGTGAAGACCGGGTCGATGTAATGCCCCGGCTCGTTCGTCACCGCCTCAACCTTCCCGGTCGCGATGTCGCACACGCGGATCGTCGCGAGCCGCTCATCATTCCAACCCACAAAGACCACCTGCGAGCCGTCACGCGACCACGCGGGGTAGAACTCAAACTCATCGGTCGCCTTCGTCAGCCGCCGCGGCGCTCCCACCTTCCCATCCGCCGCGTCGGCGACGTACACCTGCCCCATCGCCTGGAAGACCACCCGGTCACCCTTGGGCGAATACTGCGTGCTCTGCAGCATCTTGACGTCAAACTCAGGAACCCCCGCCGGCGCCACGTCCACCGGGAAACGCACCGCGTCGGCAATCTGCCGCGTCCCCTTCACGCGGAAGGGAACCTCCGCGACCTTGCCCGACCCGACATGCAGCCGGTGAATCTTCCCCTTCGCCCAGAAGACCAGTTCCTTCCCATCCGGCGTCCACGCCATCGAGGGATACACGCCGTGCACCGCCCACGTCTCCTGGTTGTCGCGCTCGAGCGCGTCGAACACCATCCGCGGCTGTCCGCTCGCAAGGTCCAGCACGAACAGGCACGTCTGGTACCGCACGCGCTTGACGAACGCGAGCGACTTCCCATCGGGCGAGGGGACCGGCCGGCACGCGCCCCCGGGCCCGGAAATCACCCGCTCGGTCTTCTGATCGCGCAGATCCACGCGGTCGATCGCGTAGATCCCCCCGTTGCTGTCCTTGTCATACTCAAAGTTCGCGCCCGGTGTCGCGTCGAGGCTGTAGTACAGGTACCTCCCATCCTTCGAGATCGCCGGCTCCCCCGTGTCCTTCTGCTCGGTCTGCTTGGCCGTAAGCTGGAGCCCATCACCCTTGCCCGTCGCGCTCCATCGCCACATCTCACCCGCCCCAAGGCTCCGCCGCGACGTGAAGTGCTTGCGTGCGATGATCCCCTGGCCGTCGGGCGTCCACACCGGCTGCGTCACAAGTCGGAACGTCTCCTTGGTGATCTGCCGCGGCGCACCCCCGTCGACACCCATCACCCAGACGTTGTCCCCACCCTTGCCGTTCTCGCCCGTCCTGTCCGAGACAAACGCGATCAGCGACCCGTCGGGGCTGAACCGCGGCTGCATGTCCCACGCAAGGCCCGAGGCGATGCACGTGACCCCGGAGCCATCCGCCGACCCCTCGATCGGCATCGTGTAGATGTCGCCAAGCATGTCAAAGACGATCGTCTTGCCGTCGGGGGAGACGTCCAGCGACATCCACGTCCCCTCGGTCACGTCGATCGAAACATCCTTCCAACCCCACCCCCCCAGCGTCCCGTCCGTCGGCGGCTTCGAGACGTCCCACTTGGACTCATCCTTCTTCTCCGCTTCCTTCTTGACCTCCCCGGACTGACCACCCTCAGACTTCACCGGCGGCTGTGCAGGCGGATTCGACGGCTGTGCAGCCGCCCACCCCGAAAGTGCGATCGTGGCAAGCCCGGCCGCCCGAACAAGGACGCGGGACCAGTGTGCATTGAACTCTGACATCATGGGCTCCTGCCGGCCTCTTCCCACGGCCGGTGCGAGCCCACATTATTGCACACCTCACGCCCGCGCCGGCGTCCCCGCGCTCCCTCCCCCATTCCCCGCCGGGGGCGCTTCCGCCGCCCGCTTGCGCGGACGCAGCTTCGCCGCCACGTCGTCCAGCAGCGAATACACCACCGGCGTGACCAGCAGCGTCAGGAGCAGCGAAAGCATCTGCCCGCCGATCACCACCACCGCCACCGCACGCCGCTCTTCCGCCCCCGGCCCAGCCCCAAGCGCCAACGGCAGCATCCCGCCCACCAGCGCCAGCGTCGTCATCAGGATCGGCCGCAGACGGTCGCGGTTCCCCTGGATGATCGCCTCCATCCGAGGCATCCCCTGCGCGCGCAGGTGGTTCATGTGGTCGATCTGCAGGATCGAGTTCTTCTTCACCACGCCAAACAGCACAAGGATCCCAAGCGCGGAGTACAGGTTGAGCGAACCGCCCAGGAGCAGCAGCGACAGGAACGCAAACGGGATCGAGAGCGGCAGCGAGAGCAGGATCGTCAAGGGGTGCACCAGGCTCTCATAGTTCGACGCCAGGATCATGTACATGAACACGATCGACAGCGTGAACGCGATGATGAACTCGCTGAACGTCCGCTCCAGCTCCCGGCCCCGCCCCATCACCTTCACCGTGTACGCCGCCGGGAGATCCATCGCCTTGAGCTCCGCCAGCACCGCGTCCAGCCGATCCTGAAGTGCATACCCCGGCGCGATCGAACCCCGCAGGTTCGCCGCACGCTGGCGGTCCAGCCGGTCGATCCGCGCCGCCGTCGTCGCCGGCGCCAGCGTCGCGATGTTGCGAAGCTCGACCACGCGCCCCTGCGCCTGCCCCGCAGGAACAAGCAGCCGCGGCAGCTCCGAGGGATCGGTCCGGTCAGACTCCCGCAGCCGAAGCTGGACGTCGTAATCCTCGCTCGTGAGCGGATCGCGGAACCGCGTCACCTCCTCATCACCACCCACCAGCAGCCGCAGCGCCACGCCGATGTCCCGCGGACTCACCCCAAGGTCCGCCGCCCGCTCGCGGTCGATCGCCACCCGCAGCTCCGGGCTCGTCAGCTTCAGCGTCGTGTCCGTGTCGGGAAGCCCCCCGATCTCCCGCGTCCTGCGCCGAAGCTCCTCCGTGTACCGCGCCAGTTCCTCAAGATCCGGACCGCGGATCGCGATGTCAATGTCAAAGTTGCCCCCGCCGATGTTGAACGCCGGATACGGCCGGACCGAGATGTTCAGGTCCCGCATCCCCCGCAGCGCTGCACGCAGGTCCTGCATCACCTTCGTCTGCGTGTAGTTGCCCCGGAACGCCTCGCCCGGGTCGCCCTTGAACAGCCCCCGGAAGAACCGCTCGAACGTGAAGTACCGCTCCCCGTGCGGCGCGATCCGCACGAACATGTCCCCGCGGTTCACCTGCCCGAGGAACGACCCGCCCACCGACGCCAGCACGGTCCTCACCGCCGGGTGTGCACGCACCCTCGACTCAACCTCCCTGAACGCCTCATCCATCGCCGCAAAGCTCGTCCCCTCCGGCCCCGTCACGTTCACCTCAAACTCCGCCTCGTCGACGCCCGCCGGCAGGTAATCCTGCCGCAGCATCGAAAACAAGGGCACGCTCGACGCGATCACCACGAGCCCCACGATCGCCATCACCCACCGGAACCGCATCGACAGCCGGAGCAGCCTCTCGTAGACGCGGTCGATCACCGCGTAAAACCCCCGCTTGGACGTCTCGCGCCCCCCGTCACCGCCCCCGTGCCCCGCCATCACCCCCGGCTTGAGCATCCGCGCAGCCAAGCTCGGCGTCAGCGTGAACGACACCAGCAGGCTCACCAGGACCGCCACCGCCGAGGCGATCCCGAACTGGTAGAGCAGCCGCCCCGAGATCGACGACATGAACGACACCGGCACGAAGATCACCACCAGCGACAGCGTCGTCGCCAGGACCGCAAGCGCGATCTCCGCCGTCCCCTTGCGGGCCGCCTCCATCGCCGGCATGCCCTTCTCATCCACGAACCTGTAGATGTTCTCCAGCACCACGATCGCGTCGTCGATCACGATCCCCACCATCAGCACCAGGGCCAGCATCGTCACGCTGTTGAGCGTGAAATCCAGCGCCCACATCACCGCGAACGTCGCGATGATCGACGTCGGGATCGCCGCCGCCGCGATGAACATCGACCGCCACGAACGCATGAACCCCAGCACCACGATGCTCGCCAGGATCGCCCCCAGCACCAGGTGCACGTTGATCTCGTGCAGCGCCGCGTAGATGTACGTCGACTGGTCCCGGATCACCTCGAGCGACACCCCCGGCGGCATCTGACCCCGGACCATCTCAAGCTGCGACTTCACCGCCCCGATCACCTCGACCGTGTTCGCCCCCGACTGCCGCCGGATCTGGAGCGACACCGCCGGCTTCCCGTTCAGCCGCGACGCCGACCGCTGCTCCTTCGATCCATCCTCCGAGTACCCCACGTCCTTGATCCGCACCGGCGCCCCGTCCACCATCGCGATGATGATCTCCCCGAACGCACGCGGATCGGTGATCTTCCCCATCGTCCGCAGCACCTGCTCGCGGTCAGGCTCGGTCAGGTTCCCACCCGGCACGTCCGCGTTCTGCCGCTCGATCGCGTCCCTTACATCCGTCACCGGGATCCCGTACGCCGCCAGGCGCTCCGCATCCACCCAGACATTGATCGTGCGTTCGAGCCCCCCGACGATCTGCACTTCACCCACGCCGATCGACCGCTCAAGCTGCGGCTTGACCACCTTGTCGGCAAGCTCCGTCAGCTCGCGCAGCGAAAGGTCCCCCGACAGCGCGATCGTCAGCACCGGGCTCGAATCGTTGTCGAACTTCGAGATGATCGGGGGCTCCACGTCGTCGGGAAGCCGACGCAGCACCGTCGCCACGCGGTCACGCACATCCTGCGCCGCCACGTCGATGTTCCGGTCAAGCCGGAACGTCGCCATCACCAGCGAGCTCCCCTGGCCCGAGATCGACCGCAGTTCCTCGATCCCCTCGACGGTGTTCACCGCCTCCTCGATGACCTGCGAGATCTCCGTCTCAACCTCTTCAGGTGATGCGCCCGGCAGCGTCGTCCGCACGCTCACCGTCGGCAGATCCACCGAGGGAAGCCGATCGACGCCCAGCTTGGTGTACGCCGTCGCGCCCACC
>DATGXW010000244.1:0-3912 GCA_035298585.1 Phycisphaerales bacterium
GATGGTGATCGACCAGGACCCGACAGGCGCCGAGTGGTTCATGGTGGCACGCGGCGCGGACCCGCAGGAAGTCGCCGCCGAGAACGGCCTTGACGCCGTGGTCGCCGAGATCGCTCCCGGCGTCATCCGCGTCGAGACGCTCGAGCGCCCGCACGCGGATTGCGCGTGGTTTGACTGGGGCACACGCCGACCGCTTTCGTATGAGTCGGTCTTTCCGATTCGGATTGACCCGGCGCGCATACACATGGACCTGTCGTCGGAGGGTGAACTCGCCCATTCGGCCGACATCGTGATGGACCTTGTCCACGCCGCGGCGGCCCTCTCCCGGCACCCACTCAGGCTCGACATCCCGGACGTCATCCTGGGCCGGCGCTCGTGCATCCGGCACCGGTCGGTGGATGAGCTTGAAAGCTATGCCGGCGATGCCGACGAGGGCGCACTGGCCATGGCGCGCCTGGCGGGGAGGCTCGAACAGCGCAGCCGCTCGGGGCGGTATACCGCCGCCGACCGTGCCGCTGCGCGTGCGGTCAGCGCGTGGATCTCGACCTGGGATGACTCGATCCGCGATGAACACCGGCTGGGATGGATCGAGGCCTGCGGCCGGATCCTGGTTGATGAACCCGAGGTCCTGCTCCGCCTGGGCGCGGTCCGGCTCTCGATGCTTGATGATGAGATGGGCATCGCCGCGCTGCGGGATGCGGATGCACTGCTGCAGGGTGAACAGGGGCTCGCCTGCACCGATCCGATCGCGTTCCTCGAGTCTGAGCTGAAGCACGGCCCGGAGAACCCCATGACCGTGTCGCGCGTCGCCGCGGGGCTGTGCCTGGCGTTTGCAGGTGTGCCGACCCAGCGGCTGGCGTTCGTCCAGGAAGACCTTCTGGACGACATGCGGTTTGCGAGCTGGCTTGTCGGCCGGGACCAGGACCGTGCCCTCCTGATGCGCGTCCTGCGTGAGCTTCGCGAGGCACGCGAGCAGCGCGAGGCGATGGCCAGGGTGCAGGACGCGCCCCCTGCGCAGGCCGCGTAAGGGTCAAATCCGGGAGCTTTCGCGCGACGGGGAGGCGGCGGCAGGCCGCCTCCTATGCTTTTTGACTTGAAGGAGCACACGGAAGTGATTACACGAGTGATCGATCGTCCCGGGGTGATTCGTGCGGGCCTTGCCATCGCGGCGGCGTTCCTGACGTGCTCGATGCAGGCATGTGCACAGAGCCAGGCCGAGGCCTCCCCGGCGGCGGCCGCGGGCGTCGTGCACACGTTGACGCAGGAGCAGCGCACGCTCAACGCAGAGTCCTTTGACGCGTTGTACAACACGGTCAAGACCCGCCACTGGGATCCCACGCTCGGGGGCATCGATTGGGATGGCATTCACCGTGAACTGCGTCCCAAGGTCGAGCAAGCCGCGACGATGGGAGAAGCAAGGGCCGTGATGCGTGATGCACTCTCGCGGCTGGGGCAGTCGCACTTTGGGATCATCGACCGCGAGGCGTACGAGCAGATCGCCTCTGACGACAATGATCCTGCAGGCGTGGAAGCCGCGCCCGAATCTCTGGCGGGCGGCGGGGACGGATGGACGGGGATCGACGTCCGCGTGGTGAACGACCAGGCGCTGGTGGTGGGGGTCGAGAACGACTCGCCCGCCCAGCGCGCGGGCGTCAAGATGGGTTGGATCATCTCCGCGATCGGGAGCAAGCAGGTCGGACCGATGATCACCACGCTCAAGGAGACGCTCGAGCACGCGGAGGCGGCCGAGGCGATGATCGTGCGCGGCGTGGAGGCCAAGCTGAGCGGGAAGGTGGGCGGTTCGCTCGAGATCACGTTCCTGGACGGCGACGACGCGGAGGTGACCAGGACTGTCGGGCTTGAGCTTCCACCCGGAGACGCGAGCAAGTTCGGCAATCTGCCCGAGGTCAGGACGTGGCTCAAGTCCACGCGGCTGCCGGGAGACGTCGGGTACATCCGCTTCAATTACTTCCTTGATCCCATGCGGATCATGCCCAAGTTCGAGACGGCGATGCAGTCGTTCATGGATGCCAAGGGCATCATCATCGACCTGCGCGGCAACCCCGGCGGCATCGGGTTCATGGCCAACGGCATGTGCGGCTTCTTCGTCGACAAGGAAGGCCTGAAGCTCGGCGAGATGCAGTCGCGCGACACCACCCTGAACTTTGTGATCTTCCCGCGCGTGAACGTCTACACCGGACGCGTGGCGGTGTTGACCGACGGCCTCTCGCTCTCGACATCCGAGATCATGGCGGGGGGGCTCCAGGACCTCGGGCGTGCACGCATCTTCGGGTCCCGGACCGGCGGCGCTGCACTCCCTTCGACGGTGGAAGTCCTCCCCAACGGTGACCGGCTGCAGTTCGTGATCGCGAACTACACCTCCGCTTCTGGACGGGTTTTGGAAGGTTCCGGCGTGACGCCGGATCAGGAGGTTCCCCTGGACCGGGCTACGCTGCTTTCGGGCAAAGATCCGGTGATCGAAGCGGCGGTCTCATGGATCGGATCTTCACACGCCGCGTCCAATCAGTGAACCGGTCGGGCCTCTCGGGCCGATCGGTTCGGGCAGAGCATTGAAAACCAGGCGTCGGCGGCGGGGGAGTCTCCCCGGCGGCGACCACCATGGAGTGATCGTTCGATGAGCACGAAAACCAGCGCGTCAGTTTCCAGTCGGTCGGGCCGTCGTCTTGGCCTGGGTCTCTCGGTGGCGGTCTTCTGCCTCGCCGGCGGCGCGCTGCCGGCCCTCGCGCAGGAGAAGGCCCCGCAGGCCGCGCAGCCGGCCGAGAAGCTGCCCGACGCCAAGGAACTGCACGCCAAGTACATCAAGGCGATCGGCGGCGAGGAGGCGATCAAGGGCCTCAAGTCGCGCGTGACGACGTCGAAGCTCAACATCCCGGCGCAGAACATGTCGGCCAAGATCACGTCGTACCAGTCCGACGGGAAGATCTACGTGGTGACGGAGATCGCGCAGTTCGGGAACATCGAGTCGGGGTACGTTGACAACATCGCCTGGAGCAAGATGGCGATGACCGGGCCCCAGATCCTCGAAGGCGCGGAGCGCGAGCAGCTCCTGCGCGAGTCGGACCTCCAGGCCGATCTTGAAGTCTCCAAGTACTACACCAAGCTTGAGACCGTCGGCGCCGAGGAGGTCGACGGCAAGAAGGCGTACAAGGTGGAGTTCACGCCCATTTCGGGCGAGACGCAGACCCGGTTCTTTGATGATGAGAGCGGGCTGCTCGTGAAGGTCGAGATGGTACAGGAGAGCCCGCAGGGCAAGATCCCCATGACGGCCGTCATGTCGGACTACCGCGACGTCAACGGCGTCAAGGTGCCGTTCAAGACGGTTCAGAAGGCCCAGGGGATGGAGATCGAGATGGTGATCGAGTCGGCTGCACACAACACCGAGATCGCCGCCGACAAGTTCAATCTCCCCGCCGACGTGAAGGCCCTGGCGGACAAGAAGAAGGCGACCAAGGAAGGCGTCAAGCCCGAAGGCACGAAGTAAGCCGACTGGCATCCGATAGATGATTGAAGCACAACGCCCTGCGTACGCAGGGCGTTTTTCTTGCCATTCGCCATTCGCCATTCGCCGTTCGCCCTTCGCGGTTCGCACCAGTCCTGCGAACTGCGAATTGCGTCCTGCGTCCTGCGAACTGCGAACGGCGAACCGCCTTCCCCGCCCTCACCGCTTGCGCTTCTTGAATCCAGCCTTGATGCTCTTGCTGGCGGTCGAGCCCCGACCCGTGAGCCCGGGCATGCCCCCCGACTGCATCGACTGAACGGCCGCCGCCTTGTCGCGCCCCGACATCCCCGCCATCTGCTTGGTGAGCTTGCTGACGGTCGTGAACTGCTTGACAAGCCTGCCGACATCCTCGTGCTTGGCCCCCGACCCGTCGGCGATGCGCTTGCGGCGGG
>DATGXW010000245.1:0-9879 GCA_035298585.1 Phycisphaerales bacterium
CGCAATCGTGGTGTTCGACGAGCCGGTCCAGATGTTCCAGGCCGCCGGGCTGTTCACCTTGGGGTGATGCCACTGGGAGGAATACAGGGAGTCGTTGGGCGTGCCGGTCGGGAAGACGATCCAGTCGGGCTCGGCATACTCGACCAGGCCGCTGGCCTCGATCGCCGCGGCGGTCTTGCCATCCTGACCACGTGCGGTCGGGCGCAGGATCCACTCCCCCGTTTCGCGGAGGTATGAAACGATCTGGACACCAGGAAACTGCCGCTGCCAATCGATCTTCACCCCCGGCCGGGGGCGGACGATGAGCTGGCCCGAATACTGGCGCACGCCCGGGATGGGTTCAAGACGGACATCCAGCTTCGGAATCTCAACCGCGTGTGCAGTCCCCGCCGCAAGCACGAAGGCGAAGATCATGGCGCGGAAGGGCGTTCCGGGAATGCCGGCAGTGCGAGCTCGATGCGTCATAAGTTCCATCCAAAGACCGAACAAGCATGGTTTCGGAGACGTGCGCAGTGCATCTACGCCCCGTCACCCTGCCTCCACCCCTGAGCCCCAGCCGGTACGGATGGCGGGACGAGGGTGTTCCCGAAGGGTCCGACCGAGCCCGAGAAAGCTACCCGGAGAATTACCGGTCTCCAAGGAAATTTCTATGGAATGGAGCGAGTTCAGCACCCCGACTCAAAATCGAGCACAAATGCGGCAAGATCGTCCGGGTTTACAGCACCATCCCTCGTGTAATCGCCGGCGGAATCGCCCGACTCGACCAGCATCGCCTGCATCGTGAAATCATCGGTGTCAACAAAACCCGAACCATCCACATCGGCGGGGCAGGGCCTTCCGAAGATCCCCAGCTTCCAGTCGAGCCACTGGGCGAGCGTGCCGGACCGCCGATCTGCCGCACGGAGCGTCCAAGATCCCGCCGATCGCTCATCCCAGTGCCGGCGGCTGGTGAAGATGTAGTTGACCATGTTGTCCTGCGAATCGGCCCGGGGCGCGGTCGTCAGGATGGACTGCGTTCCTGAGGGCGAGGTCAGGACGAGCTCGATCTCCCCCACGAATGTCGTCGTGATGTTGACCGTGACCTCCACCGTCTCGACGCGAAGATCCGCGGGAACCTCGATCGAGCGGGAAAGGCCTTGCGGGTTATTGTCGGGAAGCTGCTGTGCAACACCCTGAACATCCGACACCCAGGCGACCTCGGGGCCGACGGTCCGCCAGACGATTGAACGCTGAACCGCCGCGCTCATGTCGATGGCGCCAAAGCCATAGTCGTAGCTGATCGCGCGGCCGGCGCCGTTGATTCCCCAGCCGGTGTTGGCGGGGTCGCACTTGCGTGCGGTGTTGATCAGGACGTGCTGGACGTCGCGCCAGTTGAGCGCGGGGTTTGCCTGCAGCATGCACGCGATGACGCCGGCCGCGAGCGGAGCGGAGGAGCTGCTGCCGCCGAAGGCGTGGTAGTAATTGCCCGGCGAGTACCCCGGCGAACCCATCAGGTCGGTGGTGAAGATCGTCCGGCCGTTCTTGTCGGACTGCGTGACCATGAAGGCCGCCGACCCAGGCTCATTGAACGTGGATCGCTGATCCTTGTCGCCGATCCCGCCGATCGGAAGTGCGTACCGGGACGAGGCAAACGGGTCGTAGTCCATGCGGTCTGAGAGGCCGCCGTTCCCGGAAGCCCACACCAGAATGGTGCCCAGCCCGCCGCGTCCGGAGATGGTCGCCTCACGCATCGCCGCCCGCTCCGCGGAGGTGTTGTACCACAACGCATTCGAATCACTCGGTCCCCACGAGCTGTTCTTGACCTGGATCAGGTCGTTGCGGTGCGCGAGGGCCACCGCGTTCTGTGCACTTGATCCATACAGCACCTTGGCGAGCCGGGCTCCCCACGCGGCTCCCACGCCCCCGAGCAGGTTGTTGGCGACCGCGGCCGCGACCCCGGCCACCGCGGTCGCGTGCGAGGTCGGCGCGCCGCCCGACATCGAGGCCTCGGCGTTGAGATTGGCCGCGAGATCCTCGTGGGTGGTCTCAAAGGCCCCCTCGACGATCCCGATCGTGACGCCTGTTCCGACGTACCCGTGTTCCCAGGCCCAGTCGACATTCACGTCAAACAGCGGATTGGCCGCGTTCACAAGGTGCCACTGCTGGCCGAATGACGGATCGTTGACATCCCATCGCAGCGATCGCGGCGATTCGAGATCAAGATATGCGTCGGTCGCCAAGCCCGACGCGCGGATCATGCCAAGCAGCGATACCGCGTCCGCGACCGAGGGCGCATCCAGCGTCCAGTATCCGGGCACGCCGGCAAGCGCCTCAAGTGTGCGTCCATCCACGCCCCGCTCGGTGAGTTTGGCTTTGAGCTGATCGGCCTTCTGTCCCGGTGCACACAGCACCACGCGGTTGTACAGCGTGTACCCGGCGACACGCCCGTCGGCTTCTACACGCGTTGCACGCGAGCTCGTGGCCGCCGGCGATTCGATCAGGAATGTCCACGCGGGTCCCTCCAAGAGTCCGGTCATGTGCACCGAGCCCGGGGGGTCGAGCGGGACAACCTGTGCATGCACATGGCCGGTGAGGCACAACAGCGATAGCACGCACGGCAAGGCGCCAAGGAAGGAGCTTTGGTGCCGAGGGGAGGGCTCGTGACGCATACGCAGGCTCCGGGCCCCCGAAGAACGAACACGGGGCCTCAAGAGCATCGCACCACCATCGGGCCGACTCCAGAGGAAATCCCGCAAGTGGACAACGCGGCACGAGGTCGGGCCGCCTGCAAAGTCCCTTCGCACTTATCGAAGGTTCGGATCCACCTTGCCGTGCAGCTCCTTGAGCTCTTCGGCCCGGGCGCGGGGCATGACGAGGGTCGCATCCGCCGTGTGCACAACGATCAGGTCGTCCACGCCCAGCAGCGCGACGGTGTGGCCCGGTGCGGCACTCACGACCAGGTTATTTCGGCCCTTGACGACGGTCGGGGCGGTCTGTCCCACCAGGCGGTTGCCGGCATCATCCGGCGCCACGGTTTCGCCGTAGCTGGGCCAGCTCCCGACATCGAGCCAGCGCAGGTCCATCTGGACGGTGCACACGGAGAACTGCTTGTCCTTGGTGGTGGTGATGGGCTCCATCACGGCGTAGTCGACGCTGATCTTCTCGAGCGTCGGGTATATCTCGGCGAGTGCACGCTGCTGGTCGGGCGTTCCCCACGCCGCCTGCAGGCGCATGATGCCCTCGTGGTTGGCGGGCTTGTACTTCTTGAGTGCATCCAGGAAGGTCGCGGCCTTCCAGACAAACATGCCGCTGTTCCAGCCAAAGGCGCCCGATTCCACGTACGCCTGGGCCTTGGGAAGGTCGGGCTTTTCAACGAAGCGCTCCACGTGAAACGCGATGTGCTGTCCGTCGACCTCGGTCCCCGGCAAGCCGCGGATGGGCGTTCCGCGTTCCACGTATCCAAACCCCGTCGCGGGATAGGTCGGCTTGATCGAGAAGGTCACCAGCCGGCGAGGATCCTGCTCGACGAGCTTGAACCCAAGCTCCATCCGCGCCCGGAACGTTTCGAGAGGTTCGATGATGTGGTCGGCGGTCAGGACGGCAAAGACAGCATCAGGATCGGCCTTGTGCAGCACCGCCGCACCCAGGGCGACGGCGTTCACGGTATCCCGGCCCATGGGTTCACCGAGGATGCGTGCATCCCCATCGGCACTTCCAAAGCCCGGGATGTCGCGGCGGATCGCCTCGCGGTATCCCTCGCTCGTGCAGATGTACCGCCGGGATGGATCGATCAGGCCTTCCAGCCGCCGCGCGGCCAAATCAAGCAGCGAGATCGGACCCTCGCCCGCACCGCCCGGCGCAGGGATGAACTTGATCAACTGCTTGGGGAGATTCTTGCGGCTCATCGGCCACAGTCGGGTGCCAGCGCCGCCGGCCATGATCATCGCGTAACGCATGCTGCGGAGGATATCGGCGACGGGGCCGCCTGGGGTTATGACCCGGGACTCTTTTGCCGGGGAGATTCCGCACACCAGAGACTTATGAACCCGTCGCGCTCCCCGTCCGCCCGGGAGGCGCCTCCGCCGGCAGTGTGATCGTGAAATCCGTTCCCTGGCCAAGCTCGGTATACACCTCGAGCCGGCCCCCGTGCGCCTCGATCAGCCGCCGGGTCGTGGGAAGGCCCAACCCGGTGCCACCCGACTTGGTCGTGAAGTAAGGCTGGAACATCTTTTCCTTTGCTTCAGGAGGGATCCCTGGGCCGGTGTCGATGACGTGCAACTGCACGATGGGCGTACCGCCTGGATCCTTGCCCGGGTGTGCGCGCAGAATGAGTTCCTTGGGACGGCCATCGGTCCCCGCCGGCACGGCCGACCCGCCGGGAGACATCGCCTGCACCGCGTTGAGAAGAAGGTTGAGAATCGCCTGCTTGACCAAGGGCACATCGATCGAGGTCCACAGGGGGCCGGCGGCTTCCGCACGCATCCGTACCCCGTGGTGCTCGGCCTGCGGAAGGAAGAAGTCGGCGAGTTCATCGACGACCTGGGCAAGGTCGGCCGGACCGCGGCTGAGGCGAAGCTCACCGGCAAACTGGAGGAAATCGCTGAGCGTTCCCCGCAGCCTTTCGACCTCCCGCCGCAGCGAGCCCACCCGGCGGATCAGCCTCCCGCGCGTCTCTTCATCGAGCGAGGCGTCCTCGATTCCTTCGGCCAGGAGCTGTGCATTCAGCCCGATCGTCGAAAGGGGGTTCTTGATCTCGTGTGCAAGGCCGCTGGTCATCGCCCCCAGGTCGGCGAGGCGCTCGGCGTCCTTGGCCCGACGTTCGGCATCGCGTGCACGCCGGATGATGCGGTGGACGGCCCACCGGCCGAAGATGGCGACCACCAGCACGGCGAGCAGAACACCCGCGCCAACGCCGGTCATGAACACAGAAAGCCGCTGCATCGGTCGGGTTTATCCACAAAGGACCTGGCGTTGAACCAGGACCAGGCAGGGGCCGGTCCGGCCCCTCAATGTGCATGGCGACGCACTCCCGGAACTGGCCCGATGAGCACATCGACGTCAGAGCGCCTGACGCGGCGTGATTGTTAGCGGCGAGGAGACCGTGTGTAGCCGCGGCGCGGCACAACGGTCACTTCCACGGCTTCCACGCGGATGACGCGGGTGGCCTTCCAGCCCTTGTCGGACTTCTGCGCGTCGTAGGTCACCTTGGACCCATCCTTGAGAACTTTGTAGCCGTCACCCTCGATGACTGAGTAGTGAACGAAGATGTCCTGACCCTCGGGTCCGACGATGAACCCGAATCCCTTGCGAGGGTCGAACCATTTCACGGCGCCTTCCACGCCCTGAAGGCTCTGTGTGATTTGATCACTCATGTGCCCGGTCCTTGACGAAAAGGAGAAACCACACCCGGTCGTCCGACAGACGTCGGTTCCGGGCTGCCAGGCACCGTTGGTCGCTTGACGGCTCACGCACCGTCAGGGCGAACGCACCGGCGATCTCTCTCCCTCCGTAAGTGACTCGCACGAACGTGCGAGCACCAGCAGCCATGCACAAACTTGTCCCGCGCCTTTCGAAGCACTCTCCAAGCCTCGAAATGCCCCGCGAACTCAGAGAACCCAAGGTCGCAAGCCTCTCCAATGTACCAAGGTTGGCCGTGAGGTCAACGGTCTCTTCAAAACCCCGTGTGCGCACTAGGAAACAAAGCACCCGCGGCGTTCGCCGCGGGTGCTCGCGTTAACTCTTGTTTATAGGAAGATTTACGTGCTGGCGACGGGCTTCTTGGCCTCTTCAGCCTTCTTCTCTTCGACCATGACCGCCTTGCGGCTGAGCTTGATGCGGCCCTGGTCGTCCACCAGGATGACCTTGACCTTGATCATGTCGCCGATGCGGACGACATCCGACACGGTCTTGACGTAGCCGTCGGCAAGCTCGGAGATGTGGCACATGCCGTCGGTGCCGGGGGCCAGCTCGATGAACGCGCCGAAGTCCTTCACGCTCACGACCTTGCCGGTGTAGACCGACCCGACCTTGATCTCGGCACAGAGTGCCTCGATCTCCTGCTGGGCGCCCTGGAGCGAGTCGCCGTTGGAGGCCGCGAGCATGACGGTGCCGTCGTCCTCGACGTCGATCGTGACGCCCCACTTGTCCTGCAGGCCGCGGATCATCTTGCCGCCCGGGCCGATCAGCTTGCCGATCTTTTCGGGGTCGATGTTGATGGTGACCAGGCGGGGCGCGAGCGAGGAGATCTCTGGACGCGGCGCGGGGATGATCGACTCCATCGTGTTGATGATGTCGAGCCGGCCTTCCTTGGCCTGGGCGAAGATGCGCTCGATCTGGCTCAGGACCAGGCCGCGGGTCTTGAGGTCGAGCTGGATGCCCGTGATGCCGTCGCGGGTGCCGGAGACCTTGAAGTCCATGTCGCCGAAGAAGTCTTCTTCGCCGATGATGTCGGTGACAAAGACCTCGTTCTGGTCGTTGTCGTCGCTGAAGCGACCGACGGAGATGCCGGCGACGGTCGCGCGGATCGGAACGCCGGCGTCCATGAGCGCCAGGCAGCCGCCGCACACCGAGGCCATCGAGGATGAACCGTTGGATTCGGTGATGTCGCTGACGACGCGGATGGTGTAGGGGAAGACGTCGGGGCTGGGCAAGACGCCCAGGAGCGAGCGCTCGGCCAGCGCGCCGTGGCCGATCTCGCGGCGGCCGGGAGCGCTGATGCGCTTCACCTCGCCCGTTGAGAAGGGCGGGAAGTTGTAGTGCAGCATGAACTTCTTGCTGTACTCGGGGATCAGGCCGTCGACGATCTGCTCATCCTTGCCGGTGCCCAGGGTGACCGAGACCAGGCTCTGGGTTTCGCCGCGCTGGAAGAAGGCCGAGCCGTGCGTGCGTGCGAAGATGCCGACCGAACCGGTGATCTTGCGGATCTCCTTGGGGCCGCGGCCGTCGGCTCGCGTCCCGGACTCCACGATCAGCCGGCGGGTGATCTTCTCCTCGAGGCGGCGGAGCGCATCCTTGGCGTGGTTGCGGGCCTTGACGCTCCGCGCATACTCGCCGTAGGTGCCGTTCTCGTTGATCGCAAAGTGGGTGTCGAGGATGCGCTTCTTGATCGCGTCGACCGCCTCGCTGCGGGCGTGCTTGCCCGGGATCTTGCGGGCCTCGGTCATCTCCGCCTCGGCGAGCTTCTTGACCTTCTCGACGATCTCGGGCGCGGGGAGGGCCAGGTCGCCGATGACCTTCTTGTTGCCCGCACGCAGGACAAGCTCGTTGATGAGCGAGAGGATCTCCTTGATGTTGTTGTACCCGAACTCGATCGCGCCCAGGACGCCGGCCTCGTCGACCTCGGCGGCGCCGACTTCGATCATGTTCATCCCGTCCTTGTGGCCCGAGAGGACCAGGTCAAGGTCGGAGTAGTCAAGCTGCGAGATCGTGGGGTTGATGACGTACTGCGGGCCCGAATCGGTGTGGACGCGGCCCACGCGGACGGTCGCGATCGGCCCCTCGAAGGGGATGTCGCTGATCGCCAGGGCGGCGCTGGCGGCGGTGCCGGCCAGGACGTCGCTGTCGTTCTCGCCGTCGTGGCTCATCACGAAGACCTGGACCTGGACCTCGTCGATGAAACCGTCGGGGAAGAGCGGACGGATCGGGCGATCGATCATCCGCATCGTGAGGATTTCCTTCTCGTTGGGAGCGCCCTCGCGCTTGCGGAAGCCGCCGGGGAACTTGCCCGCGGCCGAGGTCTTCTCGCGGTAGTCGACGGTCAGGGGGAAGAAGTCGATGCCCTCGCGGGGAGCCGCGCGGAGCGCGGTGGCCAGCACCGTCGTGCCGCCGTAGGTCGCCATGACGGCGGCCCCGGCCTGGCGTGCGACTGCGCCCGCCTCCAGAATGAGTGTGCGGCCGCCGATCTCACGTTCGACGCGGTGAACGTAAGGAAGGTTGGAGACAAACTGTGACATGGACTACCTCTCGAGACTGGAAGGCCCGCGCGGAAACACAGCCATCAGGCATGGGTGAACACACTCCCAGGCCATCCGCGCGGGCATCGTGATGAATTTTCCCGGCTTCCCCGACGCTTCTGAGAGGCAGAAGGCGTGACGCAGGGATTGAAGAAGGCCCATGGCCCCTCCCCTGCGCTTCGCCCACTGCCGCTCTGGACGGGGCACATCAACCGGGAAACAAAGCGGCCCGCCGCCATGGCTGGCGACGGGCCGTGATGGTTCAACTTACTTGCGGAGGCCCAAGCGTCCGATCAGCGTCTGGTAGCGCTGCGGGTCGGTCCGGGCGAGGTATCGCAGGAGTCGATTGCGCTTGCCGACGAGCATGATCAGCCCGCGACGGCTGTGGTAGTCGTGGTCGTGGGCCTTGAGATGGTCCGACACCTCGGAGATGCGGGCCGAGAGAAGCGCGATCTGCACCTCCGGGGAACCCGTGTCTTTCGCGTGGGTCGCGTAGTTCTTGACAATCTCGGTACGCTGCTCGATCAAAAGCGCCATGGGAAGTCCGTGGTATGTTCGGGTCTACATCACAATCGACAGTCGTCCACTTTAGCCCGGGTTGAACTGTGGATCAATGCCCCCGGCATCGTTCCAGCCGGTGCGCACGACACCCCGGACGCCCGGTCACGTCCCCGCCACAACTTGTTGCGGGGCAACGAGAAAGAACCGGCCGATCTTCACCTCGACCAACTGTCCATCCTGCCGCAACATCTGGTAGGCACCCTCCATGGTACCCCAAGGCTTAGTGAGGGGGCAATGGCTCGTATAGGTAAAACTCTCACCCGGTTCCAGTTCGGGTTGTTGACCGACCACCCCATCCCCCACCACCTCATCACTCCGACCCGTCGCGTCGACGATCAGCCACTGACGGGACATCAGCTTGACCCACGCCTCGCTCTCGTTGCGGATGGTCACGCGGTAGCCAAAGACGTATCGGCGGTCATCGGGCTCGGAATGTTCAGGGAGGTATGCCGGCTCGACTTTCACGCGAATGCCGTCGGTCACGCACTCAGAGCAATGAGTCTTGCCCATGGTGATCTTCCTCATCTCTCGCTCGACGCCCTCGTGACTTTAGTATCTCAACCCCCGCCATGAAACGCCAGTCGAATCTGGCGAGGGTGAAACACCCACCCGATTGCTGGGATTCACCAGGACCGTGTTCCCTGACGTTGCCGCGCCCGGTTTTCCAGATTTCTGTTCGAGGTTATCCACAGGCCATGCGTGCCATTGGCCTGTTAAACCGCATCATGAAAGTGCGTTGCCGTACAGCCCGCGCTCTCGGATCACCTCCAGCACACCGGGCGCCAGCCATCGTCCCAAGTCTTCTTCGGCGGCGTGGTCGACCTCTCCGCGCTGGTGTGCATCTGAACACCGGGCCAGTAGCCCGCGGATGTGCGTCGACGACACGTCCTCGAGCCCAACCTCGGCCACACGCGCCAGCCACCACCCGACTTCCTCCCCACTCCACACGCCCGCCCCGGCCAAGGCTTGCTTGAGTTCTCCTTTGGTACCGACCGGCTCGCGCAGCAGCACCACCGGCTCGGCCAGGGTGAGAATCTCGCGGTACGACTTCCACCGGTGAAACTGCACAACCTGATCGGACCCGAGGATGAACCAGACACGGACCCGCTCACGCCCGGGCGGGTCGATCTGTGTGCGGAGTGCACACAGGGTGTCGATCCAGTAACTCGGCCCCGGCTCATTCCCGCCGCCGACCTCTCCCCCACCATTCTTCTCGATCTCTCGGCGAGCACGTTCAGCGCGGTCGATTTCCTCGGTCCACACCGAAGCGCGATCAACACCCTTGATCGCCGCGCGGAGCATCGCCACGCGATCCTCCCCGGATGCGCCCGCGCGGGCGCGGCGCTTGAAGGGTGAGATCGCGGCGGGAACAAATACCAAGGCCGGC
>DATGXW010000246.1:0-2526 GCA_035298585.1 Phycisphaerales bacterium
GGCGCCGCAGCCGGTGCAGGTGATGCCCGAGGGGCCTTGAGATGGTGGGATTGGTGTGGAGTTCGGCTGGGTGGTGGTTTGCCCGGTGGAGAAGAGTGCATAGATCGATGAGATGTAGATGATGATCCCGATGGCGGCAAAGCCCCAGCCCATGAGTGTGAAGATGAAAGGGACATTGTCGCGGCGGCTCAGCACGGCGAACGCCACGCCCCCGCTGGTGAACATCCCCAAGAAGATCGTGAGGAAGATGATGACGAGGATCTTCTGCGCGATGGTCTTGGATTGTGCCATGCGTGTGTCCCCCTTTGCTCTACAAGTGTAGTGGGGTCAGCGCGATGGAAGGACGAGCGGGGAATGGGGCGGAGGAGCGGCGGGAGTGTTGACCAGTTCAGCCACGCGACTCCGCGCCTCGCTTGGAGCGAGCGGGACCTACAGGACATCCGCGAATGCACGCTTACTCTTCATGAAGAACGCGTATCCAACCACCGCGATCACGACCGACGCGGCCAGGGCTCCCAGGAACCAGGGCCATTGCGGTGCTCGATGCTCCAGCAGCACGGCGCGGACGCCCTCCACAACGTGGGCCATCGGGTTGTACATCAGGATCGTGTGCCAGGGCTCGGGGATGCGGTTGATGTTGTAGAAGATCGGCGTCATGTGGAAGAGCACGATGATCGCCAGCTCGATCATGCTCGCAAGGTCGCGGAGGAAGGCTCCCAGGGACGAGAGGAGCCACGAGATCCCCAGTCCCGCCAGGCACACCGGCAGGAGCAGCACCGGGAGCAGCATCGCGTGCCAGGAAGGGACCTCGTGCACGATCGCGATGTAGCCGATCGTCCAGACCACCATGCCCACCGCGAAGCTGAAGAGCGAGGTCAGGAGTTCGCTGAGCGCCAGCGCCTCGAGCGGAAACACCATCTTGGTCACAAAGTGCCGGTGCGCCACGACGACCATCGGTGCGCGGGCCGCCATGTCGCGGAAAATCCCGAATGTCAGGAGCCCCGAGAAGACCGCGAGCGAATAGACGCCCAGCGGCTCATCCTCGCGCAGGGTCAGCTTGGTTTTGAAGACGATCCCGAAAACGAATGTATAGACCGCAAGCATGACCAGGGGGTTCATGAGCACCCACAGGAGCCCGAGCCTGTGGGTCCGGTACCTGCCCTCAATCTCACGCTTGGCGATGGCCATGGAGACGCGCCGGTGCCGCCACACCGAGCCCGCGACCGCGAATGGGTTCAGGTAGCTCGTGAGGCTGGCCGGGCGTGCGTTGTACGTGACGACATTCTGCATGATGCTGTTTGCGGCGTTCTTCCCGGTTCGCGACCTTCCCCGTTCGCGACCCGCGGCCGGGAGTGTAGTTCCCCCGGATCGGAGTACAATGCGGCCGAGGGGCCGACGAGCCCGAGGGGTCGGCTTGTGAGGGAGTAGAAGGATTGATGCGATGCAAACTCTGAATTCCCGTTCCCTTGCATTCATGGAGCGAACCGGCCGCCGCTACTGGTGGCACGCCGGCCTGGGCGCTCCCACCTACGTCCCTCCGGTCTACGCCTTCCTCACCGACCAGGAGTGGTCTCTCCTTGATGAGTGGTTCGACGAGACCGATCGCCTCGATTACATCGGCGAGTGCCAGGTGCCCCTGATCTCCCTTCTCCAGGGTTTCATCATGGGCAGCCAGATTCACTCGATCGTCCAGGCGGGGCACTACTCGGGGTATTCAACGCTTCTGATGGGGTTCATGCTCCGCCGGATGAATGCACACCGCGGGCTCTTCTCGGTCGACATCGACCCCTTGATGACCGAGTTCACCCGCTCGTGGGTTGAGAAGGCCGGCCTTACCGACTTTGTGAGCGTCAACCTGGGTGATTCGGCCGATCCGGGCTTGCCCGCACAGGCGAAGAACTATTTCGGGCGTGATCCGAGGATCGTGTTCATCGATTCGTCGCACGCCTACGGCCACACCTGCCGGGAGCTGGAACTCTGGTACCCGACCCTGTGCCCGGGCGGCCTGTTGATCTGCCACGATTCTGCCGACCGCGCGGTCGCCTTTGATGCGACCGGGCAGGGCGGGGTTCGACGTGCAGCGCTGGAATGGCAAGCCGCACACCCCGACATCTCGTGCATCTCGATCGCGGGCACCTCGGGGATCCATCACCGAGAGGGCGTGTACCAGGATGGATGCGGGGTTTTCATTGCCCAGAAGCCTGATCGACCCGTTTGACGATTGCCCCTCGGGGGCATGTGCACACGCCGCTTCCATCGCCATGTGCGTACAGTTCCCGATCAGATGACCTCGCTGGTCGATCCAATCCAGGGCATGCCTCTTGCCGCCGGGAAGTCCGTGCACACTCCGCCGCTCGCGGTTCAAGCAACCGACCTGGGCAAGTGTTACCACGTTTATGAAAAGCCGGCCGACCGTCTGAAGCAGGCCCTCCTGCGCTGGCGCAAGCAGTTCTACCGCGACTTCTGGGCGTGCAGGGGCGTGAACTTTGAGATCCCCGCGGGCCAGTCCCTGGGGATCATCGGGCG
>DATGXW010000247.1:0-6207 GCA_035298585.1 Phycisphaerales bacterium
CTCCGGCACTGCGGTGAGCGATGAGGGTCTGAAGCTTCTCCCGCCGTTGAAGCGCCTGGAGCGGTTGAATCTCAGCAGGACGGCCGTGACCGACGCGGGGATGAGGACCGTGGCGACGCTCGCTTCGCTCACATGGCTCAATCTGCACAACACGCAGGTGGGGGATGGGGCGATCGAAGCGATGGTGGCGATGCCCGCCCTCAAGAACGCCGTGCTCTGGCGCACCGGCATGACCGAGGGGGGACTTTCACGGCTGGTCGCCGCCCGTTCGGACCTTTCCATCGAGACCGGGGCGGTCCTTCCGGCAAAGCCACAGCCCGACGCCGCCAGCGCCCAGGCCCAGTCGCAGCCAGTTCCCTCCGCGGAGGGAGAAAAGCCTCTTCCACTGGCAGTGCGGCTGCCGGGGTGCTGCGCCAAGGCCAAGGAGCAGGGCAAGGAATGCGACCATCCGTGCTGCGTCGCCGCCCGTGCCAAGGGTGAGGTTTGCGCCAAGTGCCTGGGGCCTGCCTGAATTGCCCCCGCGGCCACCGCTCTCGGCGGATGGCGGAGGGAAGAGTCGGGCCCTTTTCCCCAGCGAGCCTCTTCCGAGCATCCTGAGGGCCTCCGTTCGGCTTTGCCCGGTCGATCGCATATCGTTCCAACCCTGGCGACCGTGCCAGCCCGGTGCCCTCCAAGGTCGAGTGATCGAGGTTTCGGAGAGATCAGCCCATGGCCCATGCAAAGTCGAGCAATCCCAACGAGTTCATCCTCCCGGACCTGGGCGAGGGTGTCCATGAAGCCGAACTGATCAAGTGGCGGGTGAAGGTCGGCGACACCGTGGCCGAGCATGACATCCTGGCCGAAATGGAAACCGACAAGGCCTTGGTCGAGGTGCCCAGCCCGCGCGCGGGCAAGATCGCCGCGCTGCACGGCAATGAAGGCGAGATTCTCCACGTGGGTAACGTCCTTGTGACCTATGAAGGTGGCGGGGCTTCGAGCGAAGCGCCGGCGCTGCGCAACGCGGCCGCCACGCCAAGCCCGAGCAAGAACGGGTCTGTCTCGCACGCTGCACACTCACCGGCCCCCAAGGCCGAGTCCGAGGCACGCGAGGACGCGGGCACGGTGGTGGGGAACATGTCGGGGGGTATCGCCGGGGTTTCGGCGACCCCCGGCAAGGCCCTCGCGACCCCGGCGGTCCGGCGGCTTGCACGGGATCTGGGCGTCGACATCGACCGCGTCCAGGGCACGGGCATCGGAGGCCGGGTGACGGAGAAGGATGTGCGCGCCTGTGAGGGCAAGGGTGGCTGCGACATGGGCCAGCCCTCGATCCCGCCGACGGTGCCGGCCGCGAAGATTCCCGCACGGCCCGCCGCACCGGCCGCGCCCGCGGCTCGCAGCGCTCCGGCGGCGTCCGCGATCCCCGCCGCCGCGACCGCGAAGTCCACCGTGACCCAGACCGAAGGTTCCACACGCATCCCGTTCCGCGGTGTGCGCCGGACGATCGCCAACCGCCTCCGCGAGTCGGTGAACCAGGCGGTCCACTTCAACGTGATGGATGAGGCCGACGTCTCGGCCCTGGACGGCATGCGGCGCAAGCTCGCCGCCGCCAGCGGCGAGAAGGTCAGCTTCCTGCCCTTTGTCTGCTCGGCGGTGGCCCGTGTGCTCCGCAAGAACGAATTCAAGATGCTCAACTGCACCGTCGATGACGGGGCGAACGGCGGCGAGGGTGAGATTGTCCAGCACCGCGCTGTGCACATCGGCATTGCCACCGATACCGACAACGGGCTGATGGTCCCCGTGATCCGCGACACCGACTCCCTGGGAGTCCTCGAGATCGGCCGCCAGATCACCTCGATCGCCTCGGCCGCGCGCAACCGATCGATCCCGCGCGACCAGCTCATGGGTTCGACGTTCACGATCAGCAACGTGGGCAGCCACGCGGGCCGGTTCGCGACGCCGATCATCAACTATCCCGAGGTGGGCATCCTGGCGGTCGGGCGTGCACGACAGGCCCCGGTGATCCGCGGCGGCGGCATCTTCGTCGGCAATCTTCTTCCGCTCAGCCTCGCCTGCGACCACCGCGTGGTCGACGGGGCGACGGCCGCGATGGCACTTGCCACGATCATCGAACTCCTCCAGGATCCTGAACAGCTCCTGGGCCCCGCACGCGGCTGATCTTCGGCATGCCCGCTCGGCCGCTCACCCAAGGCCGACCCTTGCATCGCATTCCCGAGCGAAGGAGCCTTCGATGGACGCGACATGGACCCGGGTCGACGAGTACCTCGAATCGGTCTGCCTCGGCAAGGATCCCGTGCTTGAGGCGGTTCTCAAGTCCTGCGACGACGCGGGGCTTCCCCGCATCGCCGTCTCGCCGCTCCAGGGCCGATTCCTGGGGCTGATGGTCCAGCTCCGCGGCGCTGCACGCGTGCTTGAAGTGGGAACGCTCGGCGGGTACAGCACGATCTGCATGGCCAGGCGGCTTGCCCCCGGTGGAAAGCTCGTGACGCTCGAGATTGATGATCGCCACGCAACGGTCGCACGCGAGAATTTCCGGCGAGCCGGCCTCTCGGGCTCGATCGAACTCCACGTCGGGCCCGCGAGCGACACGCTTGATCTGCTCATCCGGCAGTGTGCAGCGCCCTTTGATGTCGTCTTCATCGATGCCGACAAGCCATCGACGCGGCGATACTTCGAGTGTGCACGCCGCCTCACCAGGCCCGGATCGGTGATCATCGTCGACAACGTCGTGCGGCACGGCGCGGTCGCGGACGAAGCCCCGGGGGATGACGCGGTACGCGGCATCCGCGAGTTCTTTGAGGTCGCCCGCCGCGATCCGGGCGTCTCGTTCACCGCACTGCAGACCGTCGGCCTCAAGGGGTACGACGGACTCGCGATCGCCGTGGTCAACGGGTAAGCCGGCGGCTCCTCTCGACATCCGTGTGCATGAAATCCAGCCCGGCACGCTCCCAAAGAGCGGTCAACCCGGAGTCTCTCGATTGCACACGCTCGACCCAGCGCTCGAAAATCGCCCTGCACACCCGTTGCTCCGGGCCGCCATCCTCTTGGGAGTGTTGGTTCCCGTGCTTTACTTCGGGGTTCAGATCGCGGTCGCGCCCTGGTATCCCGGCCACAGCTATGTGCACAACGTGGCGAGCCACCTGGGCTCTGATCTTTCCCCCAAGGCGGACGTGTTCAACCGAACGGTCCAGGCCTTGGGTGTGGTGATCGCCGCCACGGCCCTGGCCTTTGGAGCGGGTCTTCGCAGCGCCGGCTCCCCGTGGTGGCGGATCGTTCCCTTGTGCATCGCGATGCTGACAATCGCGGTTCAGACGTTCTGGGCCGCGTATTACCCGATGCCGGATCCCCGCCACGGCGGACATCCGGCGTTTATCGCGGGGATGCTGCTGTTCCCTCCCGCGATGTTTGCGGCGATGTGGCCCTACGCGGGCCGTCTCGGGCGTGCGTACTTCATCTTCACGCTCATCCACCTCGCGGTGATGGTCCCGATCATGAGCGGCATCGTGCTGCGCGAGACGCTGGCGGATGCACAAGGCGTCAAGCAGCGTCTGTTCACGGTGGCCCTCTTCATGCCCTTTGCGGTGGGCGCGGTGATCCTCTCACGCAGGCTCAAACGCGCGGGCGCGTAACCTCAGAGGACACCCTCGTGGTGGCGCATCGGCGGCAGCCGCGGCCACCACACTCCCTCGACCGGCCATTCAACCGCGACGACATCGATGCGCACCGGCCGCTCCTGCCAGCCGTTGCACCGCGCAAGGTGGCGGGCGATCCGCGCGAGCTTGGACTGCTTGTGCGCGGTGATGTTGGCCTCCGGCGGCACGGCGACCCCCGCGCCCCTGTGCACGAGCCGCGTCTTGACCTCCACAATGACCACCGTCCGGCGATCGGGCGCGAGGCAGACAAGGTCCGCCTCTCCCATCGGCACCCTGGCGTTGCGTGCAAGGATCCTGTACCCGCGCCGGCGGAGCAGTCTCGCCGCGGCGCGCTCGCCTCGCCTCCCCAGCGAGCGGTAGATCTGCCACGCCCTGGAAATGCCCTTCCACCAGTTCACGTGCACCGCCCCCCGGCGATCAGTGTTGAGAACCGCGTGCGCCAAAACTCGCGGGGTGCTTACTGAGGCGCGCCGCGCTGCGGAATCCAGTAGCGTTCGATCGAAAGCTCAAAGAGCCGCTGCGCGAGCAGCTCGCGGTTGTCGACGCTCGCACGCTTGAGCAGGTCGCCGATGTACTTGTCGGTGAGATGCGAAGCCTTCTCCGAACGGAGCGTCTGCTCGATGGTGTACTGCGCCTCGTACAGCGACGTCGCCGGCTTCTGGGATTCCTCGAGCTTGATGAACGACGCCGATGTCCCGTTGGGGATCGGGCCCGTCCACTCGCCCCCCTTGAGCCGGAGCGCCGCCTCGTTGATGGCCGGGATCTGGAAGTAGTTGGGCGGGGGCGGCGGTTCGCTCGCTTTGGCCGCCGGCGCGGCCTGCTTGGGCGGGATGTATAGGCCCCCCTCCTTGGCGCGGAAGAGATTGATCGGGCGCGAAGCGACTTGCGTGAAATCCGCGCCGGCCTGGAGCTCGGCGAGCACGCTCTGGATGGTCTTGTTGTCCTCCTCCGTGGAGGCCGGGAGCGAGATCACCCGGAACTGACGCTCGACACCGGGGTTGAACTCGTCGTACCGCTGGTTGTAGTAAAGCTCGATCTCGCGGAAGGGCACGTGGACATTCTTGAAGACCTGAGACCGGAGCTGGAAGATGACCAGTTCCCGCTCCTCACGCTTCTTCTTCCATTCTTCGAGCGAGGCTGCCTCCTGGGCCTCGGCGAGCCGCTGCTCGGCCATGGTCCGGCTGCGATAGTTGCGGCTCACAAAGTCCGCTTCGAGCGACTGGATCCAGTACCGGAATCCCTGCTTCTGCTCGGGCGTGAGCTGCGAGCGGGCCTCGGCCTGCAGCAACTCGTCGTTGATGATTTCCTGCAGCTTGCGGATGATCGCCTCGGAGGAAACCTTCGCAAAGTCGTCGAACGTGCGCGCCGTCTTGGCCTCGCTCTTGAGGCGTGCATCCATCGTCTGGAAAAAATCGGAAATGAAGATCGGCCGCCCATTCACATCACCGACCTTCGCGTCGATCAGGACCGGTGACTCGACCGCCGTCGCGGCGGGATTGACGACTGGCACTCCGGGCGTGGTGACGACGTCGATCCCCTCCCGTGCGGCGACGGGACCCGTGCGGGTGATGTTGTAGGGTCCCGGCCGCACGACCGGCTCGGCGGCCGTCCGCCGGCTCGATGGCGGGCTGGCCTGCGCAGGGCCTCCATCGCCGGGCGACCCACCCGTGCCATTCTGCGGGGCCGCCGCGGCCTGCTCGGCAGTCTGCGCGGGGGTTTGCTCGGGGTTTTGCTCCGGGGTCTGGGTAAAGTCGGTCGCCGCGAGGTTTGTCCGAGGCGCATCAGAGCGTGAACCGCCGCCGCACCCGGGCAGGGATGTCACCACCGCGCTGGCGAGGATCATCGCCGCGGAGCCGACGGCAACTTTGGCATTCCTTGCCGGGAGAGACTTTTCAGAACGGGTCATCCCAGAACGGGTCATTGAGGATCCTCCTTGCCGACCGCCCTGTGCATCAGCGCGATGCACACGGGTGCCCCGCGTTCCAACGCTCACGCACATGGGCCCTGAAGCGGGGCCCTGAAGTGGGGCCGCGAAGCGGGCGTGAAGTGGCCGCCGCGGCCAACGCCTAGAATTCAGGGTCGGGTATCGCAGAGCAGGCCCCGCACAATCCCGACCCGTGAGAAACCAACATGCCCGAAGGCGACGCACCCAAGCTTATCATCGATACCGACTGGAAGTCCCAGGCACAGGCCGAGAAGGACCGCCTTCAGGAGGCTTCCAAGCCCAAGACCTCGCCCGCGGGGGCCGCGGGGGCGGGGGCTCCCGGCGCTGAGGCGGAAGGCGCTGACCGCGAGATCGGGATGGAAGACCTGGTGCGGATGCTCGTGACCCAGGCACTCTCGTACATGGGAGCCTTCCCCGATCCTCGGACCGGCAAGGCTGTCGTTTCGATCGAGATGGCCCGGGTCTTCATCGACCTCCTGGGTGTTCTCGAAGACAAGACCAAGGGCAACCTGACCCCCGAGGAATCCACGCTCATCAGCCGGACGCTCAGCGAGCTCCGCCTTGAATGGGTTGATCTCTCCAAGATGATCGCCAAGGGCATCGAGGATAGAT
>DATGXW010000248.1:0-2789 GCA_035298585.1 Phycisphaerales bacterium
CCCGGCGACCACCGATCCGGCGATTCCGTCGCCACCGGCCGGCCGCCGTTCAGACATCCAGGTTCCGCACACGGTTCACGATGCACTTCTGCACCATCCCGCGGGCCCATCGGCTCCAGCCGCTTCACCTGTGCATCATGCTCCCGGTCCGCACGGCCCCGCTCTTCAGCCCGCATCAGCGATGCCCACACCACCGGACTCCACACCGCCGCCATCAGCGCGACCACGGCCGCCATGATCGCAAACTGGGGGTTGCCCCCGATCAGGAATACCAGCGCAGCACTTCCCACCAGCACCACGACCACCACCGCCAGCGCCACGTACACGCCGCGCCTGTGGAGACCCTTGTCCGCAGGCCGGCCCTCGGGGGATTCCCGTGCCAGCTTCTCGGCCATCTGTTCATCACTCAGCGGGTACTCGATCTTTGCGCCCGGCGTCTGGGCGGCGACTTCTGGACCGGTCGAACCCGTGAGGTCGTCATTATGCTTCAGCGTTGCACTGCTCATCGCTGACCATCCTTTCCGGGCACGCACACAGCCTTGCCTGGCCCGCGTCCCTGCTCACGACGTACTGGGGACTCCGTTGGTGCTTGGACAATCGGGATGATGAACGCATGAAACCTCAGTGAGCCCGCACTCTCACCAAACCCGGCCTTCACGTCGCCGCGGGCCGACCGGAAAAAGACACAGGCCCCCGATCTGGAGGCCTGTGCACACGGATACCCGGATTTCTACGTGGCGATCAATAGCGGTAGTGATCGGCCTTGTAGGGACCATCGACGCCGACGCCGATGTAGTCGGCCTGGTCCTTGCTCAGGCGTGTGAGCTTCACGCCCAGCTTGGAGAGGTGCAGGCGGGCCACCTCTTCGTCGAGCTTCTTGGGGAGCGTGTAGACCTTGCCCGTCTCGTAGCGGATGCCCGAGAGCGTCGGCTTGCCCGAGGCGTTGAGCCACAGGTCGATCTGCGCGATCGTCTGGTTGGTGAAGGAGGACGACATGACGAAGCTCGGGTGGCCGGTGGCGCAGCCCAGGTTCATCAGCCGGCCTTCCGCGAGGACCAGGATCGAGCGGCCCGACTGCGGGAACACGAACTCGTCGTACTGGGCCTTGATGTTGATCCGCTTGATCGTCCCGGCCTTCTCGGCGGCGTAGAGGTTGGCCATGTCGATCTCGTTGTCGAAGTGGCCGATGTTGGCGACGATCGCCTTGTCCTTCATCTTCTTCATGTGATCGAGCGTGATCACGTTCTTGTTGCCCGTCGCGGTGATGAAGATGTCCGCCGAGTCGATCAGGTCTTCGAGCACCGTCACCTGGTAGCCTTCCATCGCCGCCTGGAGTGCGTTGATCGGGTCGATCTCGGTGACGATGACGCGGCAGCCCTGACCGCGGAGGGCCTGTGCACACCCCTTGCCCACGTCGCCGTAGCCGAGGACGACGGCGACCTTGCCCGAGAGCATGACGTCGGTCGCGCGGTTCAGGCCGTCGACCAGCGAGTGGCGGCAGCCGTACAGGTTGTCGAACTTGCTCTTGGTCGCAGAGTCGTTGACGTTGATCGCCGGGAAGGCCAGCTCGCCCTTCTTCTGCATCTCGTACAGACGGTGGACGCCCGTGGTCGTCTCTTCGCTCACGCCCTTGATGCTCTTGATGATGCCGGTCCAGTAGCCGGGCTTGCTCGCCAGGCTCCGCGAGAGCACGCCCAGGATCACGCCCCACTCCTCGGGGTCGTTCTTGGCGTCAAACGCCGGGACCTTGCCCGCCTTCTCAAACTCAGCGCCCTTGTGCACCAAGAGCGTCGCGTCGCCGCCGTCATCGAGCAGCAGGTTGGGGCCCTGCCCGTTCGAGAAGTTGAAGATCTGCTCCGTGCACCACCAGTACTCCTCCAGCGTCTCACCCTTCCACGCAAAGACCGGCGTGCCCGCGGGCTCCTCGACCGTCCCCTTGGGGCCGACCGCCACCGCCGCCGCCGCGTGGTCCTGCGTGCTGAAGATGTTGCAGCTCGCCCAACGCACCTCCGCGCCAAGCTCGACCAGCGTCTCGATCAGCACCGCGGTCTGCACCGTCATGTGCAGCGAACCCGCGATCCGCGCCCCGGCCAAGGGCTTCTGACCCTTGTACCGCTCGCGCAGCGCCATCAGGCCGGGCATCTCGTGCTCGGCAAGGCGGATCTCCTTGCGGCCCAACTCGGCCTCCGAGAGGTCCTTCACCTTGAAATCGACCTTGGCGGCCCGGGTCACGGTTGGCTTGGCGGTCATCGTCGTCATCGCTGGCGGCTCCCAATGAGGGGTGAATCGAATCGGTGTGTGCACATGTGTGCACACACGGCCCAAACGGATCAAACTCGCTCAGGCCTTCCGGCCCGTCGCGACAAACAGGCCCGGCCCCCGCGCATCGGGCTCTCCGGGCAATTCCCTGAAACTGACGCCGGTCAAACCGGCGGCCTTGAACATGTCCTTGATCTGGGACTCGGTGAACCCCAGGTGCTTGTGCCCCATCGTCCGGCGGTAGTGCTCGCGATCGTGCCGCACCATGTCGACGACCAGCACCAGGCCCCCACCCTTGGTGGTCCGCACGATGCGTGCCATCTCCTCGACCGCCAGGGCCGGGTCATCCACGTGGTGCAGCACCAGGAACGACACCGCCGCATCGACCGAGCCCGCGCCCAGCGGCAGCGACTCGATCTCCCCGCGCTGGAACTGAACGTTCTTATGCCCCTGCAGACGCCGCTTGGCCGCCTCGAGCATCGGCTGCGACCGGTCGATCGAGACGACCTTCTCGACAAAGGGCGCCAGCA
>DATGXW010000249.1:0-4463 GCA_035298585.1 Phycisphaerales bacterium
CATTCCCCGCGCCCCCCATGTCGGCAGTCTGCCCCGACTGCCCGCCCCCTCCGGCCGTGATCTGCAGCCAGTGCATGAACCCCCGCTCGTGCGCTGCGAAGTACTTGTTCCCCACGTCCCACCACGGCATCCCGTGGTCGGCCACGGGCACGATCGTCGGCTCCACCCGGAAATGAACCCACACGCCCTTGGCGCCGTTGGGATTGAGGTTCGAAAGCTCGCGGTACAGACGCTGCACCTGCGGGAGCTCGTTCTCCATCTGCGCGGCGTTCACACCCTCGAAGTATGACAGCACCAGGATCACGTCCTGCCGCATGGGGTTGAGTGCATCATCCCGCCCCGGGTCCTTCGCGTCGAAATACCGGATGCGGTCACCGAGCTTGATGTCGCGCGGAAGCCCGTGGACCTCCCAGCCGTCGAGCAATCCGTCCATGTCGGTGTCGCGGTCGAGCGGGTTGCTCCCGATCTGCTTCTCCTCGGCGTCGCTCAGGCCGTCCTGGTCGCGGTCGCCGCTCGTGAGATTCGGGGAGAAGGCGATCCGGACCATGCGGTGCTGCGAGGGCTTGTGTGCAGTGAACACCGCCCCCGTGTCCTCGATCCCGTCCCCCGAGAAGTCGCCGCGGAACGTGAGCAGCAAGGGAGATTCGGTCTCGTAGGGAGGCGGGTCGATCGGCGGCATGTCCGCGATCTCCACGGTCGGACGCGTCGTCGACTCCAGTTGATCCTTCACCACCTTCCAGAAGTTGCCCTTGGAGTCGGTGAGGATGATCGCATCGGTGAACTTCACGTCGGTGAAGGTCGTCCCCTGCTGCGGGGCGATGGTGCGGAGATCCAGGTAGCGGTCGTTCTCGAATTTCGAGCAGATCACCAGGCTGCCGGGCGTGAGCAGGAGCAGTTCGTCCCCCCTGAGCGCGGGGTCGAGGTCGGCCGCGAGTAGATGGGTCACGTCCGCCGGCATCTCGCTCCTGAGGACGATCCAGGGAGCGGCCTTCCACGCGTTGACGTTGGGCGCTGCACACAGCTCGCGGCCCCCGTTCAGCGTGATCACCTCGTCGCGGCCGTCGCCGTCGACATCCCCCGCCGCAAAGAGTGTGCAGTCAAATCCGGCGGTGCACCAGTCCTGCCCGATCGGTCGATCCGGATATTCCGGCCGTGCGGTCGCGCCGGCGGTGAACGCCGTGAGGAGCACAAAGGCCCAGGCCGCGCGGGCGCGGCCGGCACAAAACGCCATCCCCATCATCGAAGCCATGAGAGAACCTCCGCGGCCCGGAACCAGGATCCTGATCAGAATAAAGACTTTAACGGGAAAACGGCCGGTCTGTCAGGTGGGCCCGATCTTGGCCGGGCTGGCTCGCGACTGGGAGATGTCCGCAACCGGGATCGGCCGGCGGTTGGGGGCGACCTTCACCAGCAGCTTGAAGTGCAGAAACCCGCCCAGCATGATCGCGATCGAGATCCCCGTCTGGCGGAAGGTGACGTCGCCGGTCGCGTCCCGGGCATCCCCGAATCGGTAGGCGATCACATCCCACATCACGTGCAGCGAGACCGCCGAGATCAGGCAGGCAAGCGCGACCGGCACATACCGCCACGAGATGAAGCGAACCAGCCCCACGCCAAAGCCGCCGATCCCGCCCATGACCAGGTGCCCCAGGAGCCTGATCGGCTCCTCGCGCGGGAGCGTCGTGAGCTGGTAGGGGATCCCCTGCGTCTGGATGGACTCGGTGATGGCGGCGCCCAGGCCGGCCATGGCCCCGTAGATCAGCCCGTCGATCGGTTCATCGAACGCGCGGCGGAAGATGACCGCCATGGCGATCACGACCAGGAGCTTGGTCACTTCTTCGGTGACGCCGGCCAGGAGCGCCCAGCGAAGAACGGCGTTGGTGTTGTCATAGACGTGCCAGGTCGCGACGATCGAGTCCTGGAGTCGCATGCACACGACCATGGCCAGAGAACCCGCGGCGATCCCCACGAGCATGCAGTGCCAGGGCTCGCGCTTGTGCAGGTCGTACTGCATCACCAGCGCGATCGCGAGGATCGAGCAGCCGGCCAGGCTGAGGTACAGCAGCACGGTCGCGAGCAGCATGGCGGAAGAATAGCAGGAAACCGTCGAGCCCTGACCGCACGCACGCCCGCATCATCACGCTCGCCAGTGCCCAGTGCCCAGTGCCCAGTGCCCAGTGCCCAGTGCCCAGTGCCCAGTGCTACCGGTCCCCGGTCAGCTCGCCTGCGCACGCGGGTGTGCACGGTTGTACGCCTCCTGCATCCTCTGGGTCGTCAGGTGCGTGTAGACCTGCGTGGTGCTCAGCGACTGGTGACCCAGGAGTTCCTGGACGCTGCGGAGATCCGCGCCGTTGTCCAGGAGGTGCGTGGCGAAGCTGTGACGGAGCGTGTGGGGGCTGATGGTCGGATCAAGGCCGACCTGCTTGAGGTACTTGTCGAGCTTGCGGCGCACCGAGCGCGAGCTCAGCCGTCCGCCGTGCTTGTTGAGGAAGAGGGGCTTCATCTTGGAGCCCTCGGCCCAGTACGCCGCGTAGCGTGCATCGGCCTGGACGAGGTCCATGTACCGGCGGATCGCCTCGATCGCGTGGCTCCCCAGGGGAACGACGCGTTCCTTCTTGCCCTTGCCGCGGACGCGCAGGCATTCATTGGCGATGTCCAGCTCATCGAAGTTAAGGCCGATCAGCTCGCTGACGCGGATGCCCGTCGAGTAGAGGGTCTCGAGCATCGCGCGGTCGCGGCGGCCCAGTACGTCGGTGTCCGAGGGGGCGGCCAGGAGCTGCTCGACCTGCTCGATCGTGATGGCCTTGGGCAGACGCTTGCCCTGGCGGGGCGTCCTGATCAGCGTCATCGGGTTGGCGTCGGCGATGCCGCGGCGGTCGGCCCACTTGAAGAAGGAGCGGAGCGTCGCGATCTTGCGGGCCATGGTGGCCGCCGAGTAGTGCTGCTCGTTGAGGTGTGCAAGGAACCCGCGGACCACATCCGCCCCCGCGGTGCAGATGATGCCCGTGAGAGAGCCGTCGCCCGCCGCGCTCGATGTCTCGGCGACCGGGCCGCTGGTCCCCGGCGCGTGGACCGGGTGCTCGGTCCGCTGGCGGAAGAACGCGGCTTCCTTCGCGTCGTCGATGGCGACGTTGAACCCCTGCGCGAGGTACTCGACGAACTGGCGCAGGTCCGCCCCGTAGCAGCGCGCCGTGTAGGGGCTGAAGTGCCGTTCGTCGGCGAGATACTTCTGGAACGCGGCGGTGATCGGCAGAATCGACATGACGTACTCCTACGCGGCCTGACGTGTCCGGGCGGGCTCGGCTGCCAGGACCGCGGCGATGTGCTCGGAAATCGACTGGAACTTCTCCTGCGCGGTGTCGAGGATCTGGGCGGCCAGCAGGACCGCTTCGAACTCGTCGATCGCCAGGGGGCCCCCACGCTGCGCGTGATCCATCACGGCGAGCGCGGCGGCGTATTCGTGGCCTTCCTCAAACTCCACGCGCCAGGTCTTCGATCCGCGCTTCATCCACGCGACGCGGACACGCCCGTCCTCCTTCGAGGAATGGACGCGGCCGCTGAACGGATGGGCGCTGATGGTGATGGGGTGCGTGGGGCGGGGCATTCGGCGGTCCTGGATCTCTTCTGTCGGCCGGATGCACACGCGTGTGCACCCGGGCTACTTCCTGGTCTGTTCCTGCGGGACCGGTCCCAGGCGGCGGGCCTCCTCTCGGAGGAGCCGGCCCACGACGTGGTTGGCCGCAAACTCCATGTACAAGTCCATGCTCGCCACGTACCGCTTCCAGCCCAGCGACGACTTGGGATCACTCCGCCCCGTCGCATAGCTCTCAACATCGAGCAGCACCTGGTGGTTCTTCCCGTCAAGATGCTCCGCCGCGACCGAGAGCGGTCGCGTCCCGAAGTTGCCGGGTCCCTCCCGCTGGGGTTCGGTGGTCTTGGAGGCAAGTGCACGTGCGTCAAGCGAAGCCGCCTGGGGCGTGTTCATCGCGCCCGCGCGTCCGTAGAGCGCGAGCGTGAGCCCCAGCGTCGGCTGGTAGGGCTCGTACGCCGTGATGCTCCCCACGATGATCCCGTCGGCCCCCAGCGTCCGTGCGAGGGTCAGGGCGTCGGCGGGTGACCGGACCGAGGCCATGTTGAGTGCACGCATGGCTTCGATCGTCCGGTTGAGCGGCAGGCACCGAAGCCCCTTGGTCTCGGCGATCGCGGCGATGACCTTGTCGCTCATCACCAGGGGATCGGCCTGGGTCGTGCCCGATTCATTGCGGAGCGGCGCCACGGCCCAGAGAACATCACCGTCCTGGGATCCGTAGGGGGATTCCAGCACGGTGGGGGGCGTGAGCTTGGGAGTCGACAGCGAGCCGCACCCCGCGGCCGAGAGTGCACACAGCACCATCAGGAGAGGGGCGACCAGGCAGGCGATCCCGCGCGCAACGATCATGGACTGTGTACTTGTCATGGCGTCC
>DATGXW010000250.1:0-2340 GCA_035298585.1 Phycisphaerales bacterium
AGAGCCTGGACTCGGCGGCAGTCGCCGTCATGGCCCTCTTGTACCTCGATCAGGTGCCGGGGTCGGCGTTGATCTTGAACGCGCCGACGTCGGCGTAGGGAACGCGGAGGTACTGGGCCTGGCCGCCGGCGTAGCCGCCCAGCATGTGGGAGTATCCAAGTGCACCGCCGGCGGGATAGCCCATGGCCTTCTTGGAGAGTTCGCGACCTTCAGCGCTGTTGGAGCGATCGCAGGCGGAGAAGAGCGTCTTCTTGCAGAAGAAGCAGTCACCGCAGGCGACGTTAAAGGGAACGACGACGCGGTCGCCTCTGGCGAGGGTTTTCACGGCGGGCCCGACTTCCTCGACGATCCCCATGGGCTCATGGCCGAGGATGTCGCCCTTCTCCATGGTGGGCATGAAGCCGTCCACGAGGTGGAGATCAGAGCCGCAGATGGCGGTCGACGTGACCCTGATCACCACGTCGGTGGGCTGCTGGATCGAGGGGTCGGGAACATTTTCAACGCGGACATCGTTGGCGCCGTACCAGCAGACAGCCTTCATGCGTCACCTCAAAGCTCGGCCGCGACACGCGTGCACGGCGACACTGCACACGGTGGATCAACGGATGAAGCCAGACTGAAGCGCCCTTGTGCGGCACGGTCGGGGCGCGAGCAAGGGGCGGGCGTTGACCGGGGGTTGGACGAGGGGTGGCCGGTGTAAATGCACGGCGTGGGCGCGATGTGCACTGGAAACCCCCATAAGTGCGGCTTCACGCGTGATTCACCCTGGCTCGCGGGGTCGGGGTGCCGACAGGGATGTGCACCGCGGCGTGTGGGTGCACATTGGAGCACGGTCATGGCCGAGAACAACGAGAAGAACAAGCCGGGGAGCAATTCGGGCAACTCTTCGCAGGGTTCGCGCGGCGGCAACAGCGGTGGCAGCAGCGGCGGTACTGGCAACGGCGGTCATCGGGGCGGCGACCAGAAGCAAGACGGCCGTCAGCGCCAGTGATCGTGATCGGCAAGCCGGAATGGCAATGGTGAAAGCAAGGATGGTGCGTATGGCCGATCAAGCGAAGGAATTGCTTGTCGCGTGGCTGCGTGATGCACACGCGATGGAAGAATCGCTGGAGACAGCGCTGCGGGCGCAGGTTGACCACGCCAAGGACAACACCGTGCTGCGCACGCGTCTTCAGCAGCACATCATCGAGACGAAGGATCATGCCGCGCGGATGCAGCGTGCGCTGGAGCGTCATGGTTCAGCGCGGTCGGTGATGAAGGACACGGGCGGGAAGCTGCAGGCCGGGATGCAGGGCATGATGTCGTCGATGTCAAGCGACACGGCGATCAAGGATGTCCTGACCGGCGTGGCGGCCGAGCACTTTGAGATCGCCTGCTACACATCGCTCGAAGCGGCGGCCCGCTCGGTGGGCGATGTGGAGCTTGCCGAGGACTGCACACGGATCCTGGCGGATGAACGCTCAATGGCGGAGTTCCTGGAATCACAGATTGCAGCGACGACGCGCCAAGAGCTTTCCAAGGTCGGGGTGTGATGGTCCCCGGCGGCAAAGGACTCGTGATCCTGTTGGGTGTGTCGGCCTCGCCGGGATAACCGGGGAGGCTGGCTTTTTTGGAATGCGGGGCGAGGCGCCGCATGAGCGCGTGGCGGGCGAAACACGTTTTCAGGCGTGTGCGGCACGAGTTCCGAGGCCGTGATGAGCGGCTTTGGTGCGGGTCAGTGGCCGGGCGCATACCACATGGGTGCGCCGGGGCCTTGGGGGATGCCGAGCCAGATATAGGCGACGAGGAAGATGGTCCAGAAGATCGCAAAGACGATCGAGTAGGGGAGCATCGTCGCGATGAGCTGGCCCATGCCGGCGGACTTGTTGTATCGCTGCATGACGGCGAGGATGACGATGGCGTAGGTGTTGAGGGGCGTGATGATGTTGGTGACGCTGTCGCCGACGCGGTATGCACACTGGGTGAGTTCGGGGCTGACGCCGACCATCATCATGATCGGGACCAGGATGGGGGCGAGCATGGTCCACTTGGCGCTCATGGAGGACATGAGCAGGTTGACGATCATGGTGAGGAAGACGATGCCGACGAGGAGGAGCATGGGGGGCAGGCCGGAGGAGGCGAGCGCATCGCCGCCGACAAAGGCGAGCATCTGGTCGAGCCCGGAGTATTTGAACGATTCGATGAACTGCGCGGCGAAGAAGGCCATCGCCAGGACGGGGGCCATCTGCTCCATCGAGTAGATGAACGACTTGCTGATGTCCTTCTGGGTTTTGAGTGCGCCGGTGGAGAGGCCGTAAACCAGGCCCGGGACGAGGAAGACGATCAAGATGAGTGGGACGA
>DATGXW010000251.1:0-2173 GCA_035298585.1 Phycisphaerales bacterium
ACCGATGCCAGCCACTCCGAGGGGGGATGGAAATACAGCATGTTCGGCAAGTCCGGCACCGCGGAGATCCCGCTCACGCCGCCGCCCGGCAAGAACCTGCGGCGACCCAAGGGCACCTCGGGCTACTTCGACGATCAGTACAACTCCAGCTTCATCGCCGGCGGCCCCGCGGAGGATCCCAAGCTGGTGGTGCTATGTGTGATCGATGATCCGGGTCCGGCGCTGATCCGTGCTAAGAAGCACTACGGCACGTACGTCGCTGGTCCGGTGGTCCGGCGCGTGATGGAGCGTTCGCTCGATTACCTGGGTGTGGCGCCCTCGCCGGTGCCGCCGAGCACGGCGGCGGGTCCGACGCGGAACTGATTGCGACAAGTCTCAGGAGCCAGGGAATCGCTCAGATGTAAACGCTTTCAGGCGGCGACAACTGGGGGATCCCTTGTCGCATGCCTCCCGATAACGGCATGCAAGCAGATTTTCGGTTTTTTCGAATCCCAAGCCGTTGCGGGTGGTGCCTGCTGGAGTTACGATGGAAGTACCGTCTTGGGGTGTCCGCCCCCGTGACGGTTTGCTGATGCGTTTTCTCCCGGTTTGCCGTGGGGCAACCGGTGCTGAATGTGTTTCATTCCGGTTACATAGAGGAGATTGAGAGATGAAGAATGTTCTGGCCCTCGTTGCCGTCGCTGGCCTCGCCACCGCCGCGCAAGCTGCCGTCACCTACAACGACGCGCAGAACGACCTGTTCGACAACGGCTTTGCCAACCTGGACATCGCCAGCGTGGTCGTCAGCCACGATGCCACGAACCTGTACGTCACGGTGAACACCCGTGGCTACCAGAACTGGACGAAGTACATGCTGTACTTCCGCACCAGCAACACGTTCGATGACACCGCCACCAACGCCTGGGCTCGCCCCGTCACCCTGAGCCAGAATATCGACCGCTACGTTGGGTCGTGGGTTGATGCTCCCAACACCAACCAGCAGAACTGGTCGTGGGACGGCCTGCAGTGGAACCTCGACAACACCACCAGCAACGACCAGAGCCAGACCGGCTCGAACGCGGTCACCTTCACCATCGACCGCGCGTTCCTCGGTCTCACCGGCAACGGCCTGGTGTTCTTCGATGTCGCCACCTCGGGCGGCGGCGGCGGTGACCCCGGCGTCGACCACCTCAGCACGAACGGCCAGTCCACTCCGGGTTGGGGCACGGGCTCGACCGGCGGCGCGTTCAACACCTACGTGATCCCGACCCCGGGCTCGCTCGCTCTGCTCGGCCTCGGCGGCCTCGTCGCCGGCCGTCGCCGTCGCTGAACGTTCTGATTCATCTCAGATCACATTGATCTCCGCAGGCCCCGGCGTCACGCCGGGGCCTGTTTGTTTTCTTGGATCGGTGGGAGCGGGGCCTTCTAGGCCCCGGCGTCGTCTTGAAGTCCCCGAGGATTTGTCGAAACCAAGACATCGGCGGGGGCCTGGAAGGCCCCACCCCCTTGCTGCGGCGCTCCCGCGCGGTTTCAAAACCAGCACTCCGACCAGAATCACGGGAACTCCACGCACGCGCACTCGCTACATTCTCTCGTCCGCCATCTCTCCGGAGCGATGCCTTGCCCCCGATGATCGAGACGATCAACCTGACCAAGAAGTACGGCGACCTCGTCGCGCTCTCCAATCTCAACCTGGTCATCAACGAGGGCGACTGCTTCGGCTTCATCGGCCCCAACGGCGCCGGCAAGACCACCACGATCAAGATCCTCGCCACGCTGCTCAAGCCCTCGAGCGGGCAGGCGAACGTCGCGGGCCTCACGATCGGCTACCAGAATCGTCAGATCCGGCCCTTGATCGGATACGTCCCCGACTTCATGGGTGCGTACGAGGACATGGTGGTGACGGAGTATCTGGAGTTCTTCGCCGCGTCGTACGGCATCCACGGCACGCAGCGCGACAAGGTGGTGAAGGACGTGCTGGAGCTCACCGATCTCACCTACAAGGCCAACGCCGAGGTGAACAGCCTGAGCCGCGGCATGCAGCAGCGACTCAGCGTCGCCCGCGTGCTCTTGCATGATCCCAAAGTCCTGCTGATGGACGAGCCGGCCTCGGGTCTCGACCCGCGGGCCCGCATCGAGATGCGGGACGGCACCTCGTCGACCGTGACCAAGTTCCGTACCCGGCGGGCCAGCT
>DATGXW010000252.1:0-3577 GCA_035298585.1 Phycisphaerales bacterium
CGTTGGGGCGGAACGCAAGATCCGTCACCAGCCCCCGGTGCCCGTCGAGGCTCCGCACCAGCGCCCCGGTGGAGACATCCCAGATGTCGATCATCCGCGACCAGTTCCCGCTGAAGACGCGCTGGCCGTCCGCGCTGAAGACAACGGTCCAGGGCGTGCCCTGGGGCGCTGCACACTCCCGGATGAGGGCGCCGGTCGCGGCCTCGTACAGGCACACCCTGCCGCGCCGGGTCGTCGTCGCGATCATCGCCCCGTCGGGGCTGAACGCCGCCGAGAGCACCTCGCTCCCGTCGCGCGGGATCGTGGCGAGTGTCTTGCCTTCGGGGATGCTCAGAACCCGGAAGGATTCATCCGTCGCGGAAACCACCAGCCGCTTGCCCGCCGCGTCAAACCGCATTCCGTCGTTGGTCACCATCTTGTACCCGGGCCACTCGGCCACGAGTCGGCGCTCGCGGTAGTTCCACAGTCTCAGCACATTGTCCAGGCCCAGCGAGGCCGCGAGCGGCTCGGTGGGAGAGACGGTGATCGCCCGGACGCGCTTGGAACCCCTCCCGAGCGTGTTGGTGACCGCGCCGGTCTTTCCATCGAGGATGTTGATGCTCCCGTCCGGCTCCCCGGCGAGCAGCTCGCCCGTGTCCGTGAAAACCGCCAGCGTCCGCGTGACCGATGGGTCGATGCGCAGGCGTCCCCCGTTCGCGTCAAGATCAAACGCCCGGATCACGAGCGCAAAGTTGATCCACGCCACGCTCCCGTCGGGCGTCACCGCGATGTCCGACGCCGATGAACGCGCCCCCGAGAACGACTCGATCAATGTCCGCGAGGCGACATCCCAGACGTGGACGTGCCACCAACCCGTCACGATCAGCCGCTTGCCGTCGGGCGTGAAGCACACGCCCTGCACATTCCCGGTGGGAGCCAGCAACTCACCCACCAGTTCGCCCGTCGACGCCAGCCGCAGCCGCGTCCGCCTCGATGCCCCCCCCACCGCCACCATCGTTCCATCGGGTGAGTACGCGATCTTCGCCCCCGCATCATCGGGCGATGAGAAGCGCCGAAGCTCCTTCAGGTCCGGCAGCGACAGGAACCGGATGGTCCCGTCCGAGCACGTCACCACCAGCTCCTCACCCGCCCCCTCGACCGCGAACTGCACAACCCCCGCGCTGCGCCAGCTCGCAAGCGTTTTTCCAAGATCCGGCCCCGCGTTCGGGTCGACCAGTTGCAGCATGCCGCTGGTCAGTTGCACCAGCATGTACCGCCCGCCCGGCACGTACCCAAGCTCGCTGATCGCCGGCCCCTCCGCCCGCACCACCAGCCGCTGGGCGCCCGTCATCGGATCGTGCAGCACGATCCGTCCCGCCGCATCCCCCACCGCAAGGTCGCCCGCCTGCGAGAACGCGATCGCCGGCGCTGTTCCCGTGGCTTCTCCGAACTGCGCGGATCGCTCCATCGTCGATGTGCTGTACACGACCACCGGCGGATCCACCCCCGCCGACGCCACCATCGATCCGTCCACGCTCAGCCGCATCCTGTACGACCGCGGCTTATTGACGTTCAGCATCGCGTAGCTGCGCTGCCGCGAATACAGCTCCCACAGCGCGTAGAACGTGTGGTGCTCCTCAAGATTTCGCAGGTGCTCGGGCCACAGCAGGTTCTCCGCCGTCGCAAGGTTCCCCGACCGTGCCAGCAGCCGCCCCCGCTCGATGTTGCTGTCTGAAAGCTGCCGCGCCAGCCGCCTGGCCGAGAGGTCCGCGCTCTTGCGCGCCAGTTCGCGCTCCGCCGCGATCGCCTCGAAACGGCTCGCCTCGTACGACGCGTACACCGCAAAGCCCACGATGCCCAGCAGCATCACCATCACCGCCAGCACCGCCCCCTTGTGCCGGGTCAACTGCTTCTGGAGCACGTACAGCGCTGAGTCCTGCCGCGCCTGCACCGGCTTCCCGTCTATGAACCGCCGCAGGTCCTCCGCAAGCTCCGCCGCCGACTGGTAACGCCGCGACGTGTCCTTCTCCAGCGCCCGCGCCACGATCGTCTCGACGTCTCCGCGGTACTGCCGCTGCAATTGCCCCAGCCGTGCTGGCTCCTCGTCGCGGATGATTCGCGCCGCCTCCGCGATCGACTTGCCCGAGACATCCAGCGGAAGCCGGCCCGCCAGCAACTGGTACAGGATCACCCCAAGTGCATACACGTCGCTGCGCGTATCAATGTCGGCCGCGCTGCCCAGCACCTGCTCGGGGCTCATGTACGGCAGCGTCCCGATGATCTGCCCCTCCCGCGTGTGCATCGTCTTCCCGTCAAGCTCCGGGTCCGCGCGACGCGCCACGCCGAAGTCCAGGATCTTCGGCTGGCCCTGCTCCGAAACCAGGATGTTCGCCGGCTTGAGGTCCCGATGGATCACCCCCCGCTGGTGTGCATGGTGCACCGCGTCGCACACCAGCGCCACGATCCGCATCGCCCCCCGAACATCCAGCCCCCGCTCCTTCGCATACGTATTCAGCGGCGGACCATCCACCAGCTCCATCGCGATGTACGGCTGCGAATACCCCGGCTGGCCGTCGGCCGAGGGCGCGGCCGAGGAGCCCGCCGCATAGATCTGCGCAATCCCCGGGTGGTGCAGGCGGCCCAGCAGTTCCGCCTCGTGCTCAAACCTCCGAACCAGGCTCCGCGTCGCAAAGTCCCGTCGGATCACCTTGAGCGCCACCGTGCGCCGGGGCTTGTCCTGCTCGGCGACGTAGACGTTGCCCATCCCGCCCCTGCCCAGGAACCGCACGATCTGGAAGGGTCCCACCCGCTCGCCGGGCGCCAGTTCTTCCGGGGTCGCCCCCGCGTCAAACGGCCGAAGATGAACAAGCTCGTTGGCGTCGAGAAACGTCGCCGACTCGTCGTGGCACTTGAGCAGCGACGCGACCTCCTTGTACAGCTCGTGGTCGTTCCCGCACCGCTCCCGGAGCAACGCCTCCCACCGATCGCTGGAAAGCTCCACAAGCTCGACAAAGAGCGCCTCGGCCCGTTGCAGGAGGTTGGTGCTCATCGCCCGCACCCGCACGCCCATGCGACAGCCGCGAGCGAACCCAGCGCTCGATGGTCCACGACTCGATGGCCGCATGTCTCACCAACGGCCCGATGCATGCACGTAGATTATGCGATGTGCCCTCGCCATCGCCAGAGTTTGTAAAGGCCCGAGAATCCACTTTCACAGCGACGCACACCCCGCCCGGCCCGTGTACGCTGCAACCCGTCGCCTCACTGCCCGGCCACACGCGGCGATACTCGGAGAATCCAAGTGAAAATCAACGCCTCAAACCCCCTGGTATCGGTCCTGGCCTTGACGCACATGTGCACCGCGCTCGCCCTATCCCTCCCCCTGGGCGGATGTGCATCCGAGCCCCGCCGCGCCGGCAACCCCATCGTCCAGGGGTGGTACGCCGATCCCGAAGGCGCGATCTTCCAGGATGAGAACGGCCGCCGCCGATTCTGGATCTACCCAACCTACTCCGCACCCTACGACCAGCAGACCCACTTCGACGCATTCTCCTCTCCCAACCTCGTCGACTGGACCAAGCACGAACGCATCCTCACC
>DATGXW010000253.1:0-25073 GCA_035298585.1 Phycisphaerales bacterium
GGGGCCGTCCGATCTCGGGCGGCATGATCGGTCCGGGTGTGATCGCCGGTCCCGGCATCGTCGGGCCGGGGATGGGTGCGCCCGGTACGGCCGAAGGTGGGGTCGAAGACAGTCCCTATTACACCGGAGCGCCGGCACCCAAGCCAATGCAGGTCTCCGAGCAGCCCGGGCTGGGCGCGACCGAGCCGCCGACTCCGCCGGCGGAGGATCCTCAGGGGGATACGCAGCCGCGGTAAGTTGTACACGGCGCCGGCGAGGGGAGAGGTTCCTCGTTGGTGATAGCTAACAGCGCAAGAAAGAGCCCCGGACCGATCGTCCGGGGCTCTTGTGTTTGCTGAGATGGGGGTGCACACCCTACCCGGTGTGCATTACCAACACCCGCGTGACCGGCAGCCCCCCGCGTGACCGGCGGATCTTAGAGAACCTGATCCTCGGGGAGGCGGTTGGCGGCCAGGTACTTGCGTGCACGGCTGGTCTTGTCCTTGGGCGGGATGACCGTCCCGTCGGCCCGCAGGCGGACAACGCGTCCCACCTTGCAGAGCTTGGCGAGCGCCTGGTTGACGCTCGACTTGAGGGAGGAGCTTGCCGCGTTGGACTGATAGCCCGTGTCAGGAAGTGCGGCGATGATTTCCTCGGTCGTCAAGGGCTCGGCGTACCGGTCGATCGACCAGACGTCGTAGATGGCCTCAACGATGTTCTTCTTGCCGCCGCTCCGGGAGCCTGTATTTGCCGAGGAACCCGAAGAGCCGCCGCCCGAGCGGCCGCTCCGGCCGGTGGGCGCGTCGGGTTGACGGCCCAGGAGGCCATCGAAGGCGTTCATGCGCTTGCGTTGTGCATTGAGGAGCTCGTTGGCGTACTTGCGGATCTGGTCGACGTTGGCCTCGACCTGCTGGGTGATCAGGTCGTAGGCCTTGCGTGCATCGCGCTCGCGAACCCGCTGGGCTTCGATCCAGCCCGTCACCTTTTCGAGCTGCTCGGCGATCTCGACCAGCGTGAGGTCGGCCACGGGGCGGTCAGCGTTGAAGGGCAGCGACTCCCCACGAGTCTCGATCATTGTGGATTGCATTGTGAAAACCTGTGAAAGTGGTGCTTCCCACACCCTTGTGTCCCGCCTGCTGGCGGCTTGCTTGAACACGAAGATTCGTACCATGCTTGTAGGCGAAGAGCGACGGAACTGTCAATAGCAAATCATGCCGGAAGCTTCCTGATTTGCAATTCCATGTCGATCCACCGCGAACTCCGAATCACATCCCCGGGTGAACACGTATCGATCTGGGCGGTCGATTCGGAGAGGGCCCGGTTCCCGACGGCGGGGTGGGCCGGTACACTCTCAAGAGTCTGAACGCCCAGGGCGGCCCCCGCGTACGGAGTACGGACGGCCCGCTTCTCGATCCGATACTGGCATTGAGGATCGATGGGCGGTTTGAAGCCGGTGTGCACATTGGGTGGAATCGGGGCCGTTCGACCGTGGTTGCGATGTGAAAGTCGGGCTGGGACCTTGGCGTGAAGGGGTCCTGACAAAGAGGTTGAGTCCAAAGGCCTCGAGGGAACGGGTCAGGAGTAGCTTCATGCGAACCGTGAATGTCGACGAGATTGGTGGTTATCGAACCCAGCGCGGTTTCACGCTGATCGAGCTTCTGATCGTTCTGGGGATCATCTCGGCGCTGATCGCACTCAGCATGGTCGTGGGCAGGCAGGTGGTGACGGGGAGCAAGACCCGGACGACCGAGCAGCTCATCGCGACCCTGGACCAGTCGGTGGATTCGTTCATGGCCGACAAGGGCCAGTTGCCCCCGCCGGTGTATGCACACACGGTGTCGATCGGTGGTACGCCGGGGATCTACGAGTTTCCGGCCTTTGATGGGCGCCCCGCGGGCACGAACAAGTCGCTCCCCAACGCGCTGAAGGAACCCAAGAATTACTACGCCCAGTACGACTCGACGATCCCCTCGCTCGCGACGTACGCGGCGATCCTGAAGCAGTCGTCGCTTTCAGAGTCGATCCTCAAGGCGATGCCCAGCAAGTTTGTGCGGGCCCGGTTCCTGGATCATTGGTACAAGGGAACCGAGAACGCCGACGATCAGCCGGTGGATGTCCTTGCCGGCGTGGATGTCGATTCCTTTGAGGTGATCGACCCGTTCGGCAGGCCGATCCGATTTGTCCATCCGGGCTTTGGCCGCGAGGAGTTCTTCGACGGTCCTTCGGGAGACTACTACGACCAGACGGCCAAGGCGATGGTGCCCGCACAGGGGATCTCGCGGCCGTTCTATCACATGGCCTATGTCCGTTGGGGCCCGACGGGCGCTGCGCCGAAGGAGCTGCAGTTCCGGCGGTCATACCAGCCATTCACGGATGGGCAGGCTGATTCCGCCGCTCCCAAGGCGCTGACGGGTGATGCCGATGAAGGGATCTGCCCGACGCGCCGGCCCTACTTCTACTCGGTTGGCCCCGACGGCGACCCCGGCAAGCGCGGCGACAACATCTACACGGTCCGCCCGGAGTTTCCCGACGAGACCGCGGGTTTCAACCCGATCGTCGATTGATCGCCTGCCGTCCGGCCCGAGTTGAGGCTTTTCCCAGGCCCCACAAGACGCTGGGAGAGCATCAGAAGTCCGAGCGTGCACATGCGGTGAGGTGCCTACAATCGATGGCAGCGACGGGGTGTAGCGCAGCTTGGTAGCGCGTCTCGTTCGGGACGAGAAGGTCGCAGGTTCAAATCCTGTCACCCCGATTCGACGATAAGGCCCTGCAAATAATCGATTTGCAGGGCCTTATCGATTTCTCTGGTTACGCCTTGGGGATGCGAGCCATGAGTGGTCTCCATCCGTGTGAAACAAAATGGTTCTCGACCTCGTCTCGAAGTGGCGACGCGAGTGAACCGATCAAGCGAACGGCTTCGCGCCGTGCAATTTTCAGACGATTCTCTGAAGAGACCGTATTGGGGGCGAGAGCCCATGACTCATGCGCAATTCTCTCAACAGCCACTCGAAGCTCCCCCTCGGGCAGTGGCTCAGTTTCCGGAATCCGCTCCAAGTCCCGGATTGTGGTGCGTTCTGCGCGAGCCGTTTCCGAGAGACGGGAGGGTGCGAGCATTCGACGCAGCGCATCGAATGAGACTCTCTCGGGCTTCAGTAGGCTGCTGAGGAATGGGTCTTGGAGTTCGCCGCCGGCTTGAGTAACGCCAATGTTCAACCAAGAGACGGCTTCAAGAATATCGCGCGGGTAGGGGGTCTTGATCTTGTTCGCTTCCCGATCGTAGCGATCAAAGTACTCCATCCCCTTCGGGTCGTCCCCCACATGGCGGCCGAGGTAGGCCACGGCCCGGCGAGCTTTGGCGTAAGCACATTTGGGGGTAGGCTGAGCCACTTTGCCGAAGGCGATGCCAAGACCGGCGAAGCCGAGTCTTGCCTGCTCCGGCGTGATCGGCGCGGGGTTGAGGTGGTCGGAAAGTGAGAGCCCTTGGAGCCATGCATCAGGGGCGCGGTGGCTGGAGATGTCGCTCGTGAGGCCTTCGCAAAGACCCCACTCGTACCAGTAACCTCGGATGACTTTGTCGTAATCAACTTTTGCGGAGGCATTTGGGAGGTTGTCACGGAAAACCTTGGCCGCGTTGCAGGGCTCATTGGCGAGCCGATATGTCTTGCCGAGGCTAACGACGCAACCAAGCCATTCAGATTTGTGCCGTGTTGCGGCGATTGCGGCCGCAATCGCGATCACGTTTCTGCGTGGTCCTGCAATCTGACTTGGGAGCGCGTCTCCAATACGAGGCCCAGACAAAACGATGCTCGAGAACCAACGCATCCAAAGGCGATTCTCTCGATCACTCGAGATCGTTTGGCGAATGAGTGAGCTAAACACTTCCGACAAATCCAAGCCTAATGACTCTTCGGCTTCAAGTAGCACCGCGACGGCAACCTTCTTGTGACGAGTGAACACGTATCCATCGCTCTCGACCGCTGAGGCCTCCTCGCCTAAAGGTCGCACCACACGGCTGTGCACCCAATCGCGCGGGACGCCGACCAAGTCGGCCAATACACGTGCATCCAAGCCGGGAACTCCCAGCGCGTGGCATGCCGACACGTAGACCAGTGCGCTAAAGAGAGTTTGATCGCTGGCTCCAATTGACACGAGCCTCAGCCTATCCAGGAACGTGCGAACGTGAGCTTGCAGGCCCGGTGGTCCGAAACGCACGTCAAGCAAACCACCGAAGAACGACCCTTCAACGACCTGACGACCTCGATGCTGATTGTCTTGCTCGCCAACCGCTCTCTCTACAGCATTCTTGAGAGCCTTCACTTGCGTGCGTGAATTGGGTAACTTGGCAAGCTCACCCAAGCCACGGTGGCCGCACTTAGCCCATGCGTTGACAACTCGTTCCGCATCATTTTGGCTAATTCCACGAAGCACGATCGCCTGCTGCTTGCGCACCCACGCTTTCAACCACGACTCCCATGTCGGACTGTCGCCGCCTTTGTTCCACCAATCAGTATCCCGAGTGGCCAGTAGAAAATGGACATTGGATCGACCCGCGGCGTGGAGCCGACGAGCGCAGTCCTCGAGGTCCACGATCATGCTCTCCGCGTCATCGGCGACGAGCAGCCATTGCCTTGTTGTGTCTAAGTTGACCACATGCTCCGGAAGCAGTTTCACATGAGGAGAGGGTCGCCACAGAACAGTCCAGTATCCACTACGTACAGCGTCATGAGCCGATTGGAGCAGGAGAGTGGTCTTTCCTTCCCCGCCTGCAGCTCGAATGAGCTGCATCGAACAAGACCCATTGCCCACTTGTAGTGTTGCTGAGCGCTTGGCGATCTCCTCGACGGCTTGACGACGTGGGATGTCCGACGAGGCGGCATGTCGCCATGTTGGCACAGCGCCATCGAAATATCGCACGAGGTCGCCTGTATTCAAGGCAGTGAGAGAGTCCAGATAGGTCGTGTCGATGAGTTCCCAGCCAGCGAGTGGGGCCGCCGATGTCGCGGAGGCGACGGCAGGCGAAGTTGCCCCCCGAACTGCTGCTTGAATCTCTGCGAAAATGGAATGGCAGTCGATGCCGCCGAAGCACCGAAAGCGATTTAAGACCATCGCAGGGGCCACTGTCTTCAGTAGCTTACCGTACTTGTCCTCGACCTTGGCGGAATCGCTCTCATAGAAGCACCAGATGACGTCAAGCTTTGCTTGCTCGTCATTCATCAACTCAACCAATGCAGAGGTGAAAACATCGTCCCATCCACCATATGCGGCCACGACTAGCGTTCGCTGTTGGGCGACCAAGAGTCGTTGGAGCGAGGCCTTTAACTTGGGGCGAGGATTCGTCAGCTGCGCTTGCGTATGAAGAGTGTCAGAATCCCGCCAGAATCCATGAAGATGGACAACACTGCAGACTCCCGGTTCATCCTCAGCTGCCCCGGCAAGCGTTCCGTCCGCGGTGAGCACACGCCGGCCAGCACGCCCGCCTTGCGCACGAATGGCCAACGAAAGCAATGGATCAAAGTTTGTCGTGAGAATTGGTCCGAGAAACTTGTCTCCGCCACGGGCAACCAGGTCTGCGATTCCCACGGTCCCGGGTGTGATGCTCCAATCTCCCGGTTCACCATCCGTGCCTGCTGTCACGTTCGCTGCACCAACCTTGCGCGCTTGCAGCACCGCCTTTGCTATCACGTCATTCACGGCGTCTTGGCCGCCGTTGACGCCAATCCACTTCATCGCCGCTTGATATGCATCCGAGCCGTCCTTTCCCGCTATCGCCGCTTCGAACTGCGGCAAGACGGTATGAGCACGGGCTCTGACCTCATCACGGGCGACGTCGAGCATTGCGGTTATGTCGGGCACTCCGACGCCATCTTTCGACGACAGCGGAGATCCAACCAGAAATGCCACTGGCCGCTTTGTCATGAGAGCGGCGTTGAGCAATGCCGTCTTGGGATGCAGCTCAATTCGCATAGATACCCATTGCGTCAGTCGCGTTACCGTCGCATTTCGTTCAGGAAGCTCCCCGTCGAGAGGGGGCCAACGAGCCTGTTTCGCTGGTCGCTCACTTGTCGACCAAGCTTAAAGTCCTCAGAACGTAGCCTAGGTGGTGGCTTAAGACCCTCACGCCCTCCAAGAAAAGTTCTATGGTGTTCTGTCACCCCGATTCAGCGATTGTGATGGCCTCGGCAAGCGCCGGGGCCATCGTTGTTTATGCACACACTCGATCGCGTCCGGTCATCACGACCCTCGTAGACGGGGTTTGAGCCGCAAACCAAAGCCTCGTCTGTCGGGTCAGTTCCGCGACTCTGGCGGCGCGAGCGAGGCGACAAGGCGCTCCGACCTGGCTTCGAGCGGCTCGCGGTCGAGCGGGCCGGGAATGGTTCTCTGTACGGCCTCCTCCAGCGCCCGAGCCTGTCGGCGGAGAACCTGGCGGCGTGCCGGGCTGCGGGTGAGGCTCTCGAGCAGTTCGAGCGTACCGAGGAGGCGATTCAGGACCGCCACGTTGCCCGACGCGTTCTGACGAATCTGATCGAGTGATAACTCCAACAACCCGGCAAACGTCGCCCCGCGCGTGATGACGCGAAGTGCTCCTGCCTCGTAACGCCACGGCGATTCGATCCTGCGTCCGCTGACGCGCACGAGAATCGCCGTGAGATAGTCCAGCGACATGACGGCGGTTGTGGTGTCGTTGATCCCCGGCGAGAGCGCTTTGAGGGCGACATCGACGATCTGCCGGATGCCGTACGCCGCGTCCTGGTCCGTGGTGCGCTGCTGATTGATCGTGTAGGCCGCCGCCAGACCCTCGATGACCTCGGCATTCGGGGTCGCCACGGCGTACACGCTTGCGATCGGCATCCCCTCGATCACGAAGTCGCCGATCGGGTGTTCCATGCGGATAACGGCCTTGCACTCGCGTGCACTCGCGAAGAGCGCTTCATCATCGACGTGCTGGATGTACCCCGTTCGCTGGGCGGGTACAGGATTCCATGCACACTCCGGGTCGAGGTTGACGGCGTTCGGCCCCCCGTCGCGATCGCCTTGGTCTCCGACGCCCTCGGGAAAGAGATGATCCACGCGGCTGATGGTCTCTGCGGCGATCCTCGCGAGGATCTGAGACGCCTGGATCAGCATCGCGATGTGGTGGATGAAGTAGATGAAAAAGCCCATGCCGACGAACGCCAGCACGACGCCACCCACGACCGCAAGCGACGGAACAAACTCTGTCGTCTCTCCTTCACGGATGGTCCGAAGAACGACCAGGCAGTACGCGAAGATGCCGACGAATACGCCCAGCACCGTCTGGTTCGTGCGGTCAGTCATGAAGTTGCGGAGCACCCGCGAGGAGTACTGGCTGGAGGCAAGCGAAAGCGCCACCAGCGTGATCGAGAAGACCACCCCCGCCACGGTGATCATCGACCCCGCGACCGTCGCGAGCATGCCCCGGGAACCGGCGGCCCCCGCCCCGAAGAGCCGGGGCCATGCATCGAAAAACTTTGGGTCGATCCTGGCATCCATCTCGATCAGGGCGATGGCGAGCGTGACGGCCATCAGCACCATTGCGACCGGGACGAACCAGAGGCTCGCTCGCAGTTCCTGCCAGAAGTTGAGAAGTCTTGTCATGCCTTCCTTTGGAACGCGGGAGTTCAGGTTGTTGCGGGATCACACGACCCGGTCAGCGCAAGGAGCGCGGTTTCCAGAAGGTGACCGTAACGCTGCGGAGAAGATCAGGGACGGTCGGCCGTAGTGTTCCGCAAAGAGTGTATTCTCGGCTCCCACACACCCTAGCACACTCCACGGAAGGTTCTACGGATGTACGCCCGCTGACTCTTCTATCAGAAAGGCCCTTCGACGAGCACATCGAAGGGCTTGTTGGCTGAAGAACCGGCATGCAGGCAACGTGAAGCGGGGTTTAATCGGGCAATGCAAGACGCGGATCAGGGGTGGGCTTGCTGGTGCGATGATCTGGTGTCCTCGGGCTGCTTGGGTTCGCCGCCACTATTCCCGGGTTCACAGGCCGGTGGCCAGGCGAATGATCTCCATCGCTTTGTGAGGCTCATCGTCGGGAACAAGGATCAAGAGGTGGTCGCCGGGGTGGAGCACCAGCTCGGCCCCGGGCAAGACTTCGCGGCCGCCGCGTTCGACGGTCACCACCAGACATCCGGGCGGTAAGCCGCAGTTGCGCACGGCGGACCCGGCCATGGCCGACCCGCGCTGAACACCCACGTATATCGCGCGGGGGGCCGAGGGTCGATCCGAGGGTTCATTGATCGGAGACTTTCGGTGCAGATCGGCTTCGAGCAAAGACTCGTAGATCGGCCTGTCGCGCAACGCCCCGGCCGTGAGGTCCGCGATGAGACACGCGACGCCAAGCGCGAGCAGTTGCTGGTAGTTGCCCGTCATCTCGATGATGAGCACGATTCCCGTGAGCGGCGCTCGGACAGAGCCGGCGAAGATTGCGGCCATGCCGAGGATGGCGAACGCGGTCGTGTGCGGCTGAAGCGATGGGATCAGCGTGGCGATGCCTTCACCGATGACAGCGCCGGCAACAGCGCCCAATAGCAGCATGGGAGCAAAGATCCCGCCGGGTGCTCCCGACGCGTACGAAAGCAGCGTCAGGGCGAACTTGGCGACAAGAAGGGTGAGCAATAGACCAATCCCCCAGCCGAGTTGCCCGCTCAGCAGCCGTTCGGCCGTCATGTGGCCGCCGCCGACGGCTTCCGGAAGCCACCATGCGACAAGGCCGCACACTGCACATGCAATGCCGGGGAGCAGCCATCGAGGAATGGCATGGATGTTGAGGGCCGCCGCGGAGGAGCGCATGAGCAACCGGTTGAAGACGACGCCAAGTCCGCCCCCGACTGCGCCGATGAAAGCAGCAACGGGAAGGGCCGCGAGCGGAACGGCGGGATAGTGGCTGATGGCGAACGAGGGCAGGTCGCCGCCCAGCGCCCTGGCGACGATGTCGGCGGAAATCGCCGCGACGAGCGCGCCCGCGAAGGTCCGCGCGGAGAGCTCTCGGTGGAGCTCTTCAATGACAAAGAGGAACCCGGCCAGGGGCGCGTTGAACGCCGCGGCAAGCCCGGCTCCCGCACCGCACGAAAGCAGTTGGGGCACCGCACGCGAAGGCACACGCAGCAGATCGGCGACGGCCTGACCGATCGCGGCCCCCATCTGCACCGTCGGACCTTCTCGCCCGAGCGAGAGCCCCGCTCCGATCCCGATCGCACCGCCCAGGAATTTCACCGGCAGGAGTGACTTCCACCGCATTGAGCGGACGTGCAGGAGCACCCCCTTGAGGTGCGGGATGCCGCTGCCTGGGGCATCGGGCGAAAACCGCAGCACCAGCCAGCCGACAAGACTTCCCAGCAGGAGGCCTAGGATGGGCAAGACCGACCAGGCCCAGGACTCTGAGTGCGGAAGAACCTTGAGCCGATCGAGAAGACCCGCCCGGGATCTCTCCGATTCGGCGAGTACCCATTTGAACGCGACGGCGACGAGGCCGGCCATGATGCCCACGACCGCGGCTCTGACCAGGTGCCGGGATTTGGAATCCTTGATGGAGTCGGGCGCGGAAACGGACGTCGTCGATGCGGCGGGAGCCAGCGCTTCGAGAGATTGGACCATCGCATCGGGCGTCGGATTGTTCGAAGACGTGGTCAAGCCCAATGTTACGAGGTATTGGGGCACGGTGGGAACATGGTTGTAGATCGGTGCTGCGGGATGTCCAACGGGTTAACGGCCCGGCAAACGCCGAGACGACAGGACCGTCCCCGTGCGGGCATCGATATCGGCTTCCCAGCCGCCGGCGATTGTGCTGGCGCCGGTCACCTTCCAGAAGTGCTTCTCCGCAAGCACCACCGGATCTACGCGGTAGATCATGTGCCGAGGATTCTGATCTTCAAAGGCGTCGCGGGCGATGCGGAGTGCATCGTTCATGGAAACCGTCCACGCGGCGGCCTCCTCCGCCGTGGGCCAGCGCTCGGACGCCTGGTCTGTCGCCGCGGCGGTGGCTGCGGGGTGTGACCTGTTGGCGCAGCCAGGAGCTGATATGCACACGATCGAAAGAAGGAGGGCGTGGCGCATGCTCGAAGGCTATATACCGATCCGCGCGCTGACCGATCCCCCCCGCCGTAGAAGTGACCTGGCTGTTACCTGCGTGAGGCCACCGAGATCGAACCCCTTGACCTTGGGCGTGGGCCGCCAAACTCCGAAGTCATGCGTCGAGTCGCGACATCCAGCGTGCACACCGTGTGCGTGGGCCCAGGTTCGAATCCGTATGACAACCTCCCATGACGCGGGGCCCGCCCCCGGCTAGACTTCACCCCCGATCGCCGGCCCGACCCTGCCAAAGTCCGTCCGACCGATCGATCCTTCGCACGGAGAGGTGTCCGAGAGGCTGAAGGAACGCGACTGGAAATCGCGTAAACGGGCAACCGTTTCGGGGGTTCGAATCCCCCCCTCTCCGCTTGAGCGGGAGACTCTTCTTGTAAGGGTCTCCCGTTTTTCGTTTTGCTCAAATTGCCCCAACAAATACGCGAGTTCTGAAGCTCTTCGAGGGTTCGAATCCGAACGGCTCGGTTGGAGACCGTCGGGGTCGCGAAGTGCCGCCAAAAGTCTCCGGCGCGCCAATTCCGCGGTGGGGAAACAAAGCCGATCACGCGGTCAGATGTCCCTCAATTGTTGACCGACAGCGATTCAACCGGTGACCCTCAGGAAGGCCTTTCCTGTAGATTGCTGTTTCCAAGTCGGATTGACGTTGATTGCATTCAAATCTTCGAGCGTGACAGTGGCCGGTAGTTCTCGAAACGGTCAAGGATATCCATCAACCGGGGGCGATTGCCATGCCGCGTCCGGATCTCCAACACAATCGCCGCCAACTCCAACTCACGGCCAAGTGAATTCAGGATCGGCTGCAATTTGCGAAGATAAGATGCGACGGCTTCATACGCGCGGCGGTCTGCATTCACCAAGTGCCGCTCGATCTGCGTTCGATAGATTTCTATTGCGCATTCCGGGTGCGTCGAGGCTACCGCCGTCGCGACCCGATCGGGAAGATCGGAGCTGGGCCAGGCCCGCAAGTGCGGAGTCCTCTTGATGCGAGCTCGATACTCGTCGTACCAGCGAAGAACATCTTCGGGCTTCTTCTGGGCGATTGCCATGTCGATCAAGACGTCGTGGCGAGGCGCTTCGGATCCGCGGCGGCGATCAGCCGACCGGCGAATATGCGTCAAATACGCGAGAGCGGGAAGCGGCCATCGCGGCTCGGAGTCAGTTCTTGGCCGGTCCTTCTCAACGTCGAATGAATCGCCCGGTTCAATCCCCGTTTCCAGGAACCGCAAGGCACACGCACGGACTTCGGCCGCACATCCTGCCTTTTCTGCAGTGATCATGAGTTGGTCGAAGAGCTCGTGGCTTGGACGCAGGAAAAATACGCAGGCGGTGTGGGCCGCAACAATATCCCATTGTCCCCTTGTTCTGGCCAGTTCGCTCAGTTGACCCGCCAGGTTCTGTGCCAGGCCTGGCAGATGGGCGGCGGTCTTGGCGATCCCTTCGGATGCCCATCGCAGAGCTTCATCTTCGGCTCCGTTGCGGATCAAATAGCGAACAAGCCGCTCATAGCTTGCGGTTGTTCTTGCTTCTGTCCTGTAGAGATCCAAAGCCTCGCTATCACGCCCCGCACGTTCAAGCGCCGTTCCCAGCCAATCGGTAAGACGGTCGCGTTTGTAGTTGCGAGTAAAGTCGGCCGCCATCTCGCCCCAGTCATCCCGACGAGATTTGGATCGTGGCGTCGCGCGGGGCAATCGACTCGACAGCTCCTTCGCCACATCCGACCAGTCGGCGGTCTGATAGTCGCCCTTCAAGATGTCGGCGATAGCGCCGTCCACAACATCAAAGTCGTCACTGAGTGAGGCATCGATCGCATATAGCAGTTTCTGTGCGGGAGCAAGGCCTGATCGAGCCAGCGCAAGGAACACAACCGGCAGACACCCACCCAATTCCGCTGCCGTATCGCCCTCATCGTTCGACGTCTCCACCTGCGCGAGGCCGCGCTCGATGAGCTCACGCCCGAGCGCGACGACATCGTCGTCGAGCCCCAACTCGGCGAGCCGCTGTAACTGCCGCCGCAACTTATCGTAGCTGGGTAAATGGCACTCACCAGTCCAATTGTTTCGCCAAGCCTCCTCCCCGGTCACTCGGCGCAGCTCTTTGCGCGCCTGAGCGATCAATCGCTTGCCGTCACCCTTCTCGACCGCCATGTGCTCCTGAATCGATTCTTTCAACTCCGGCACGCGATCCGCAAGCGAGCAGATCATTTCCGCGAGGCCATCGGGGCTTTGTGCTTGCACGTACCGCCGAACATCCTTCTTCCAGTCGCCGCGAGCACGTTGACCTGGCGTGGAGGTACCCGATGCGCCATGGCCGTCCGTGCCCCCATCATCGCCGGCATCGATGTTGACTCGTTCAGACTTCAGCCCGACCCAGCGCTGGGGATCCGCATCCGAAGCGGGAACGTCCAGTCCTTTGGAAAGCCGAACCAGATATTCAGCAACGACCGCGACCGCGTGCTTGCACGCATCCGCGCCGACAGGACACGAACAAATGGAATCGAGCAGCGGTTCGTCCGGCTCACGCGCGTCACGCAGCTGTACCGAAGTGCGGTACGACTCGCTGCCCGCCACCTTGGCCAGCAGGCGGTGGTCCTGTGTAATCGCTAGGCTCTCAACCCTGTTCTGACGGTGATACGTTCGTCCTCGCGACGTAGATCGCTTGCCCGCCCAGTCCTCGATATCACGCCACGTGACTTGAGCCCATCCAGCATCAGGCTCGGGCGCTGCGCGGGAGGGGCTGTGCTTTCGTGCTTTTGTGGCCATCATGTCTCCCGCCAGCCATGACACCCGAGAATATTCTATCTTTTCCTGCAGAGCGGTGCGTCTTCGGCTATCGATGCAACCGACGTGAAGCCGATCGCGCACGTACCCTGTAGCCCGAACACAGCATATGGCGAACTCCAAGCCGTGCGAGTCCGCGGAGATCATCCTGTGCCCAATCGTAAGCGCACTCCGAGCCCCGCATCGGAACAATCAGTCGCTCGCGGTGACGCCGGTGTGCGTGGATACTGGCGAATGACAGGAATGACCCTCTGGGACAACGACTTCATGGACGCCGAAGTGCCGGCGTTCATTGAGTTTCGCGGCGAGGGAAGGGGTGCGTTTCAGTTCGGATATGTCAGTTGCCAGATCGATTGGCAATCCGAGCCCAGGCAAGGCCGTTCAGGAGCGGTATTCACATTCGAGGGCAATGACGAGATGGACCCAACATCAGGACGCGGCTGGGCCGCGATTGGCCCGGACGGTTCTCTTGTCGGCAAGTTGCACTTTCACCGGGGCGATACATCAGGGTTCTCGGCGGTTCGGAAGCGGTGATGGCTGTCGTGGACACCTCAACTGCGGGTCGCGTTTGCGACTGTCAGATGATTGTGTTGAACATGCACACTGCATGTGGGTGTGGGATTCCCATAAGGTTGAGGCGATCTTGGTGGCCAACGCGGATATCGAAAGAGGTGCCGGGACCACGGCCCGGTCGCCATCCCCGTGCTCCCGCATGAATTCCCGCTCACGGTGGGCGTGTACGCTCTTGTGGCGTTGTACCGAACGCGGTCGAGCATGGAGTAAAGGAGCTGCCATGAATGGATCCGGGTTGGATACCGAGGCTCGCATTGCCGCGATCAAGAAGGCCTATACGGCGCTCAACCTGGGTGATGTGCCGGGCTTTCTTTCACTTCTTGATCCCGAGGTTGAGCGAGTCGAGCCGTCGGGCTTTCCGTTGTCCGGAACCTACCGGGGCATCGAAGCGGTCAGGCCGCACGTGGAGCAGGCGCGAGCAAGCTGGGCGGAGGGGGCGTGTGAGCCGGAGCGTTTCGTGGCAGCTGGCGACCACATCATCGCCATTGTGCAAGTCAAAGTCCGGCTGAGGAGCGAGAGCGACTGGCGCGAAGGTCGCGTGGCCGACCTGTTCACGTTCCGGGGCGACAAGGTGGTTCATTTCCAGACGTTCACAAGCCTTGATGAGGCGCTGCACACGATCCAGGCCGGCGGCGCTGGCTGATAGGGCAAGCTCGACGGTGGGTGTGTGCATTGAGCCGCAGTACCGGACACGACTGGCAAGAGCGTGAACCGCTGGATGCGAGCGGCGCCGGGGACTGTGGAACGGCGTGGACAAGATGTGCACAGATCTCAAGAGCGAGTGTCCGCGGGATGGCCGCTGAACTTTTTATGGCGATGGGGGTGGCGCTCCGATACGGGCTCCGCCATGCCTATCCAACTGCGAGCCGCGTTCAAGTCGCTCTGTCGCACGCTTGTGCACTGTGCAGCGCTCGTGCTGCCGACGCTGGGCGGTTGTGCTTTTGATAATCGTACTCCCCTTGAGGTGCAGATTGATCGGGTCGTCACTCCGTTGATGGCGAGCGAGAACGTTCCCGGCGTGGCGGTGGGGGTCGTGCACGGTGAAAGGACGATGCTCTGGTGCCGCGGGGTCTCGAACCTGGAGGGCACAGACCCGGTCAACGCGGACACGATCTTTGAGATCGGTTCGATCAGCAAGACGTTCACAGCGCTGCTCGGCGCACAGGTCGTTGCACGGGGGCATGCGAGCCTTTCAGATCCGGTGGATGTGCACATGCCGGACCTGGCGGGTTCGCCGATCGGGCGAGTGACACTGCGCCAGCTTGCAACCTATACCGCAGGTGGATTGCCGCTGCAGGTCCCGGATGGAGTCAGTGAGGGCACGCTCACGGCGTACCTTCAGAAGTGGACGCCGGAGTTTGCAGCCGGGACACATCGGCGTTACTCGAATCCCAGCATCGGCTACTTCGGGCGTGTGTGTGCCGCCGCGGCGGGCGTCGAGTTCGCGGAGATGATGCGGCGTGATATTGTGCCCGCGCTTGGACTGCGGGACACCTACTTGGATGTTCCCGCCTCTGCGATGTCCAGGTACGCCATGGGTTACGACACGGAAGGACGGGCGGTCCGCGTGAACCCGGGTGTGCTCGACGATGAGGCGTATGGTGTCAAGACCACCGTGGTCGACCTGTGCAGATACCTGCGGGTGCAGATGCACATGGAAGGGGCGGGCGGGCTTGAAGGGGCGATTGAAGAGACGCAGCGGGGCCAGTACAGGGTCGGACCCATGACCCAGGCGCTGGGATGGGAGTATTACGCGTACCCGGCGGCACTCGATGAGCTCTTGAAGGGAAACTCGCCCGAGATCATCTTCGAGCCGCAGCGGGTCGAGGAGACTGTCGCACACCGTGGTTTCAGGCTGTACAACAAGACGGGCTCTACCGGCGGGTTCAGCGCGTATGTGCTGTTTGTTCCAGAAAGGAAGGTCGGGGTCGTTCTGCTCACCAACGGACCTGTCCCGATCGCCGATCGCATCAGGATCGCGTACACGATTCTCCGATCGGTCGATGAAGTACCTTTGGTGACCGAAGGCACATGATCGCGGATGCATCACCGTATACGCTCTCGCAAGGCGTCGGCGCTCGCCGCCTGGTGCGATGCAGAGATCATCACGCGAGATTTCGCCTGGAGCACGAGTCCCAGAGCATGGCGACAGAGGGGATTGAAAATGGGGGATGCGATGGCTCGGTACGACACGATCGGCCACGGATACGCGGACCTGCGGCGGCCCGATCCGCGCCTGCAATGTGCAATTGACCGTGCGCTGGGCGATTGCAGTTCTATCGCGAACATCGGCGCGGGCACGGGCTCGTACGAACCACCGGGACGCACCGTGGTTGCGGTGGAGCCGTCGGAAGTGATGATCCGTCAGCGACGTCCGGGGGCTGCGATGTGCATTCAAGGCGCGGCGGAAGAGATCCCGCTGGAATCGAAGTCAGTTGACGCCGCAATGACGGTGCTGAGTGCACATCACTGGAAGGATCTGGAGAAGGGCCTTTGTGAGATGCAGCGCGTGGCGAGGCGCCGGGTGATGATTGTCACGTGGGTTCCCGACAGTCCCGCCTTCTGGCTTACGCAGGACTACTTTCCAGAGATCCGTGCACACGACCAAACGATCTTCCCAGCGTCGGATGTGCTGGAGAAGCTGCTTCAAAGAACCATCGGAGAAGCCGCCGTTGAAACCTTTCCGATCCCGCACGACTGCCAGGACGGGTTCCTGTGTGCGTACTGGCGTCGGCCGGCGAGTTACCTGAGGGATGACGTCCGGGGCGTCATGTCGAGCTTTGCACGCATCGATGCATTCGGCGGCCTTGCGAAGCTACGTCAAGACCTCGTGAGCGGCCGATGGATGACTCGCAACAGTGCTCTCATGAATCTCGAATCGCTTGACCTGGGGTACAGGATCATCGTGTGCGAGATCCGATCCTGAAGGCGGGACGCACGAGCGGATGAAGTGATTCCGCGTCCAGGCCCTCAACGGCGACATGTGCATGGCCACATCTACCATTCATGCCTCATGAGGAGGGCGTCCTTGAAAATCATTCCTGAACAGGTAAGCCTGCGTCCAACAGCGCCGTCGGACATCCCCGCGCTCTTTGCAATTCAAATGGACCCGCTGGGGAATGAGCTGGCGGGTACGCACCCGCGCGACCGCAGCGCATTTGAAGCACGGTGGTCAGAGATCTTTCGCGAGCAGGAGAACCCCCCGTGCAGCGTCATTCCGCGTGTCATCCTCGTTGATGGAGTCTTGGCAGGATCGATCAACGTCTTTCCGCTGGATGGTCAGCGTGCCATCGGATATTGGCTCGACCGTGCACACTGGCATCGTGGCATCGCCACGCGCGCTGTTGAACTGCTGTTGCAGGAGGTCGCCGCGCGTCCGCTGTACGCACGGGTGACCGCCGGAAACGTCCATTCCAGGCGAGTCCTCGAGCGCAACGGATTTGTCTGCATCGAGCATGTGCACGTGGCGGGAGATGACCGATTTGTCTCCGGTGAGCGCCTGGTCTTCAGGATCGATTGAACAGCTCAACATCCCAGATATCGCGAGGCCGAGTTATTCCCATACACTGGCCCGTATGTCCTCAGACGCCGCGATTGATTCCCTGGCCGATCTTCTTCAACGCGTACCGGCGATTTCGATGCACATCGGCCGCGGGTGGGCGGAGGACGGCAACTGGTGGGTGAAATTCCAGATCGAAATCGGGCATCCCCTCGCGTGGCGCGTCGTGCAGGAACTCGCCCACGTGCTGAACTATGTCTCGATCAATGAGCGACTGCCGACGGTGTTCATGCCGCTCTCGCCGCCCCCTTACATGAACGGCGGTCCCGATGAATTTCTATCGTGGGTGATCGAATCCAAGGTTCCCGCGTTCGGACCGGATCTCTGTGCACAGTGGCTGGAGGGGCGCTTGCCCAGACCCGTGGATAATCTGTCGGCATGGGGGTTGGACGCCGAGTAACCCAGCGGCGCGTCGAGATGACATCCACGCCGCTCGGTCAGGTGAAAGCAATCATGGCAAAGAAGATCAGCAAGAAGAAGGTCGCGGGATCCACCGAGGCGAGCAAGGCTTCCAAGGGCCGGACTTCCACCTCGGAGCGACGTGTGGGGATGAAGCACACGCTCCAGAAGCCCACCCTCCTCTCGGGCGATAATCCGCAGATCGCCAAGGGCTATGGCGATGAACCCGTGCAGGCGTACATCGCGGCGATACCGGGATGGAAGCGCGGAGTTGCCGCCTGGGTTGACTCCATGGTCACCAGCGCGGTGCCCGCGGTGCACAAGGCGGTCAAGTGGAACTCACCTTTGTATGGCGTCGAGGATCAAGGCTGGTTCCTCGGACTGCACTGTTATGCGAGGTATGTGAAAGTGGCCTTTTTCAAGGGTGCACATCTTTCGCCCCGGCCTCCGGGCGAATCAAAGCAGCGCGATGTCCGGTACCTCGACATCCGCGAGGGTTCACTCCCCGATCCCGCGCAGTTTGCAGACTGGGTGCTCCAGGCAAGCAGGCTTCCGGGCGAGAAGATGTGACGTCGGACGCCGCGGACAATGATGCCGGCACTACTTCAGGCGCTCTTCGAGCCGGGCCTTGACGCCGGGCCATTCATCATCCAGGATGCTGAAGTGCACCCAGTCGCGCACCGCGGGCTCGGGCCGATCGAGGGTCGGCGGCATGATCCGCGCCTTGCGCAGGACACCCTCCCGCACAGCGCCCAGCTTGGCGATGGCCGCCTGGCTGTGCACGTTGGTGTGGTTGGTCGTGATCTGAACGCGGATGGCGCTGGGCGACAATGTCTCAAAGGCATGCTTGAGCAGGAGGTATTTGGACTCGGGGTTCACGCGTGTTCCGTGGAACGCACGGCCGATCCATGTCCTGCCGATCTCAAGCCCGCGGTGCTCGGGCTTGATGTCCATGAACGTGGTCCGACCGATCGCGCGGCCCGCGCGGTCGCCGGTGGTCGCCACGATGGCAAACGCGATGACACCCGGAAGATCGATGACCTTCTCGACTTCCTCGGCAAAGCCCTCGACGGACCATGCACGCGGACCCTGCGAGCTGTGCGTGAAAAGCCCGGGGTCCGCCGCGGCGAAAAGGTCGGCCGCGTGTGCAGGTGTCAGGGGCTCAAGCCGGATTGACCGGACGTACGCCGGATCCGTCAGCGTGCAGCTACGGACCCAGCGGTGTGCAGTGTCCACCATGCCCGGACGGTAGGACGCTCGGTTCGGGTTCTTCAGCGCGCCGGCGGCCCGGTGGGCTTCTCGACGTCAACGTCGACCTTCTCCCCTTCGCGCAGGAGTGCGTTGGGGTTGATGATCACCCGGGAAGCCGTCGAGATGGCCGGCGAAGTGATCTCGACATCGCGGCCGAGGATCCGGCCCACGGTCACCGGGATCCGCGCGACGGTTGAGTCTTGAACAACCGCGACCATGCTCACGCCCTCCTCGGTCAGCAGGGTGTTGCTCGGAACGATGACGGTGGAGCCGGTCGAAGCGAGTTCGAGCGTGCCGGTGCCCGTGAGCCCCGCGGGGATGCGCTGCTCGGGATTCTGCACCAGGAACTCCACACGCATGGTGCCGGAGGCTTCATCAAAGACGGCGCTCGAGCGGAAGAATGGCGCGTTCACGACGAGGCCCGGGATCTCGGTGAACGTGATCTTGACCGCAGACTCCCTGGTCAATCGAAGCGCGAGGTCGGGGGGCGCCGCGATGACAAAGCGAAGCTGGTCGAGCCGAACGAGGCGGTACAACCACCCGTCGCTTGTCGCCGAATCGCCGCGGACGCGATCGCCGCGTTCGAAGTTGCGGCCCGAGATCAGGCCCGCGAAGGGCGCCCGCACGATCGCAAACTCCTTCTGGGTCTTGAGCTTCTCAAGCTCAGCCTGCGAGAGCCGGAGTGCTGCGCGAGCCTCGACCGCGTTGGCCTGCCGCTGATCTATCTCCTCCTGGGATATCGCGCGGGTGCCCGCGAGCCCCTGTGCACGCTCGGCGAGCTGGATGGCGTTGTCCGCCCGGGCCTTGGACTGGTCGACCGCGGCCTGCGCGCTCTCGATGGCGCGGTCGATCTCGGGTACGTCGACCACCGCCAAGACATCACCCGCGTTGACGGCGTCGCCGATGTCAAATCGCCGTTCGGTGATGAGTCCGGTGGCCCGGGTGAAGATCGTGCTCGACTCAACGGGTTCGGTCCGTCCGGGGATGGTGTAGCTCCGCGCCTGCATCGGCGATCGCGGCGTCACGACCTTGACGCTCACAGGTGGCGTGCCCTCCGCAAGGACAGGCCCAGCCGTGTGCACAAGCAAAAGAACGCAGAGGGCTGCACGTACCAGCATGTCATGAGCTCCTGGCCGTTGCGGCCGGGTGAAGATCGACCGGGGCGGGCGTCTCCGCGCCCTCCGCCGGTGCACGGCGGATGCGGCGGGCGACAAAGTCAAAGGCAAGCGGAACGACAAAGAGCGAAGCGAATGTTCCAAAGAGCAGTCCGCCGATGACGGCGCGGCCGAGCGGGGCGTTCTGCTCGCCGCCCTCGGCGTGACCCAGCGCCATAGGGATGACGCCCAGGATCATCGCGGTCGCGGTCATGAGCACGGGGCGAAGACGCGTCGTCGCGGCCTCGATCGCGGCGACGGAAGGTGATTCGCCCTGCGTGACACGATCGCGGGCGAAGCTGCTCACAAGCACGCTGTTGGCCGTCGAGACGCCGACAACCAGGATGATGCCCATGAGCGCCGGGACGCTGAGCGGCGTACCCGTGAGCCAGAGGCTTGCGAGTGCTCCCGAGATCGCCATCGGCAGCCCGGAGATCGCCACCAGCGGCAGCACCCACGACTGGAAGTTGACGACCATGACCAGGAAGACGAGCACGGCCGCGAGGCCCAGGCCCCCGATCAACTCGCGGTACGCCGACTGCATCAGCGAGGCCTGTCCGGCAAGCTCGATCCGGTTGCCGGGCCTTTGCTTTGAACGCAGGTCCGTGAGGATCGAGTTCAGCGAGGAGGTGATGGCGCCCAGGTCACGGCTTATCGTGTTGCCGACGACCGTCAGCGTGGGCTGGAGCGTGGTTCGAGAGATGCTCGCGGCCGACTTGACCTCGGAGACGGCGGCGAAGGCTCGCAGGGGAACCGCCTGCGCGCCCGCGATCGTGGAGGGACGGACCGGCAGGTTCATCAATTGCTCGACCGAGGTGAGGATCGTCGGCGGCGCGATGACCTGGACGTCATACGAAGTACCCGCGGCCGGATCGGCCCAGACGTTGGCCGCCACCGTGCCCGCGCTGCCCAGCGCGGCCAGCACCGCCGTGGATGCATCCTGCTGCGTGATGCCGAGCGTCAGTGCACGCGCGCGGTCGATCTGGATGGAGTACCGGGGTTGGTCGAGCACCTCGCGCATCGTGACGTCGACGGCGCCGGGAACCTGGCGGAAGCGATCGATGAGTTCCCGCGCCAGCACCAGGTTGCCGGGGCTGTCGCGGCCGATGAACCGGACCTCGAACGTCGTGGGAGCGCCCGAGGCCAGCGTCTGGCTCGTGGCGTCGGCGGGCCGGAAGAACATCTGGACACCCGGGAACTTCTGGGCGATCATCCCGCGGATGCTCATCTCGTAGCCCGCGGTGGGGGCGTGCACATCACCGAGCTGAACGAGCACCTCGGCATCCGCGGAAGTCACCGCCGTCGTCTCGACCCAGGCCTGGTTCACGGCGCTGGGGGCCCCGATGTTCTCGACGATGAACTCAAGCTCCTCCGGCGGGATGAGTTCGCGGATCTCGCGCTGGATCGAAGCGAGCGTCCGCGCCGTATCCTCGATCCGCCGGTCGGGGGCGGTCCGGATGAACAGCCGCATCAGGCCCGCGTCGGTCTTGGGGAAGAACTCCCGCCCCGCGCGCAGCGTGGCGTATGCACCCAGCGCGATCGCCGCCGCGACCGGGATGAGCATCAGGAACTTGAGGGGGAGGAGCCGCCGGATGATCCCGCCCTGCACTCGCGCCAGGGCGTCGACCATGTGCTCGATCCTGAGATGGAGCCAGCGGATGCCCCACGCACGCCGCCCATGTGCACGCCGCTCCGCCCGGACCTCCCCCGGCATCATGATCGAGGCCAGCGTGGGCACGAGCGTGCGGGCGAGGATGTAGCTTGCGATCATCGCGAAGATGACGGCAAATGCCAGGGGCCGGAAGACGTACGCCGCCGTCCCCGTCAGGAGAAAAATCGGGAGGAACACGATGCAGATCGAGAGCGTCGAGACAAACTCGGGGAACGCGACCTCGCGGGCCCCGTCCTTGATGGCGGTGAGCACATCCTTGCCCGAGGCGATCTGACGCTTGGTGTTCTCGATCTCCACCAGCGCGTTGTCGACCAGGATGCCGATGACCAGCGCCAGCCCGCCCAGCGTCATGAGGTTGAACGTCGCGCCGACGAGCCAGAGCCCGGCGATCGAGGTCAATAGCGCCAGGGGGATCGAGGTCAGCACGATCAGCGTCGATCGCCACGAACCCAGGAACAGCAGGACGACCAGCGCAACCAGGCCGCCGACGAGCAGGATCTCGTGCTGAACCCCCGTCACCGCCGCGCGGACAAAGAGCGACTGGTCGAAGATCGGCTCGATCTGCATCCCCTCGGGCGCGGAGGCCCTGATCTCGGGCAGGCGCTTGAGAATGCCGTCGATGATCTCGACGGTGGAGGCGTTGCCGAGCTTGAGGATGGAGACCATCACCGCGTTCTGGCCGTTGAGCCGCGCGATGTTGGTCGCCACCGCCTCGCCGTCGCGGACGCTCGCCACGTCGCGCAGCAGGATGGTGTCGCCGCCGGTCGAACGCAGGGGAAGATCGAGGAAACCCTCGATGGTGTCGGGGCTGGCGTTGAGCTCGATCGGCAATTCACGCCCACCCTCGCGGATGAAGCCCGAGGGGAGCGTCAGGTTCTGGCGGCTGACGGCGCTGCTGACTTCCGAAGGGCTCATGCCGTACGCGCTGAGCGCAACCGGGTCGAGGTCGATCATCACCTGCCGGGCCGCACCGCCGTAGGGGAGCGAGATGCGCATCCCCGGGATGCTCTGGAGCTGCGAGCGAAGGGCGAGGCGTGCGTAGTCAAAGAGCTGCCCGCTCGACATCGTGTCGGAGGAGACCACCAGCTGGATGATCGGCACGCTCGAAGGGCTCGAGCGCACGATCAGGGGCGGCGTCGTCCCCGGGGGCATCCGCCGGAGGATGGTCTGGGAGACGCTCGTCGACTGCGCGAGCGCTGTGGCGATGTCGACGTAGGGCTGGAACCTCAGCTTGATCAGGCCCACGCCGCTGGAAGTTTCCGACCGGACCTCCGCCAGGTCGTCGACGTTGTTGAGGATCGCGATCTCGGCGAACGAGCTGATCTTGGCCGCCATGTCCTGCGCTTCGAGCCCGCCATAGGTCCAGACGAGCAGGACCTCGGGGCTGTCGACGCGGGGAAGGATGTCGGTCGACATCCGGCGTCCGGCGAGCAGCCCCGCCAGCAGGATCAAGATACCCATCACGCCGATCGTGTACTTGTAGCGAAGCGCAAACAGGACGATCCACATGCCACGACTTTATCCTTCGTTGCCACAACTATCAGGCAGGCGCGCATGAGTAATTTGTCGCGGCCGGCATCATGTGTAACAGGCGTGATACACACGAAAGAAGTTGGCCGCATCCGTGTTTGAAACTGGCGATGACGGGGCGCGGTGCAAATGATCTGGAGAATGGATGAGCGGCAGCACATCGCCGTTGTCGACGACCACGACGACATCCGCGAGCTTGTCGGACGCTATCTCTCCGAGAACGGCTTTCGGGTCTCGCTCCTGCGCGGCGCATCCGAGTGCCGCCAGTTGCTCGCGCGCGACCGCGCCGATCTCATCGTTCTGGACATCATGATGCCCGGTGAGGATGGACTCTCGCTCTGCCGCGATCTGTACGCGCAGCGTGCGGCGCCGGTGATCCTGCTCACCGCGATGGCCGGAGAGGTTGATCGCATCGTCGGGCTTGAGATCGGCGCCGACGATTACCTCGTCAAGCCCTTCAACCCCCGCGAGCTGCTCGCGCGCGTCAAGGCGGTCCTCCGGCGGAGCGGCGGCGGCGGGGAACACCCCCGCCCGGTCCACGGCGGCGCTGCGCAGATCCGCTTTGACGAGCACCTGCTCGACGTCCCCACGCGCGAGATCATCGGGCCCGACGGCGTCTCGACCCAGCTCAGCACCGCCGAGTTCAGGTTGCTCGTGGTCTTCCTCAGGAATCCCGGCGTGGTCCTCTCGCGCGAGCAGCTCATGCAGGAAACCGCGGGCAGGCCCGGCGACGCTCTCGACCGCACCATCGACAACCAGATAAGCAGGCTGCGTCGAAAGATCGAGCCCGACCCCCGCTCCCCCACGCTCATACGCACGCAGTGGGGGGATGGGTACGTCTTTACCGGGAGGGTTCTGCCCGCGTGATCTTCCGCCGATTCAACACGATCGCGGGCCGCCTGGTCGCCGTGATGCTGCTGGCGCTCGCGGTCTCCTTCGGCACCGCCCTCTTCCTCTCGCACGGGGAGAAGCAGCGTGCGCTCATCCTCATCCGCCGCGACGACTGCATCAGCCGCACCGCGTCGATTGCCTCGCTGCTTCTCAACACACCCCGCGAGCTTCAAGCCGACGTGCTGCGGTCGGTCAACTCCCCGTTCAACCGGTACTGGGTGACGTCGTCTCCCCCCGCGGAGTCCTCGCAGTGGCAGGAGGCCGCGCGCCGGCACCTGCTGGAGGTCCGCACACGCGTCACGCAGGTCGACGCTTCGGGCACACAGATCGGTGAACCTCGCCCCATCTTCAGCGAGGCCGGCCTTCCCACCCACGCCGTGCCCTGGGAGCGCGTGACGCCCACCCAGCGCGGCGCCACCTTCGAGGGGCAGTTTCTCCTGCTGCCGGAATGGAACGGCATGGGCACGGTGCTGCGCGTCGCCGAGGGCGTCTACCTGAACGCCGTCTCCGCCAAGCCGCGCGAGCTCGAAGAGGGCAACACCGCCCTCTACGCCTCCTTTGCGATCTCCGCCATCACGATCTCGATCGCCGCCGCCTTTGCGGCCCGTCGCATGAGCCGGCCCATGCGCAAGCTCGCCGAGGCCGCCGAGCGCGCCGGCCGCGGCGAGGACGTGGGAGAACTCCCCGAGCACGGCGCTGAGGAAGTCCACAGCACCGCAGTCGCCCTCAACCGCATGCAGTCGAGGCTGCGTCGATTCGTCGAGGATCGCACCAACATGATCGCCGCGATCAGCCACGACCTCCGCACGCCGATCACCTCCCTGCGGCTGCGCGCGGAGTTCATCCAGGACCCCGAGACTCGCGAAAAGATGATCGCCACGCTGCACGAGCTCCAGTCGATGGCCGACGCCACGCTCGGGTTTGCGCGGGAGGAGTCGGTGGCCGAGCACACCCGGGTGGTCGACCTCGGATCGCTGTGCGCCAGCGTGTGTGATGATCTTGAGGAGATCGGCTGGAACGTCCGACTCGATGAAGCCCCCCGAGTTCCGGTCAGGTGCCGGCCCGAGGCGCTCCGGCGGGCCCTCCGGAACGTGATCGAGAACGCGGTCCGCTACGGAACGTGTGCACGGGTGAGGGTCTTGCTGCACACCGAGCACGTCGAGATCGCGGTCGAGGATGAC
>DATGXW010000254.1:0-3937 GCA_035298585.1 Phycisphaerales bacterium
GGGAGGGAGCGCGAGAGGGTCGATCAAAAATACCCAAAGAGGTTGACGGTCTACGACGGTTGTAGTATCTTGGGGAGAGTCCTACGACATTGGTAGTAGGGGCGGTCCGCCGGTGGGGGAGTCGTGTGCGGATGGGTTGGGACACCGGGGCGAGCGAGAGATCGGAAGGGGATCATGGCCAAGAAGCAGCCAATTGAGCTTGGGGAGGCGGAGCTCGCGGTGATGCGGGTGCTCTGGGAGGAGGGTCCGCTGACGGTGCGGGATGTGATGAACCGGCTGCACGATCGGGGGCGGCGGGTGGCGTACACGACGGTGCTGACGTTCCTGACGCGGCTGGAGCAGAAGGGGATGGTCGCGGCGGACAAGCGTGACCAGGCGTACGTGTACCGCTCGAAGGTGTCGAAGGAGAGCGTGACGACATCGCGGCTGCGGGCGCTGGTGGATCAGCTCTATGACGGGGCGGCAGCGCCGATGCTGCTGCACTTGATGGAGCACGAGCGGTTCACGCCGGATGAACTGGCGAAGTTGCGAAGGCTGATTGATGAATTGGATGAGGGGACGGCGGGGGGCGAGTCTTCGGAGACGCGGTGAAGACGGCGGGAAATCGGGGACGGTGAGGGGGGCGGATATCGGGGGCACGGACGGGCGACCACACAGGGCGGGACTACTGACGGGCGGGGTGAGAACATGGACGCGACCTTTGGCCTGATGGACATGTTGTGGATGGGCGGCCTTGCGGCGACGCCTTTGGCGATCCTGGTGGGGGCGGCGTGTCGTGTGCGTTCGATGCGGCCGGCGACCAGGCACATGCTGTGGCTGTGCGTGCTGTTGTCATTTCTGACGCCGGCGGTGGGGACGGTGATCTGGCATCCGGCGTGGTTTGCGTCGGGTCAGGTGATGGCGGCGGCGGAGCGCGTGCTTGATGATGGGCAACCAGTCGCGGCGGGGGCGAAGCGGGGGGTGTCGCGACATGGGGATCGCGGGCAGGAGAAGAGGCCTCTGGATGCGTCGGTGGCATCGGCGGGGATGAAGTCGGAGGAATTGGAGGGGCTGGGGGGCGCGGGGGAAGCGGGTCTTGCACACGGGCTTGAGCGTGATGGGAGCGTGGAGGAGATCCTGAAGAACTTTGACGCTGCACGCGAGCTTGCGGAGCGAGCGATCCAGCGGGCGGAGGCTGCGAAGCTCGGCCAGCTGCGGAATCCATCGGATGAAGGGGGATTGTCGGCGGGGTTCTCGGGGAATTCGGTGCTGCCGGGGTCTTGGAGCGCGGAGACGTCGGGGCCCGAGGCGAGCAAGAGCATCGACGCGGGGGTGTGCGAGGAGGCGGGGTTTAGCGCGGTGTCAGCGCGGGATGAGCTGGGTGGGTTCAAGGGGTGGATGCACGATGAGCGGGGAGCGCTCGATCGGGCGGGGGTGTGGAACGGGCTTGGGGGGAGCGCGGCGAGAACATCCCCGGGGCTGGGTGAGGTGATCGAGCGGCGTGCGGAGGGGGATGGGCCAATCTCGAAGCGCGGGAGTGTTCGAGAGGGTGTGCGTGGGGGTGTGCGTGGGGGTGTGCGGGTTTCGAGCACGGCGGATCAGGTTCGGCCGTGGCTTTCGGGGGTGCTTGCTGCACGTGATTCGATCGCGGAGGCGCCGCCGCTTCCTTTGGCGGTGTGGGGGGGCGTGGCGTGCGTGTTGATCGCGGTGACGGTGGTGCGGGCGGGTCGGACGGCGTGGTGGCTGCGTCGTGCACGTCCTGCGGCGGACTCTCAACGGGAACTGGTGAACGAGGTGGCGCGGCGGATGGGGATTGTGCGGACGCCGCGGACGCTGCTGGTGGATGACGCGGTGTCTCCGATGATCTGGTGCGGCGTTCGACCGAAGCTGATTTTGCCGTCGGGGTTGTGGCGGACGCTGGATGATGCATCGCGGCGGGCGGTGGTTGCACACGAATTGGCGCATTTGCGCCGGGGCGATCACCGTGTGTGCTGGGTGGAGGGATTGATCGGGGCGCTGTACTGGTGGCACCCGGTGGTGTGGTGGGCGAGGTGGCGTATGCGTGACGCGGCGGAGGCGAGCTGCGACGCGTGGGTGATGGAAGTGATGCCTCAGAGCCGGCGTGCGTATGCGTCGGCCCTGGTGACGACGAAGTCTTTCCTGAGTTCTCAACAGCACGCGGCCGGTCCATGCCTGGGGATCATGTCAGGTTCGGCAAAGCGGCTTGCAAGGAGGATTACGATGGTGATGACACAGAAGACCGCTCCGAGGCCGTCGGTGATGGGCGCGTGCCTGGCGACGATCGTGCTTGCGGCGGGGATGTTCGTGACGCCGGGTCTTGCGTGCCCGCCGGAAGAGGGTGGACAGAAGGCGCAGGGGGCGGAGAAGGCGGCCCAGAAGGCGGCGCAGAAGGCGGGCAAGACCACGGCCAAGAGCCTGCGCGTGCTGACGGGGAGGGCAACGTCGGGCCAGCAGGCGGGCGAGCAGGCCGCAGCGCATGCGGGTCAGACGCAGCCGGATGGGGTTGTGTTCTTCGGTGAAGCGCCAGCGCTTGAGGCGATGAAGGCGCAGGGGGGGAATCCTGTCGAGGGGCAGGGCGTGCAGGTTGAGGGGCGCGCTGCACAGAGCCTGGGCGGGTTCATGACGCAGGTTGAGCGTGGGACGCCGAGCGCGACGGTGTTCGGGCAGCCCTCGGCGGCGGCGACGTGGAACGGCGTTGATCTGGAAGCGCTGAAGGTGGGCCGGACGCCGCGTGCGTACGTGCTTTCGAACGGGAAGCTGGACGCGTTCTACGAGTTCATGTCGCGGAACGACGTCCCGGTCCTGGTGAGCCGCGAGGGGAACGCGATCGTGATCTGGGCGACGGATGCACAGCATCCGGTGGTGAAGTCGTTCGTCGAGATGGTGGATCCCAACGCCAGGTCGAAGGCGGTGAAGGGCGCGGCGGCGGGTGGAGGCGGTCAGCAGCGTGCGAAGGCTTCGCGCGACGCGGCCGAGGCGCAGCGTGCGGGTGCGGCGGCGGCGCGCGAGGCACACCGGGGGGCGATGCGCGAGTATGAGCGTGCGATGCGCGAGGTGGAGCAGAACCGGGCGCGGGTCGAGGCCGAGGCGGACCGGATGCGCGAGAAGGCGGATCAGTCTCGTGAGCAGGCGGAGGAGCTGCACGGTCTTTCGGCGGAGCTTGCCGAGCGGGCCGCGCAGCAGGCCGACCAGAGCGTGCGAGCAGCGCTGGAAGCTGCGCAGTCGCAGCTCAAGAGCCGGTCGAAGCAGCTTGAGGGACAGTCGGGGCAGCTTGAGCGTCAGCTTGAACTCATGAACCGAAAGCTGCGCGAGCTTGAGTCGCGGATGGACCAGCTCAACGACAAGCTCTCGCAGGCGATGGATGAAGAGATGGAAGCGCTGGCGATGCTCGAGGACCAGGTTGACGTGGACGTTGACGTCGACGTCGATGTGCCGGAGGTGGTTGTGGATACCACCGAGGGCGGGGATGTGATGATCCACGAGGACGCGGTGGACACGGTCGAGGGTGAAGATGTGCACGACGCCCCGGACGCCCCGGACGCCCCGGATGCCGAGGATGATGTCTTGGAGGCAGGGGAACCGACGGCGGCGGCGGTGCGGGTGATCTCTCCGCAGGCTGCGCGGGTGATTGACATCGCGCCGACGCGGCCGGTGCACGTGGCGAGGATCGCGCCGATGGTTCCCTTGAACCGCGCGGTGATCATGCCGCCAGCGCCGCCGGCGACGTTGACGCCGACAGCGCCCGTGCTCTCGCCGGCGGCGGTTTCAGCGCCGAGCACAGCGCGGGTGAAGTTGCAGAACACGACCGCGGCACCCAAGGCGCCACTGGCGCCGGCAGCGCCGTCGACGTTCAGGGTGCTGACCCCCACGACCCCCACGGCCCCCACGGCCCCCACGGCCCCCGCGGCGCCGGCTCCGATTCCGGCTCCGGTTCCGG
>DATGXW010000255.1:0-1925 GCA_035298585.1 Phycisphaerales bacterium
GTCTAGTTTCTAACGGGGCTTCGCCCCAGCCCGACGAGTCGTGTGGTGGGTGGGCTCCGGTCGGGGGTCACACGGGGAGCATGCTTCCCGTCATTGGCCGCCTGTGGCGGTAGGTGACCCGGATGGGTCGACCCGTCGACCGGAGCTTGTGATGACGGTAGCGCGCAGTGTCAGCGATGTCCTTGATGAGCACGTGACGTTGGAGGTCGAGTGCATCGACCGGCTGTATCTGAACGTGTATCAGCCGCGGTTGCAGCACGTGAACGGGGTGGTGTGGTTCTTGCGCGGGCATCGGGGTGCGCCGTTCGCCTCCTCGGCGTTGATGGATCCGATCAGCAAGGCGTTCGTCGCCTCGATCCACCGGTTCTGCCGCGAGCGCGACGTGCCGATGGTCGAGTTCGCCAAGGGTCAGCGTAAGGATGACGTTGCGCACGAGTACCTGGCGGACTTCCAGGCTCAGGAGGGGGTGCTGTTCGTCGGGCGGGCGCAGGAGAAGACCCGGGTGTTTCGCACCGAGAAGCGCCGCAACTCGGTCACCGGCGCGTCCTACCCGTGGATCGTGTCCTCGACTGGGGTGGTGAACCAGTTCTACGTGTACTGCGTCGACGCCGACTTCGGGCCGTTCTTCCTCAAGTTCAGTTCCTACTTCCCGTACAACGCGAAGTTGTGCATCAACGGCAACGAGTGGGCCAAACGCCAAGCCGCCAAGGCCGGGATCGGGTTCACCGCGTTGGACAACGGCTTCGCCGACTGCGACGACCCGGCCCGGTTGCAGTCGATCTGCGACCGGCTCACCCCCGCCAAGATCGACGCGCTGCTGCGCAAATGGTTGCGGCGCCTGCCGCACCCGTTCACCCCGGCCGACCGGGCCGCCGGCTACCGCTACGACATCTCGATCCTGCAGGCCGAGTTCTCGCTGACCCAGATGTTGGATCGGCCGGTGTCCGGGCGGGTGCTGTTCGAGGAGGTGATCCGGGAGAACCTGGACCTGGGCCGCCCGGACAAGGTCGGGCTCATCTTCGCCCGACAGGTCCGCCGCCGCGGCAAGCGCCCCACCCCGGGACGCTGGCGCACCCGGGTGCTCACCCAAGGCGTCACGCCGAGCCTGCACGTGGACTACAAGCACTCCAAGATCAAGCAGTACCACAAACAAGGTCGGGCGCTGCGCACCGAGACGACCATCAATGACACCGGCGACTTCGGCATCGGCCGCCGCGTGTGTAACCTGCCCGCGCTGCGGCAGGTCGGCAACCATGCCAACCGGCGTCTGCTTGACGTCGAACGTCTGCCCAGCGACCCGACCATCGGCGCGGACGCGTTCACCGCGCTGAGCACCCCCACCGTGGTCGAGGGACAACGCGCCTCCGCGCTGCCGTTCACCGCCACCCGCACCCAGGCGCTGCTCGCCGCCCTGGTCGTGTTCCACCTGCTGCCCCACGGGTTCCGCGCCCGCGACCTGCGCGCGCACCTGGCCACACTCCTCGGCCTGCCAGCCGAACTCATGACCGCGGGACAGCTAACCTACGACCTGCGCCGACTGCGCCTGCACGGGCTGATCGCCCGCATCGAGGGCACCCACCGCTACACCGTCACCGACCATGGGATGCGCCTGGCCGTCTACCTCACCCGGGTGCACCGCCGCCTGCTCTGCAACGGGCTCGCAGACCTCCTCGACCAGCACGCCATCCCGACGCCGGCACGCCGGGCCCTCGACAGGTTCAGCGCCGCCGTCGACCGAAACATCCACGAACACAGGCTCATCGCATGAAACTTGACTCAAGAACACGAGCCTCAGAACTCAAGCCCTCTAGCGCGCACGCAACCCGCCATCATCTTGCGGTCGGCTGGCGGCGGATGACGCGGCATCGCAGCGCCGCCGGAGGAGTCCGGGCTCACGCGGCGGGGGATGCCGGGCCCGTCTGGGC
>DATGXW010000256.1:0-10476 GCA_035298585.1 Phycisphaerales bacterium
CAAGAGGCAAAGCAGTGGATGGCGCATAGGGATGCCATCGTACACAAGATCCACCCTCCGTACCGCCTCGGGGCTGAGTCTCTACCATCTGCCCCGCGTCCATCTTCCGCCGCGTTCTCCTGGAGCTTTTCGAGTGCACACGATCTACGACTGGCTGGTCGTTACGGCGGCCAACACCGCCCAGGGCAGGGCGTATCGAGCCCAGCTCGCCGCCCGGGAAACACGCGGTACGCTGCGGGGCTTTGGCACGGTGCTGGTCGTGCCCGATCCGCACGACCGCCGCGCCGGTTCGGGAGGATCAACCTTCATCGCACTTGCAGAGATCATTCGTCGGCGATGGGAAGCATTGCCCCGCCGCGAACGCGCGAAGATCAAATCCGTCGCCGAGATCCTCGCGGGCCAGCGAATCCTGATCATCCACAGCGGGGGAGACAGCCGTCGGCTCCCCGCGTATGCCGCGCAGGGAAAGGTCTTCGCGCCGCTGCCGTGCGACACGCCCCGGGGTCATCAGGCGGACCTCTTTGACCTGGTCCTCGAAGATACCTCGGCAATCACGCCGGCCTCGGGCGGTGGCGTTCTCATCGCCGCCGGCGACGTGCTGCTGGGCTTGCGTGAGGCGAGGGGACCGATTCAGCGGGCCATCGCGGCCGGAAGCCCCGGCGTGGTCGGCGTCGCGTTCCGGGCGCCCGCATCGACCGGCTCACGCCACGGCGTGTATGTACTCAACGACGACGGACAGGTCCGCGTGTTCGCGCAGAAGCCGTCGGAGCGCGAGCAGCGGTCGATCGGTGCACACGACTCCAAGGGGCGTGCACTCGTCGACACCGGTGTTGTGCACATTGACCATGAGACGATGGCATGCTGGCTCGAACGCCTTGGCCTCACGCTCACAACCCGCGGGCCGATGCTCGAAGGACTCCTGGCCGAGATCGCGTCGCCGCAAGGTTCACCACCCGCGATCGATCTCTACCACCACGTGCTCGGGGCGCTTCCGATCGAGGCCCAGGAGTCCACGTACGTGGGGGGGTTCAACGCCGCGGCGGATCAGCGGGTCATCCTGGCGGATCTCTTCCATTCGATTCGAGGCCCTCGCTTCTTTGCCGCAGTCATGGACTCGTGCGAGTTCCTACACATCGGGACCACGCGCGAGATGATCCGCATCGCCGGGAGCGATGCACGCGTGCAGCGTCGGGGTGTTCGGCCGGGCGGTCGAGCGATCTATAACTCGCCGGCCGTCGCCAATGCCGGAAAGCGCGGCGATCGCGTCGTGATCGAGGCCTGCGATGTTCGCACGGTGGTGCTGGAGGGGGACAACCTGGTGGTCGGGCTTCCGGCGGGGCTGGAAGGCCCGATCCACATCCCGCGCGGGTGGGGGCTGGCGGCGATCCCGGTGGGAGCATCGCGGTGGGCGTGCATCTGCTTCGGTGATGGCGATGATTGCAAGTCATCCCTCGAGCATGGCGGAACGTTCGGCAACCGCCCCCTGTCGCATCTGCTTTCACGCGGGTGCGATGAGCAAACGCTGTGGCCGCTGGGGCCGGGCGCGGAACGTTCGCTCTGGACGGCGGAACTGTGGACCGTCGGACCGATGCACAAGGTGATCGCCGACGCCCGGTGGCTGATGGATCCCGAAGCGTTTGCGCCCGCGGCGTGGCGATCGAGCGCCCGGCGCTCGTTGGCGCAGCTTGTCCGTGAAGTGAATCACGATCGGCTGATCGCACACCGAACCTCGCTACAGAGGCGAGATCGATTGGCCCGGCTTGCCGAACGTGTGCAGCGTGGACATTCCATCCCGGCGGCGGATATCGCCTCCGACTGCACATCGGATGCGGAGAGGGCATCCGCGGCGCGGGTGGTGGCGCGGCTCGCCCGCACCGATGACCATTTCGCCCGCGCCCGTCTCAAGCGGCTTGAGGCGGAGTTGACGGGCGGGCGCGCCGCACGTGCGGCGATGCGCCAGGCCTTTGAGGCCGTGGGCCGCGGTGTGCACACGGATGTCAAGCTTCCCTCCGCGCCGCCGCGCGCGGCGATCAGGCCAGACGAGGTGGTGTGGGTCACAACCCCCGTGAGGATCGATCTGGCGGGAGGGTGGTCCGACACGCCCCCGGTGTGCAACGAGCTCGGCGGCACGGTCGTCAACATGGCCATCACGCTCAACGGCCAGTTTCCGGTGCAGGTGATCGCACGCCGGACCGAAGACCGCACGATCCGCCTGAGCAGCGTCGATCTTGGCCGGAGCGTGACGATCAGGACGGCGCGCGAGGCGATGGCGTACGACGATCCCTCCGACTGGGCAGCGCTCCCCAAGGCGGCGATGGTGCTCTCGGGCGTCACGCCTTCCAGGGCCTCCAGCGGCCTTGACGCGTGGCTGAAGCGATTCGGGGGAGGGCTTGATCTCACGGTCTTCTCCGCGCTTCCCAAGGGCTCGGGCCTTGGAACAAGTTCGGTGCTCGGCGCGGCGATACTGGCGTGCCTGGACCGGGTCGTCGGGCGCGCGATCGAGCACGCGTCGATCATCCGCAGGACGAGTGTGCTCGAACAGATGATGTCGACCGCCGGGGGGTGGCAGGACCAGGTCGGCGGGATCACGCCGGGCGTGAAGATCAACAGGACCCGCGCTGGAGAGGACCAGACGCCGCACACCACGCCGATCGCGATGAGCGAGGCGATGTCGCGCGAGCTTGCCGAGCGATCGGTGCTGTACTACACCGGCCAGCGCCGCCTCGCGCGTGACATTCTTCAGAAGGTCGTCTCCCGCTACCTTGCGCGGGATCGTGAGGCCCTTGGCGTGCTGCACGCACTCAAGGACCTGGCCGAACGCACCGCGTCGTGCATCGCCGCGGGTGATGTCGACGAATTCGCCATGTGTATCGCGGCCAACTGGGAATACAAAAAACGCCTGGATCCCGGCTCCACCAACCCGAAGATCGAGGCGATCCTCAAGCCGCTCGCGCCGCGGCTGAGCGGATATGAAATGCCCGGGGCGGGTGGAGGCGGATTCCTGTACATGATCGCCCGCTCCGCGACCGACGCACGCCGTGTGCGTGCGATGCTCTCCGCCAAGCCTCCCAACGCACTGGCGCGTTGCTTTGAGTTCGCGATCGATGGCCGGGGCCTGGGCGTCAGTGTCCTGTAGGAGGTCTGTTCAGCAGACACCGCTTCAACAGGAACGATGGCCGGTCAGGAAAGATAGTCGTCCCCGCACTCGCGCCGAACCAGGAGGATGAGTTCTCCCACCTGGTCAAACCCCTTGATCGCCGCGCGCACCTTGGGCTCGATCTGCTCGATCACCTGGGTTTGAAAATCGCGGGCCGCCTGGTCTTCCCAGACCTGCTTGGCCCGCTCCCAGCGCTCGTTGAGCACCTTGACGGCGTCGAGGAGGTTGGTCTTGGCGACTTGTACGCTCATGATCGATCCTTGACGGCGTGGCGTGGCGTGGCGTGAGGTGGGATGATGAATGTGGTGGTTCAGACCGGCGTGATCCACAACTCCCGGTCATGGGGGTCAAGCACGTTCTTGATGCTCCCGCGTTGGAGCACCGCCAGTGTTCCGATGTTGCAGGAAAGAAGCGGCGCGAGCGAAGGGACGCGGTCGAGGACCTCCCTGATGGTGCACACACGGGTGCCACCGATCGTCCGGGGGTCTTCAACGGGGCCGATGTACCACCCTGAATCCCTCGAACCGCCCCCGATCACGGGGTCGAGCCGCACGAGATAGACCTTGTCCAGGCGCGTCGCCCGCCACGAGACCGCGAGCGTCTGATCGGTTGGCGGGTGTGTGCCCGCGACATCGAGCCGCGCGAGCACGCGCTGATCTTCCGCCGATGGCGTGCCCGCGTTCCATTCGAGGGGCGGGAGCTCGATGGTCGGTTCAAGAACCCGCTCCTCGGGCATGGGGATGAACCGGCGCAGGTCGCCGGGCCTGTCATCATTGGGGGCGTCCGCGTCGTCCTGGGTTCGCGCCATCGATGCCGAGGCCGCGTTCAGGCCGTTCGCTGCGCCATCCGTCGATGGGGCGGCCATGCGGAAATACTCCTCGAGCGAGGCCATCATCTTCTCAAGCCGGGAGATTGCCTGCGGTATGTCGCGGTGGAGGATCTCGTTGAGTGGTGCACACCCGCCCTTGAAGGCCATGCTCTCGCGCTCCCAGGTCGCAACCCATTTGCGGACCCGGTCGCGCTTGACATTGGCCTGTTCAAGCCGGTCCTTGGCTCTCTTGAGAGCCTTGCGTTCGAGCACCGTGTCGGCCGGGTTGGGGAACGCGGCGAGTTCCTTGCGGCGGATCTCGGCCTTGGCGGCCTCGACGGCTTCCTCCTGCTTGCGAACTTCATGTTTCCAGTGCGTGGGACGGTCGGTCGTCAGCCAGAGCCCCGTCCGCTGGACGTCCGAGTCGACCGAGGTGATCGCGAGCGACGCCTCCTTGACGAAATCAAGGAGGGCTGCCTTGACCTCCTGGAGGACCTGGACCGAGTGAATCCGCGCCGAATCAGCCATGCACGCAGTGTACCGAAAAGCCCGGATGTCAAGGAAAGGACTGAAGTGTGGCTGAGGCGAGGGGTGACCGGCGTCGATACGCTTGCGGCATGTCGAAGCACGTCGTGATCGTCGGTGCCGGTCTTGCGGGCTCCCTCCTCGCGGTATCGCTGGCGCGGCGGGGGTGGCGCGTGAGCGTCTACGAGCGACGCGGCGATCCGCGCGCCAGGGGCTACGTCGGAGGCCGGTCGATCAACCTTGCGGTCTCTGCGCGCGGCATCGCCGGGCTCGCCTCGGTGGGCCTTGACAGGGAGATCCTCGAAGGGCACGCGATCCCCATGCCGGGCCGGATGGTCCACGCAAAGGATGGATCGACGATCTACGTCCCGTACAGCAAGAACCCTTCCGACGCGATCAACTCATTCTCGCGCGGCGGGCTGAACCTGGCGCTGATCCATGCGGCGGCGCGCGAGAAGAGCGTGAACTTCCACTTCGACCACCCGTGCGCGGATATCGACTTTGCCGCGCCGGCGGCGATCTTTGCGCGCGGGGGGACTGGGATGGTCAGGGTCGAGGCCGACCTGATCGTCGGCGCAGACGGGGCGTTCTCGGCGGTGCGGATGGCGATGCAGAAGACCGACCGATTCGACTATTCGCAGTCGTACCTGGGCCATGGGTACAAGGAGCTCTCGATCCCCCCCGAGGCGGCGGGCCAGATGCGGGTCAATGCACTGCACATCTGGCCGCGGGGGGGGGCGATGATGATCGCCCTTCCGAACACCGACGGCAGCTTCACGAGCACGCTCTTCTGGCCCTTTGAGGGCGAACATTCCTTCGCGGGACTCGAAGGTTCATTCAGCACGCGGCGGGGGATTGATCCATCGGCTCAGCCCACGAGGGCCGAGCGCGAGCGTGTGCACGAATTCTTCACCGCGGAGTACCCGGACGCGGTCGGGCACATGCCCACGCTGGTCGACGACTTCTTCCGCAATCCCACCAGTTCACTCGTCACCGTCCGATGTGCACCCTGGCACCGGGGGGGCAAGGTCGTGCTGCTGGGCGACGCTGCACACGCCATCGTTCCCTTCTATGGACAGGGCATGAACGCGGCCTTTGAGGATGTCATCTCCCTCTCGCGCGAACTTGAAAGCACGGACGATCAGACCGAGGCGGTCGAGCGGTACTTCGCGGACCGCAAGCCAAACGCCGACTCGATCGCCGACATGGCGATTGAGAACTTCATCGAGATGCGCGACAGGGTGGGATCGCCCGAGTTCCGGTATCACAAGAAGCTTGAACAGGCGATCCATGAGCGGTTTGAGCACGAGGTGACGCCCCGCTACAACCTCGTGAGCTTCTCGACCGTGCCGTACACCGAGGCGCGCCGCCGCGGCGACATGCTCGACCGCATCGTCACCGAAGTGGGACGGCGGCTCCCCATCTCGCACGGGCTTGATGAGCGATCGTGGCGCGAGTGCGTCGAGCGGCACGCAGCGCCCCTCATCCATGAGCTGTCTGCGGGTAAGCCGGCGCCGATCCACCTGCCGGGTCTGATCGACCTTTCGCCGGTCATTACCCGCGCCACCAAGGTTTGGCCGGGGGATACGCCCCCGACGCGCCAGGTGCTGTGCGAGCTTGAGAAGGGGGCGTCGGTGACGCTGAGCACGCTGCACACGACGGTGCACCTGGGCACGCACGCCGATGGTCCGAATCATTACGGCGTGGGTGCGCCCTCGATCGAGGCGATGCCGCTGCGGCACTACCACGGTCCGTGCACGGTGATCGAGGCCGGGGTTGAACGCGGGCGTCGGGTACGGATCGAGGATGCTCCCGGCGCTTCCTCGGTCTCGACGCCCATCGCCCTGGTGCGCACGGGCACGTTCGATGGGGTCGAGGTGTTCAACGAGGACTTCGCGGGACTGTCGGTCGAGCTTGTGGACCTGCTCGCGTCGCGGGGCGTGATCACCATCGGCGTGGATACGCCCAGCGTGGACCTGTTTTCATCCAAGGACCTCGAAGCACACCGTGCGATCCTCCGGCATGGGATCGCGATCATCGAGGGGCTCGTGCTGAGAGATCTTGAGGCGGGCGCGGTGTACGAGTTCACCGCGATGCCACTGGCGCTCGAGGGGTTTGATGCGAGCCCGGTGCGGGCCGCGGTGCGCAGGATGTAGCGCCGGAATGCGGACGTGCGTCAGTGGTGTCCCGCGTTCGAGTCGGGATCCTCGTGCGTGGGGCTCGCCGCGTTGGAGCGGTTCACCTCGCGTGCATAGGGATCCTCGGCCACGAGGTCCTTGGTCAGGATAACCTCGGCACGCTGGTTCTGTCGCTCTTCATCGCGGTCGTAGGTGCGAGCGACCATTCGTTCGGAGTCGCCGCATGCGACGACGCGCATCTGCCGCCAGGGGACGCCCTGCACGGCGAGCGCCTGCGCGACCGCCATCGCACGCTCGTAGCTGAGCTGGCGCGAGCGGGTTTCGTTGCGCATCGTCTCGGAGGGGGTGGTGTGCCCGCGGACCTCGATCGTGTAGCGGAGCTGTCCGACCTTGGCGGCGATGTCGGCGATCCGCTGCTTGCCGGTGGGGCTGAGCACGGCCGAGCCGTCGTCGAAGGGGATCTGGCCGCCGATGGCCGAGTACTCGGTGGGCTTGATGGCGTTGGATTCGGGCCCGGTCTTGGCCGGCCCGGTATCCTGCGTCCTGCCGGTCGACTTCTCGCGCAGACGCTTGACCAGCGGCTGCTCGCGCGGGTCGGTCGAGTTGATGTCGACGGGGTTGTTGAAGGCTTCGCGCAGCTCGATGGCAAAGTCGGCCATCGCGGCCTCCTGCGCGGTCGCGGCGGAGCTTGCGGCCGCGCCGTCGGCCGCGCCCGAGCCCTTGGGACCCATGTTCAGGGCGAGCAGAATCACGAACAGACCCATCATGAGGGCCGTGTTGTCGGCGAACGAGATCATCCACTCCGGCACGCCTTCGTGCTCTTCGTGGCCTCCGCCGCCGTGACCGCCACCGTGCCCGCCGTGGCCTCCGCCGCCGTGGCCACCTTTGTGTTCTTCACCGTGCCCGTGCTCTTCGTGCTCGCTCATGTTCCACCCTGGATGACCGCAAACGCTGTTCGCCGTTCGCCGTTCGCCGTTTGCTGCTCGCTGCTCGCTGCGAACTGCGAACAGCGAACTGCTCGCTGCAAACTCCGGACCCCGGACTACTCGCTCACTGCTCAGGCCGCCGCGGCCTGGAGCTTGGCACGCCCGTTGGGCGGGACGAAGGCCAGCATGCGGTCGAAGGTCACGCGTGGGTTGTCACCCGCCTGGATCGAGAGGATGCCCTGGAGCATCATTTCCTTGGTCAGGATCTCTTCCCCCGAGCGGAGCGCCAGCTTGTCCCCGATCGGTCCCGCGACCGCGTTGGCAAGCACTGTTCCGTACATGGTCGCCACGACGGCCAGCGCGAGCATCTTTCCCATGGCGCCGACGTCGCCCGAGCCGAGCTGACCGAACATGCCGATCTGCCCGATCAGCGTTCCGACCAATCCCCACGCCGGGCCGTACACCTTGACGAGGTCAAAGAGCTTCTTGCCGGCCTTGTGGCGGTCCTGCATCGCCAGCACTTCCATCCGCAGCGTCGACTCGATCGCCGAGGGGTCCACGCCGTCGACCGCCATCTTGAGGCCCGAGGAGAGGAACTTGTCGTCGATCTTGGCGATCTCGGCCTCGAGCGCCAGGATGCCGTCGCGGCGGGCCTTCTCGCTGAACGTGTTGATGATCTTGATGACCTCCGCCGGGCTCTTGCCCTTGTGCAGGAGGAACTTCTTCAGGTACGCCGGGAGCGAAAGAACCTTGTCCAGGGGCAGGGCCATGAACACGACGCTGATCGAGCCGCCGATAACCGTGAAGACGCCTTCCTCGGAGTAGAACATCTCGAGGTGGCCATGCGACCCGTGCCACGCCACGTAGCCGAGGCAGATGCACCCGATCAGCAGTCCGATGAGACTCGATTTATCCACTCTTGGACGCCTCGCAGAATGGCCCGAACGGAGTTACACGGTCTTCCCGGGCCCCGCCCGGAAACACGCATGGTTCTCATCGGCTGTGCGGGGGGCCTGGATCGGTCGTCGTGTGCGGACTGAGGTGAACGATGGGACCGGGTGTGCAGGGTCTATCGGTCGCGCGGTCTGGGCCGGTTGTGCGGGCTGGGCAACATGGAGAAGAGGTCACGCCGTCGAGAACCGGTGTGCGCGCAGAGCTTCTCTATGGAAGGAAAAGGCGGGGCCGCTTGGGGGCCCCGCCTGCGTGGGTGCACATGGAATCGGATCGGGGAACGTCTGGCCGTGGTTACCACGAGACTTCGGTCGACTTGATCGTGTACAGGGTGGGAGACTCTTCCCAGCGCGGGGTGATCTTGTCAACCTTCATCTCGATCGAGCCGTTGGCGTCGGTCTGCATCGTGACGCTGAAGGGGAGCATCACGCCCTCGACGTCCCGATAATCGCCGTAGATCATCTTCATCGGCAGCCGGCCGTAGCCGGGGAGCAGCACACTCGTTTCCTCGCGGATCGGCAGGCCCGTGCTGGAGTCGAGGTACTGGGTGACGGTCTTCTCGGGCTTGTTGAGCTTGCCCTTGATGACGATGACCTTGGCGCCGCCCTCGTCGCGGAGGTCCACGACCTCCACGGAATCGAACTGGGACCGCAGGTCGAGGGAGGCGAAGGCCGAACCAGCCCGGCGGGACTCTTCGAGCAGTTCGCCGGTGACCTCGGTGAACTTCTCGCCAACGGACTCTGACCAGGCCTTCTGGCCATCGTAAGACCCGCGGATGACGCCAAAGACGCCCATGCGCAGGTCCTGCACCCAGCGGCCGTCGGCGTTGGAGACCGCGGTGAACTCGCCGCCGACGCCCTGGTTGATGAATCGAACCTTGCCCTGCGCCACGATGTTGCCCATGGCGCGGAGCTTCTGGGGATCGGCGGACTTTGCACGCAGGGCCATCACGTCGTCGATGCTCGGGAGCGCGATGACCTCCGCCTCGGCGGTGCGCTTCAGGGTGCTCTCACCCCCCTGGAACCAGGTCATGGAGACGACCTTGCCCGAGGCGTCGCGGTCAAAGCGGCACATGGCGGGGAGGAACTGGACTTTCCACTTCCCGTCGGCGTCGGGCCACCGGAGGTTGAAGATGCGCTGCTTGGGGACGTCGACGGCGAGCTTGCCGTCCTTGACGATCACCTTCCACTCGGTCTGGGTGGGTTCAAAGAAGTAGGTGCCGGTGAAGTCGCCGAGCTGCGCAGCGGTGTAGGGGGCGGCGGCTTCGGGGATCAGCCGGGTGCCGTCGGGGTTCATCCGCGGCATCTCGATCTCTGCCCCCGCCTGGAAGAGCGTGGCGCCGGAGACCTTGCCGCCAGCGCGATCAAAGCGGACCTGGATCTGCTGCGGAACCATCGCAAAGGCCCACCTGCCGTTCTCATCCGGAGGGAGGAGTTCAAAGTTCAACTGTCCGGGCACATCGATGTGCAGCTTGCCATCCTTGATGTTCACCGTCGCGTTGGGTGAGCCGGGAAGGAACTCCGCCTGGTACGGGCCCACATACTCCTCAAGCTGCGCGGGCGAGGGCATCGCCCCCGCGACCGGCGCCGGCTGGGGGAAGAAGGTCTCCCAGACCAATGGGAGCACTTCACCCTGCAGGGGGGCGTACGTCAGGCTTCCCATGCAGATGACGCCGAGCTTCTCGTCGGGGAGCATCCCGCAGGCCGTGAAGAAGCCGTCGATGTTGCCGCCGTGCTCGACGACGCGCTTGCCGTTCCAGTTCGAGAGCATCCAGCCCAGGCCGTAGCTCGAGTCTCCACCCATCTTGATCTGGGGCTTCCACATCTCCGCCAGCATGGCCTGCGAGACGAAACGCTTGCCGTTGACCTCGCCCCCGGCCAGGAGCATGTTGAGCCACTTGGCCATGTCGAGCGCGGTCGAGTTGATCGCGCCGGCGCCGTCGCAGGTGACCTTGCGCATCGGCAGGTGCTT
>DATGXW010000257.1:0-6369 GCA_035298585.1 Phycisphaerales bacterium
CCCCACGATCGCGATGTCGGCGACGTCTTCCTTGCGGAGCATGCCCAGGAGCTGGTCCGCCCCCATGAAACGCTGGCCGTTGTCGACGCCCGCGAGCATGGATGCACGCGCAAGATCAGGGGAGATCTGCTGCGTCAGCCCGTACTCCCCGCTCAGCGTGTTGGAGACCGCCTGCTCGACCTGGCGGGCCCAGAGATCAAGCGAACGCGGGTCGATGAACTGCTCACCCTCGACGGCCTTGCCGGGCTCGGCGGTCGTCGCGGAGCCGCTCCCGATGACAACCACGGTGTCGGCGCCCGAGCCGGCCGAACGCCAGTCGCTGTACTCCTGGATCGTGGCCGCGCGGTTGATCATGACGACGATGCGGGGCGAACCGCGCTGTGCATAGAGCTGCTTGAGTTCGCTCGCCGCGGCCGAAGCATCCCGCTCAACCTCGACGGGCTGGGAGGCGGGGGAGGCCGCGGGTGCCGCGGAAGTCACGGGCGCGGGCTGCACCGGCGTCGCGGCGCTGGGCGCGGCGACGCCGCCCTTGCCGGGGCTCACCCGGAAGGCCAGGCGACCACCCTCGGATTGCCGGGGCTCGACGGCGATGTTGTACCTCGACCGCAGGATCTCGGTGATGTCGGCGAGGAGTTGCGTGGGGTCGGCGTCGCTGCCGCGAACGAAAGTCAGTTCGTACTCCGTGAACGCATCGCCCTCGCCAGTGACGGTGTCCTTGGTGACCCCGCTCGTGCGGGTCCGCACCTGCCCGCGCAGGCCCGAAAGCCCGTTGAGGCCTTCGAGCGTCGCACGCTGCAGCTCGACCGTGCGTGCGCCGAAGACCTGCGCGGTGTATCGCACGGGGTGGTTGACGCGGAGCGCAAAGTCGTTGACGAACTTGATCGCCACCGCACGTGCGTTGGCCTTGATGTTCATCACGTCGGTCCCGCCCTTCCAGTCAAAGGGGAAGGTTCCGCCCGCGCGGCCGCGTGCAAGGTCGCTCGACTCGACGATCACCGAGAAGGGAGACCCGGCAAGCCCGGACTCGACGAGCCGGACGAGGATGAGCTGGTCGGCCCCGAGCTGCTGCTTGAGGAGTTCCCCCGCCTCAAGATCGCCCGAGAGATTCAGGTTGTCCTTGAGCCGGGTCATCACCGACCGCAGCGCGTTGTCGTCGACCAGCTCGATGTCGGCGCCGGCGGCGTTGAGCTCGCCGATGAGCGCCGAGCGGATCTTGTGCGTCACCGCCGTCGAATCGAGGTTGCTCAGCACCTGCGCGGGGTCCATGGCCTGATGCCGGCTCGTGCCGTACCCGCACAGCACCAGGAGCCGCGGACGGTTGGCGAGCTGGTAGACCTGCGACCAGAGCCCGACGTCGAGCTGGGGCTCCACGTACGGCTCGAGGGGCTGGGGAGCCGCCTTCTGTGCCAGGGCCGTGGACGCGATGCACATGAGCGTGCCGGCGCTTGCGATGACCGCGGCAAGCCCACGCACGCGGCGCGAAGACACCTGCGAGATCGAACGACCAACGTCAAGACCCGAGCGCTTCATGATCCACCTCAATTGGCGTCCTTTACCTGGACGCTGTTCTACCGATGGAACGAACCACCGCGACACGCATTTCAGCCGCCCGCTCCCGCGCCGCCTCAGCGGTCAAAGCGGATCTCAAGCCGCCACTCGACGGCGTCCATCGTCGCCGCGTTGGCCTGCATCGCGACCTGCACACGCGGCTCGACGACCACGTACCGCCAGCCGCTGGGGTTGCCCACCGGCCTGCCGAGTGCATCACGCCAGACGTACTGGTACTGGAGCTTCATCGCGTGGTCCGCGACCGACCGCATCGGCACGGTGACCTTGATCGGCCTTCCCTCGGGACGATCGACCACGACCGTGCTGGGATCCACGACCAGCATCCCGGTCAGTTCCTTGTCGAGGAACGCGACCTTGGGGTAGTTGCTCGAGGGGAGAGGATCACCCCCCGGGGCGTAGGGCGCGCGCGTGGTGTCGCACCCTGAAATGGCCCCCGCGACGAGTGTGCAGAGCGCTGCACACACTGAACCAGCCTTGATTCCCAGCTTCATGTTCTGCTCCGTATGGTTGAACGCGGTACACCAGCCGTGATGCCCCGCGCGTGTTCTCTTGCCCAGAAGCCTCTTGCAGATGCCGACCGCATTCGGCCCGCACATGGGCCGCGCTTTGGCCGTGCTGCGGCCGTGGTCGGGCCGCGCTCGGGCGGCTGATCAGCGCGAACCATGGAATACCTCGCTGACGACCCCGCGGTCAGCGCCCTGCTCGTTCCACGTTGCGCCCCCACCTTCGACGCGTGCCGAGGGGGCTTGTTCCTGCACACGACGTCGCGCCCCGAGCTCATCTGCGATCTGCTCGTGAAGTTCCTTGACGCGTTTGGAACGCGGCCTGTACGGCTCGTGCTCGCCGTAAAAAAGCCGCTTGAATCCCGTGCTCCCCGGCAGGGGCGTGTAGAGCCATGTTCCGCCGTCGAGCACGTGGAGTCCCGTGGCGTCGATGGACGACATCGTCCCGGCGACCTCGATGCCCTCGTCGCGGTAGAGTTGCTGGAGGTCGTCGAGGCTCAAACCCCGCAGGAATCCCGCGTTCTGGCAGGAGCGCAGGACATCGAGCGACGGCGTGCGCACGTCGCGCCCGCCCAAGATGTAGGGGATCACCATCATCGCGTCGGCCGAGCCCCCGCCGAGCACGTAGGGATCTCCCGAGACGTCGTTGCTGTACCGCAACTGCTCGGCGATCGCCCAGGGTTCGGCTCGCGTGGGCATCCGGACATAGTGGAGCGTTGTCCCACCGGTCTGTGCGACGGGGAGCTGCGGAAAAACCAGCGTGGAGCCGGGGACCGAGAGTTCAACGCGGCTGAAGCCCGGGGCCAGGTCCGCCAGCGCGATGTACGTTCGCTGGGGAAAAAGCTCGTTGTGCCGGGTGTCGGCGCTGCTGGTTGCCTTCATCAGAGCGCCCACGCCCGCGAGGATCACGCCGACCATCTGCTGCGTGTGGTTGTCGTCGTCGGCCGCCACGGCGGTGATGAGTCCCCCCGCCAGCAGCACCGAGCCGATGTTGCTCTTGGCGACACGGACATCCTCGAGATTCGCCCAGCGCGTGCTGGTGGCGATGCGGTTGACGTCGGTCACCACCGGCCAGGTCGAGGCCTGCGGTGCGGGTGAGCCCCCTGAGGAAGCCCCCGGTGAGACGGTGATCGCAAGCGCCGAGTCGTCGCTGGGCGTGACCGCAGCGCGGGCCGCGATCGCGTTGTCAGGCCCGGTGCCGTACTTCTCGGGGGCCATGCCGAAATCAACCACGAAGACCGTGTTGTAAGACCCCGTGGCGATGAGGTCGGCGACGGTGTTCAGTCGCGGGGCGATCTGCTTGAGCGTCGCCACGGCTTCTTGCATGTCCTCGCGTTCACCCAATTGACGGGCCGCGATCGCCTTGAGGATGTACCCGATCTCAAAGTCCGACGCGATGGGCGTGTAATCAATGCCAAGTGCGTCCCCGGACTTACCCTCCTGCTCCGCCCTGGCCGCAGCGCGAACCAGCGCCACCTGCTCGCTCGACTCTTCCGCCGGGGTTGATCCCGCCCCGCGCGATGAACCGCCCCCGCCGCCCGATGAATCAGCCCTGGATGTCGCAGCGCCGCCTCTCTCCTGGAGCGATTTGCTGAAATCCCGCAGAAGAAAGAGGGACTGCTGCGATGCGGCCCGCATGTTTCCCCAGTCGCCCTTCACGCCGTCGAGCAGGGCGATGTTGTAGTACGCCAGGGCCTGCTCGAAGGGGTCGCCCTTGTATATCTTGACCGCCCCCTCGGTGAGCATCACCTGCGCGAAGCGGTTGTCGTCGTTGAGGCCCTGCGTCCTGAGCCGGTCGTAGAGCCTGTCGGCCGTCGGCTCGACGATGTCGGGGACGCCCTCGGCCAATCCCATCGCCACCAGCTTCATCTGGTCGAGGATGAAATTGCGGCTCTCGGGGTCGTCGGTGGCGCTGGCCGCGACGCGTTCACGTGCAAGCCCGAACCGTCCGCGCTCGGCGAGCAGCACGGCCGACTCATCTCGCTTGTAGCTGCACCCGCCCGCCAGACCGCCGAAGATCAGCAGCGCGGCGGTGAGCACGCGGGCGCACGGCCCCGGTGTGCCTGACCGCCTGATCAGCGAGCTCGCGACGCATCGTCCCATGGCTCAATCGTCCCCCCCGGCCGGCGAACTCCGGCACATTCAATCCGCGACGGTGCCCCGGGCCTCTCGCGAGACCCGGACGGTCTTGGCCCACACGACCTTGCTCGACTCAAACTCGGTGATGCGGTAGTCGATCAGGTTCACATCAAGCCGCTCATCACTCACCTTGCCCTCGGCAGCGCCCTGGCGGGCCAGGGAACGGATCTCTGCACGCAGCACGTGCGTGGGGTTGGTCCTGTCAATGCCCAGCCCCGGCGCGATCCGTCCATCGGGCGCAAGTCCCATCGAACGGAGCGTCTTCTCCGTGTCTTCGGGCAGGTACAGACGCACCGCGCGCTGTTCAAAGAGCTGCTGGATGGATTCGTCGTAGATGACCATCGCGGTGAAAGCCCAGCAGTCGCTCGCGGCGAGGCGATCGGCCGACTTGTTGACGGCGGAAGAGACGCCCAGCCGAATCGGGGGCGACGCCGAATCGCGATTCACCAGCCACGGGCTCTCCCCCAGCGACTGGCGGATCTCGTCGCCCGCCTCAAAGATGTCGCGGGCCGTCAGTCGCGAACTTGCGCTCGCGCTGGCGGAGGCACACCCGGCGGGCAACACGCACGCCGCGAGGATCAAGCCCGCTCCGAGGATTCGCACGCACGTCAACATTCCTGGACTCTCCCGACCGGCCTGATCCATCTCAGCGCGTCCTGACCTGCGTGGACGTGATGCGGTCGGCAAAGACCACCGCGCTTGACTTGAGATTCACAAGCCGCCAGTTAAAGACGTACGTCGAGTCGCGCCCCGCGTCGCGGCTGATCTCCGTGAACTCGCCGTTGAGGATGTAGGTGATCGCCGGGTCGTACCGGGCCGACTCCAGCGTCCCGCGCGTGCCCTCGTCAAGACGGTCCGCCCCGCCGTGCTGTGCATACCGGTTCACCTGGCCGTCCATCGTCTCCAGCGTCTCGAGGATCACCGCGTGCTGCTGGACGTTGCTGTTCACAAGGTCGGTGAAGATCTGGCTGCGGATGCCCAGGAAATCGCTCGAAGGCGTCCTGGTGCGGTTGGTGATGTCCCCGACCGCGATGACGACCTTCGCGGGGGCGCTTCCGATCTCGGGGACCCGGGGCAGCCGGTCGGCCAGGTTCATCGTGACCTGGTCGGCGAATTCAAGGAGCGTCCGCGGGCTGACCGCCGGATCGTTCAGAGCACCGTTCCCCGGACGTGAATACGGATCCACACGATCGCTGGGCTGGGCCGTCTGGCACCCGCCGAGCATCAGCCCCGCCGCCGCGAGCATCATCCCCATCGTGTGCACAGACTTCGACCGCGCCAAACCATTCATGGCTGTCTCCCGTTGCATGTCCTGGGTGGTTGATTCAGTTCGAGCGTCGCTCATCGCCCCCGGGCGCCTCGCCCGCCGACTCACGTCGGCCGCGGACCGTTGGATGCTTCGGTGCACGCACCGGATCGCTCTGAGCGGTCCAATCTCCGCTGTGGATAGTACGCACTTACCTTGCGGGTGTTCCCATCGTGCGAACACCGTTGCTCGGGGACGGACTTTGTGAGTTTCACAAAGCAGGTCGGATGGAATTCGGTAGGCATCCGACAGCACCTTCCCGTACGAAATACCCGTGCCGGCATCGGGGTCGACAGGCACCCATCGCCGAACGGAATCGGGTGTGCGCCTATCATCCGCGTTCCTGAGGCACCCCGATTCCCAAGACGGGAGTGTGGGTTCCCTGGAGGGCGTAGCTCAGTTGGTAGAGCATCGGCCTTTTAAGCCGTTGGTCCAGGGTTCGAGTCCCTGCGCCCTCATTCTCAAGACCCTTGGACTCCATGTCCCCTGGCGGTGACGCGCGGCGCGTCGGCGCTGCACCCTCGCCCCTCCGGAGCCTCTCGTTGAAGATCGTGCTGCACGCCAATTGGACGGGGGAGTTCCTTCACCTCTGGGCCGAGGATGCCGAACGGGCGACGGCCGAGCGGGTCGCCAGGCCCGCGCGTGACGCCGCCACGGAAGCGGCCCCCGACGGCGCCCCAGCACGCCATGCCTTCTGTGCGGATCCCCAGGCGCTCCACGCCACGCTTGCTTCGCATATCAAGGGTTCCACCGAGGCCGCGGGCTTCACCCTGCGTCTGCCCGCCGCCGGCGGCTCACCCCTCCCGAGCGTTCGCCTGCGGCTCCTGCTCGGCCAGTCGCGCGACAGCACAT
>DATGXW010000258.1:0-5677 GCA_035298585.1 Phycisphaerales bacterium
TTGACCAGAACGGGCAGATCCGTGCGCTCTGGTTCGCGCAGGGCATGTCGCTGTGGCGCGAGGACAATCTCAGCGCGCTCACCGGCGCGCCAGCGCTCAACGGCGGCCTGACGCCCTTCCTTACCTCCTGGGGCGCGATCAACCTCGCGGGCGTCGACAGCGGGGGCAACCTCCTGGCCACCTGGTGGGTCCCCGGCGGCCAGTGGCAGACCAGCGACCTGACCTCGCTGGTGGCGGGCCCCAAGCTCAACGGCATCACCGTCAGCAGCTTCGTCACCCCCTGGGGCGCGATGAACATCGCGGGCGTCGATGACCTGGGCCGCCTGAGCGTGTACTGGTGGGCCCCGGGCATGGACACCTGGTCGATCGCCGTCCTGAGCGATGAGGTCACGGGCGCCCTGGCCCCCGCCGGCCCCGTCCGCGGCATCACGACCGACCAGGCCGAGATCAACCTGGTGGGAGCGTCGGAGACCGGTGAACTCATCCGGTACTACTGGCGTCCGGGCCACGCGTGGGAGATGGAGAATCTCTCGCAGGCGGTGTGAGCAGAGACGGGTTTGGAGCGCTGCACATCCCGTGGTAGCATGACGCAAGACCGAACTGCTTTTCGACCCGCCGGGCACGTCGCCCGGCGGTCTTTCTTGAGTGTTCCGTGCACACCGACATCGAGGCCGTTTACATGCGTTCGACGCCGATCTTCCAGCCTTGCCTCCTGATCGCCCTCGCCGGGCTGGCATCGTGCACATCGCAGCCTCCACGCCAGGACGAGGGCGAACCCATGCGCGCCTCGTGGGTTGCCCCCGCCGTGGCCGGGAAGCTCCCCAAGGCCTCAGGACCCGACCGTGCATACCAGTGGCGCAGGCTCGCCAGGCTCGATGAGCACGGAGAGATCAGGCCCGGTTCGTTCCAGCGTGCACTCGCGCAGCGAGAGGCGATGATCGCACACCAGGCGCAGGTGACGCTCGGGAGTGCTCCGCGCAACGCGGGCATCAACGCGCTGAGCTGGCGCGAGCGGGGCCCCCAGAACATCGGCGGCCGCACGCGGTCGCTGGTGATCCACCCGACGCAGACCAACCGCATGTGGGCGGGCGCGGTCTCGGGCGGCATCTGGTACAGCGAGGATGGGGGCTATCAGTGGCGGCCGGTCAACGACAGGATGAAGAACCTCGCCATCGGCGCGATGGCGATCGCCCCCTCGGACCCCAACATCATGTACGCGGGCACGGGCGAGGGCGTCTTCAACGGCGACGCGATCGGCGGCGTGGGCATCTTCAAGTCGACCGACGGCGGCGCGACCTGGAACTTCCTCACCAGCACGACCGGGTGGGACACCGTCGTCTCGATCGCCGTGCACCCCACCAACCCCAACATCGTCCTGGTGGGCAAGCGGTACGGGGGCATTCTCAGGACGATCAACGGCGGCGCCAGCTTCGCGACCGTCTACGGCGCGCAGGGCGGGTACGACGTCAACTTCAACCCCTCCAACGGCTCGCAGTGCGTCGCCTCGGTCATCGACTACAACTTCACCACCGGCGAGTGGTTCCACCGTGCGCTGTGGTCGGGAAGCACCGGCTCCTCGTGGACCACCGCGCCGGGCCTTGACTACCGCAACGACTTTGGCTGGCGCATCAGCCTCGAATACGCACGCTCGAGCCCGAACATCGTCTACGGCTCGTGCGGGGACGGCAAGATCTACAAGTCGACCGACGGCGGCAAGAACTACACGATGGTGACCGCGTCGGGCTCCACGCAGAATTCCTGGTACTGCGGCCTGCTCTGGGTCGATCCCACCAACCCCAATGTCCTGGTCACCGGCGGCGGCAACGTCGTCCGCTCGACCGACGGGGGCGTGACGATCCAGGACATCTCGGGTGGCTACATCAACACGATCGATCCCCACCCGGACATCCAGTTCGCCGTGGCCGACCCGGGCTTCAACGGCGGCTCCAACCGCCGCGTCTACATCACCACCGACGGTTCCACCTACCGCACCGACGACATCTACGCGGCGACCGGGGGGGACGGCTGGGCCCGCCTCGACAACACCTACCGCACGACGCAGTTCTACGGCGCGGCGGGGAACGGCACGACCGGAAGGATCTACGGCGGGACGCAGGACAACGGCAGCCTGCTGCTCGATCCAGCCTCCGACCTGGCCACCGTCCCCTTCGGTGGTGACGGGGGCTTCTGCGCCATCGACACCGCCGACCACAACTACATCTACGGCGAGTACATCACGCTCCAGATCCACCGCTCGACCAACGGCGGGGCGAGCGCCGGGTACATCACCAGCGGCCTCACCGACGCCGGGACCAACGCCAACTTCATCGCCCCCTTCATCCTCGACCCCAACACCAACACGCGCATGCTCGCCGGGGGCCGCAGCCTCTGGCGGAGCAACAACGTCAAGAACACGACCCCCACATGGGCGGCGATCAAGCCCGCCGGGGACGACAACATCAGCGCCATCGCGGTCGCCAAGGGGAATTCCTCGATCATCTGGGTTGCACAGAACAACGGCAAGATCTTCAAGACCACCAACGGGCTTGTGACCAATCCGACCTGGACCACCATCGACGACAACGCGAGCGTCAACCCCCTCCCCAACCGATACGTCACCCGGCTGGTGGTCGACCCGGCCAATCCCAGCATCGTCTACGCCGCCCTGGGCGGATTCAGCACCGACAACCTCTGGCGCACGACCGACGGCGGCCTCACCTGGACCGACATCACCGGCTCGGGCGCGACCGGCCTTCCCGACGCTCCCATCCGCGGCGTCGCACGCCACCCGACCAAGGCCGGGTGGCTCTATGTCGGCACCGAGATCGGGATCTTCGCCTCAACCGACGACGGCGCGACCTGGTCAACCTCGAACGATGGCCCGGCCAACGTCAGCGTTGACGAGGTCGTCTTCATGTCCAATTCGACGACGCTCCTGGCGGCGACGCACGGCCGCGGGCTCTTCACGGCCAACATCGTCGATGTGCCCGTCCCCCCGACCGCCCGCGACGACAGTGCACAGACGCTCCAAGGCACATCCCTTATCCTCGACGTCCTGCTCAACGACAGCGACGACAACGGCGATGTGCAGACGCTGCACACCTTCGACGCTTCGACGCCCGGCGGCGGCGCGGTGACGCGCCGGGTCGGGACCGGCCCCGGTGGACGCGATGAACTGCTGTACACCCCCTCCCCTTCGTTCAGCGGCATCGATTCCTTCAACTACACGCTCCGCGACGCCACCAGCGCCTCGGACACGGCGGCCGTGACGATCAACGTCGCCGGGCTGCGGACCCCCGACGCACCCCCCGGCGTCGCGCCGGGCGTGGCCGTGGACTATTACGTGGTGGGGAACATCAGCACTCTCCCGAGCTTTGGTTCCCTCTCGCCCTACGCCTCGGAGGTCGTCCCGTCGATCAACTACCCGAGCACGTCGGGCGTCTTTGCCGGTTCGGGTCGCAGCGACCAGGTCGGCGCCGTCTACCGCGGGTACTTCCAGGCCCCCGCCGACGACCTCTACACCTTCTTCCTGAGCAGTGATGACGGCTCGCGCATGCTGCTGGGCGGCTCTCCGCTGATCGGCAACGATGGCCTGCACGGCATGCAGGAGCGCACGGGCGTGATCGGCCTCAAGGCGGGGCTGCACGAGTTCACCGTCGAGTTCTTCGAGAATGGCGGCGGCGCAGGGCTCACGCTGGGTGTAATGCCCTCACGGGGCACGCGAAGGATCATCCCCGCCACCCAGCTCTTCCATGCCTCGTGCCTGGCCGACTTTGACGGCTCGGGGTTCATCGACATCGAGGACTATGCCGCCTTTGTCCAGGCCTTCGAGGCGGGCGAAGCGTCGGCGGACGTCGACCAGACCGGCTTTGTCGACATCGAGGACTTCACGCTCTTTGTGCAGCGGTTTGAAGCCGGGTGCTGATGCACGTGAGGTTTCGCACGGCGTGATACTTGGCTCGGCGCGATGCACGGCCGGCCGATCATCCGCCTCAGAAAACAACCGCGGCCCGCTTTCGCGAGCCGCGGTCTTTCCATTCAGATCATCCGAAAGTCCTGGCTTCCTTGCGGAGCCGAAGACAATCTGGATTTAGTCGAAGAAGCACTCGATCTGGGTCACACCAGTGGTGCTGGCCTTGACCTGCGACCAGCCGCGGAGGTAGGCGTTGGAGTTGTCGTTGAGCCCGGTGATCAGCTCGTCATCCTGGAGCGCACGGGTCGTGTCGTTCTCGTTGACGAAGATGTTGTCGGGCTGGGTACGCTCACCAGCGTTGAGCTTGGTGAAGGTGTAGGTGAGGCCGTCGGGCTCGGGCTTGGTGGCGAAATCGACGTGGTTGTCGTTGTAGCCGACGTTGCCTTCCCAGGTGGTACGGCCACCGTGGATCAGGAGCGTCTGCGACTGCGTGCCCTGCTTGGTCTTGCCATCGCTCGCCTGGGTGGTGTCATCCTGGAGCTTCCAGGATGCGGACGCGCCCGAGCCGGTGCCGGCAACATACACCGGACCGCGGTTGCCGAGAACGACTTCCGTGGCGTTGAAGGTGTTGCTCCAGCGGACGGCGCGCTTGCCGAACGGGGGGCTGAAGGCGTACGACGTGCCGCCGGCCGGCTCGGTCGTGCCGCTCTGGTCGGTCTGCTTGCCACCGGCGTTGGCGTCGGTCCAGTAGGCCTTGAAGTCCGGATCCCAGAGGGCCAGGGCCGGGTCAGAGGTGTTCGCCGCGCCCTTGGGGCCATTGAACTGATAGCCCGTGAAGGGCTGCTGGTTGCCGTTGGCCTCGGCGGGGCTGATGAGCAGGTCGACCGGCACAAAGCCGTTGTAGACCATGACCGAGAGGATGTGCCGCGGGAGCAGCTTCATCTGGTCGTTGGTCTGGGCGATGACCGTGTTGTTGGCCTTGTCGAGGCGGTCGGGACGGGGGTAGTCTTCGTTGTTGTTCTGAGCCCAGACAACAAAGCCCTGGAGGACGCCGCGGACCTGGCTGCTGTCCTTGACCTGCCGGGCCGTTGCACGGGCCTTGCCGAGCGCGGGCAGCAGGATGCCGATCAGCAGCGCGATGATCGCGATGACGACCAGCAGTTCGATGAGCGTAAAGCCCTTCTTCTTCATGACATTGCTCCAATCTGTGAGCCCGGCTTCAAGGTCGCTTCCAGCGGCTTGAAGTTGTTCCAGACCCGATGGGCGCCGCGCCTGTGTGCAGGCGGCGCGGCTGAGCGCCTGAGGTGACCGATCGCTCCGCTGAACCCTTCCCCCACCGCTCCGAACCCGCTGACCTTAAGGCCAGTGTTCGAAACTTCGGGTTGCCGGACAAGAGCACTGTCCGACATCTGCCGATCGCCGGTGCATCACACCGGCCAGACTCAACCGCTGCACACGACAGACCGATCACCTGCGTGATCCGCCGTGCAAGGCGCTTGAGCCATCAGATTGTCGGCAGAGGTTGGCCTTCCCGGGTCGGGTCGGCATCAACGGAGCGGCCGGTCAGTCGGCCGCAGATCAGAGCATTTCGTCCCGAATCTTGGTCACCGCTTCTCGCGGTCAATCGGGGAAGAACATCCCAGCTCTCGGGCGCCTTCGCTCTGCCATGCACCCTGCGGTGCACTATCACTGTACCTGAATAAAGATTCGTCCGTCAAGCCTGGTTGTTCCCGTGGGAGCGCAAAATCCGGTCCAAGGAAGAAT
>DATGXW010000259.1:0-3630 GCA_035298585.1 Phycisphaerales bacterium
GATCGCCACCACCGCCGCCGAGAGGCTCGACCACTGCAGCCAGACCCGCCACCAATCCGCCCGCTGGTTGAAGTGCTTCATCTCCGCCACGTAGAGGTCATACGCGGTGGAGGTGAGGACCTCGCCGCGGCGGAAGATCGGCTGACCCTCGCTGGTGACGCGGAACTTGGGCGGGACGTTCGCGGCCGCGAGGTTCTGGTCGGCCGTCGTCTGGGTCTCGTCGAACCGGAATGTCGGCTGCGGCGAGGAAAGCACGCGCGCCACGACAAGCTGCCGGAGCGGTCCGACGCCAAACCCCGCGTCACGCGCGATGGAGTCGATCGCGTCGCCCAGCCGCCCGTCCTCGACGCTCAATACGTCGGTCCGGAGCACTTCCTTCTGGGTATCGCCGATCAATAGACGCACCGAAAGGCCGATCCCCTCGGTCGTCGCGCGCTGGAAGGTCTGTTCATCCAGCAGCGGGCGGCCCTGCAGCAGCGTGATGAAATTCACGACCCGGGTCGTCCAGCGCTGCGAGGGTTCAGCCCCCTCGCCAAGCTCGCCGCGCAGCGCGGCGAGGGAAGCCTCCGTCAGCCGGAACTGCTCGCGCAGCTTGGGATCGACGTCCGCGATCGCCGTCGCGCTCGCAAGCGCCCGCGGGAGGCTCTCCATCGAGGTCTTGAGCTCGTTGAAGTAGGTCTGGTCGGCGACGTACGTCCGTGGCGTGCTCTTGCGGGCGGCGTCACGCGCGGCCTCGGTCAGGGCCTTGTCCTCAGCGCTCATCGTCAGGCGGACCAGCCGCGTCTCGTTCATCACGCGTCCGACCGCCACCAGCGGCTGCTCGCGCGACCAGATCACCGTCAACGACCCCAGCACGATGAACGCCAGGAGGATCGCCACGCCCCACACCACCTTGGGGGACTGGACAAGGTCGAAGGTCTTCTCGACCAGCGACTCCTCGCGCAGGCGGATGTTCACCCGGCGCGTCGACCCGGGGGACCTTTTGCCCCACGAGAAGATCGATGTCCTGCCGCGTTCACCTGCCATGGTCAGATCTCGGCCCTGCCGTGCTGGTCGTCATCGCCGTACGCGTCGATGACGCGCTGGACGAGCGTGTGCCGGACCACGTCCGACCGGTCCAGCGTAACGAATCCCACGCCCGCCGTCCTCGTCAGCCGCCGCGCGGCGTCGACCAGCCCGCTCTGCCGCGGGTCGGGGAGGTCGATCTGCGTCGCATCACCCGTCACGATCATCTTGGAACCGATCCCCATGCGCGTCAGGAACATCTTCATCTGCCCGCGCGTCGTGTTCTGCGCTTCATCCAGGATGATCACCGCGTTGTTCAGCGTCCGGCCGCGCATGAACGCCAGCGGGCAAACCTCGACCACGTCGCTCTCCATGAAGCGCCGCAGCGTGGCATACTCCACCATGTCATTGAGTGCATCAAACAGCGGCCGGAGGTACGGGTTGACCTTCGCTTCAAGGTCACCGGGGAGGAAGCCCAGCTTCTCCCCCGCTTCGACCGCCGGCCGGCACAAGATCACCTTTGAACACCGGTCCGTGCGAAGCAGGTGCACCGCCGCCGCGACCGCCAGGTACGTCTTGCCCGTTCCGGCCGGCCCGATCGCAAAGACAAGGTCGTTGTCCCGGATCGCGTGCATGTACCGGTCCTGGTTCCCCGTCTTGGGACGGATCCGCCGCCCACGCACGAAGACATCGAGCGACCCATCCCACTCGCGCCGCACCGGCGTATCAGACTTTGGCTCAGGTTCCCAGCCGATCGAGGCCGGGGGCTGCGTCCCGCGGTCGCGTGCACCGCGTTTGGCATCCTCATCCGACTCTTCCTCTTCCGCCACGGCCGCACGCCCGGCAAGGTTTGAAGATTCGTCGGCGATGATGTTCAGAACTTCCGCACGAGTCGGCGCCTTGCCGGTCGATGCCGACGACCCCGCCAGCCGATCGATCACGCGGCGCGCCGTCGTCACTTCCGCCCGGTCGCCCCGGATGCGGATGCTCCCATCCCGCACCGAGAGCGTGACCCCCAGCGCCTCCCGGATCATCTTGAGGTTGCGATCGGCGGTGCCCAGCACGCTGACGCGGTCGGTGTTGGCGGGGAGTTTGACGTGAATATCCAATGCGTTGATCCAGCCCCAAGACCTTGCAGGCGGCGATTGTGCCGCCCTGTTCCATCCGCAATCCCGCGCCGGGGAGAAGCCCCCGACAGGATTCTAGTCGGTTTTTGACGATATCGGGCGTAGCCCTCTTCCCGCGCTCCCGACAGGTTACACTGACTGGACAATGTCCGAACGGGCTTCGTTCGGGTTTTCCTGACGCCTCGTACCCCTTATCGACCTCCCGAGATGAGTCCGAGATTACGTTCAACCCCCGATGATTGCAGGCCTGCTCGCACACGCGAAATGGCGATGTGCAGGGTGTTTCTCGGGGTTCTGCTCGGGAGTGCCATCCTTTATATGTCCGGATGTGCACTTCCCGATGCACTTCCCGAGCCCGAGCGGTTCGACTCGAGCGCTGCGGACCTGGTCCTGGGGGACTGGGATGATGTCGAATCGTGCGTCCGGGTCGGGGCGTCGCAGTCTGAGATCGCGATTGTGCGCACGCGGCGGGTCTCTGAGACCCAGTACGACTTTGAACTGGTGACGATCACCGATGAGCCCGCGCGGCTCACCGTCTCACTCGACCCGGCACGGGTGGGAAAAGGCCCGGCGATCACATTGCGTGCAGTCGTCGGCCGGTTCGGAAACAAGGCGTGGGAAGAGCGGCTTATCGGTCGCGTGGGAGAGCGGCTGGGTGAACTCTACGGCGTGGACATCGCCCCGCTTGAGGAACCCTGACCCGAAACAAAGCCGGCGCGTTCACTTCGAAGCTCACGGCTCATCATGTAGACTTCATCGAGGTCAAAGAGCGGCGGGGCCATCCACCCGTCGATGCCCCGCCACATGGATTCAGAGATCGTTCATGCCATGGTCCGCCTGCTGGAGGTCAAAGACCTCTCGACGGCAGCACACACCTGGCGGGTCGTGCTTTACACGCGGACCCTGGCGGAGGATGCGGGGCTTGACCACGACTTCATCGGTCGTTTGACGCACGCGGCGGCGCTGCACGACATCGGCAAGCTGGACATCCCCGAATCGATCTTGCAGAAGCCCGGCCCGCTGACGGATGATGAATTCGGGGTCATGAAGACGCACACGACGCTGGGGCACGACCGCCTGCGCGCGATGGGTGAGGATGACCCGATCATGGTGGGGCTTGTCCGGTCGCACCACGAGCGATGGGACGGCCTGGGGTATCCCGACAAGCTCGCGGGGGACGCGATCCCGCTGCCGGCGCGTTTTTTCGCGGTGGTGGATTCCTTCGACGCGATGACCAGCATCCGGCCCTACCGGTCGGCGGTCGGGGACGACGCGGCCGCGGCGGCGATCACCGAGATACAGGCCGGTCGAGGCTCGCGGTACGCGCCCGAGGCCGTGGACCGGTTCACGGATCTGTACTCCCAGGGTCAGTTTGACTGGATCTGGCACCACTTCAACGACCGCTGCGAGCTTCCCGCATTCCCAAGCGCAGAGCGTCTGGCGGCCGTCGGGGGCCGCAAGCCTGCGGCGCCCCAGGTCAAGGTGGTGGGCCGGCCCG
>DATGXW010000260.1:0-4736 GCA_035298585.1 Phycisphaerales bacterium
GCGCATCACCCGCCCCGCCACCCGCCGCAAACCCCCGCTCGTCAAAGCCCGCTCCGCCTCCGGAAGCTGACCCAACCTTCCCAACATCCGCCTGAAAGGCACACTTATTCTTGTTTAACTAGAAATGTTACCAGCTGGCGAGAATACTCCTCTCGGAGATGTTCCGCTTCCCCGTCATCCGACCCTTGGTCGCCGCCCTCACAGGGCTGTGCTTCCTGGTGGCAACCCTGGGGGTCATACCAACCCCAGCCGGCATCGCCGCCTGGTGGGGACGGCTGTCGACCGAGCGGTACCCCTGTGAAGCGTGCGGGTGCGGGTGTGCATCCGCACGCCAATGCTGGACATCCTGCTGCTGCCACTCCGAAGTCGAGCGTCTCGCATGGGCGATCCGGAGCGGCGTCAAGCCGCCCGCCGATCTGGTCTTCAGCGACGACACATACATCGCCGCCGCCAACCTGGTGAAGGCCGGGAGTGCACACTGCTCCCTGTGCGTGACCCTCGTCAAGGATGCACTCGACCGCGGCGTTGCGGTTGAGCCTGATGTCAAGACTCCCTCGTGCTGCAAGACGCCCGGCTCGTCCAAGTGCGCTGGGGCCGCATGTCCGCAGGGAGATGAGTCAGCATCCATCACGACCGCGTCAGGCCGGCCCGGTCCCAAGCCCGCCCCCGGCCAGCGCACGATGTCCGGCCTCGGCTGCCGAGGGCTTCCGGGTGTTCTCTCGGTCGCGATCATTCCGGCGATTCCTGTCCCGCTCACGACGCTCCTGCTCCGGCCCATCATCACAGCGCGGCTCGCGTTGATGGATGCCCGCGCCGACTCGCTGTCTCTCAGCCCCAGCGACCCGCCGCCCCGGGCCTGACACCGCTTGCTCGCAGCGTCAGTTCCCGCATCGAAACCCGCACATTCTGGACTTGGCAAGGGTTCGCTCCGCGGCGTTCCATGTCAGCCCTCGCGCGCGCCGGTCTCCGGCCAGCGCGGGATGATGGGATCGCTCCCGCGAAGAAGGAGGCGTTGGTCATGGCACGCACATGCCCGGCTCCGTCGCACGGATTCACGCTCATCGAACTGCTCGTGGTCATCGGCATCATCGCGATCACGGTGGGGATCCTCCTCCCGTCGCTCGCCGGGGCCCGTGACACCGCGCGCTCGACCGTGTGCCTGTCGCGCATGCGCGACCTTGGCCTCTACACATCCATGTACTGCGATTCGAATCGGGACTGCATGCCGCGCAGCCAGCACTCGGCCTTCGCCGCGGGCGCGATGCCCTGGGGCTACGCCTTCTACGAGTACGTCTCCGGCTCGGTCTTTGAGGATGAGGACGCGGGGTGGACATCGGTCTTCAACCGAAACTACCGCTGCCCCGCGGACCGCAGGACCAACGACCGCTGGAGCTACGGCTTCAACGTGTACTACGAACTGACGAGCTTTGAAACCCGCGGGAAAACCTGGCGCAAGCGAGGGCAGGTCCCGCGACCGTTCGCGTCCGTGCTCTTTGGGGAACTCCTCCCCACGGCGAGCGCGGATCACGCGATGGCTCACTTCTGGACCCAGTACGACGCCCCGCCGGAGATCGATCCGGCCCGGCACCGCACCACCACCAGCGCGGTCTTTCTCGATGGACACGCCGCGCAGGTCCGTTTCACGTCCATCTTCGATCGGTCGACCAAGACCGACTCATTCAACCCGTACACCGCGCGGTGACCTCAGCGTCGCCGCGTTCACAAGGCAGCTTTGACATGAAGACCTCGATCACGACTCTCACGCTCCTGGCCACCATCCTCACCTCCGCACAGGCGGCCGTTCCTCCGATGGGCGGGGAGATGAAGCACATCATGGTCCACCTCCACGGCTCCGCGCTTGAGGGGCACGTCGACCACTCGATCCCGACGCCGGTCCTGACCTCCTACGGCGAGACCTACACCGGCAACGCGAGCGTGCTCAACGGGACGCTCTTCAACGCGCAGTATGGATGGATGGCGGAGGGCTTCTGGACTCCTCCCGCGGGTTCGACGCTCTGGCTTGAACAGGTCAGCGCGACACCCGGCCTGCGGGTCTACGAGGGCGGGATGATGAGCATGGCGGGCATGCACACGTTCGCGCCGATCTTCGGAACCGACGCTTCATCGCCCCGGATCGCCTGGGACGGCATGATGCTGCACAACTGGTACGCCGCCGACACGGCCGGCAGCTACAGCGCCACGTACCGAATCTACTTCGGTGACGACAACGGTGTCGCCATCGACGGGTACGAAGCCGACGAGGTGACCCTCGAATGGACGGCGGTTCCCGCCCCCGCCTCGCTGGGCCTGGCGTCGCTCGGCGCTCTGACCTTCGCCCGCCGCCGCCGCGATCGCTGAACAAGGACCGGCGGTGTGCGGGCTGCACAGGAGCCTTGCTCCCCCGGATCCGGCGTCCCGCGTGTGTGCGCCACGCGCGGGACGCCCATCCGAGGGGAGGAGGCGGAACGATTTGGACCAATTTTTCCGGAGTTTTCAGCATGAAGACGATCTTGCTCATGTCCCTTTGCACGATCACGCTGTGTGCCTCGCACGCACATGCGACCGACCCGTCCCTGGGTGGACCGATGAAGCACGTGATGGTCAGGCGACTTGGAACCGCGCTCTCGGTCACGATCGACGATTCGGTTCCGACGCCGGTGCTGCGCGATGATGGCGAGGAGTATGAAGGACCAGCCGCGGTGCTCAACGGCCGGATGCACAACGCCCAGTACGGGTGGATGGTCTCGGGCTTCTGGACGCTCCCTCCCGGCTCCCAGCTCTGGATCGAGCAGGTCTCGACGTTCGGCGACATGTGGAGCTACAGCGGCGGCGCGGAGACGGGCATCGGCAGCTTCGCACCGATCTTCGGGACCGAGGGAACGAGCCCGAGGATCGCGTGGAACGGGGTGATGCTGCACAACTGGTACGCGGCCGAAACGGTCGGCGCGTACGAGGCGACGTACCGGGTCTACTTCGGTGATTCCGCGGGCGTTCCGACGCCGGGGTTCACGGCGGCGGAGGTCACGCTTACATGGGTGACGCAAGGGTGCGGCGCGGACTTTGATGCCTCGGGGTTCATCGACACGGACGACTTTGATGCGTTTGTCGTGATGTTCATGGCGGGCGACGAACTGGCCGACTTTGACGGCTCGGGCTTTGTCGACACCGACGATTTCGACGCGTTCGTGCGTGCGTTCGAGACGGGGTGCTGAGAAGGATCAGGACGCGCTCAACCGGTGCATGAGCAGGGCGGTGAGCTGGGTCCGTTCGACGAGGCTTCGGAGGTCGATCCACTCATCGGGCGTGTGGAGCCCGCCGCCGCGGACGCCGAGCGTATCGATGACCGGCAGGCCGGCGTCCTGGAGGATGTTGCCGTCGCACACGCCGCCGGTTGAACCAAAGGGCATGGCCTGGCCGAGATCCTCGGCGGCCGCGCGGGCGGCGTGCGCGAGTTTCATCACGCCCTCGGTCGCGGGCTTGGCGGGGCGGTTGAAGCTTGTCTCGATGTGGACGGAAGGAAGCACATGGTCTTGCCGGCAGGAGAGGACCATGCCTTCGAGGAGCCTTGCGGTGGGTTCATCCTTGTAACGGACGTTGCCCCATGCACGTGCGTGGTCGGGGACGACGTTGGTGGCGATGCCGCCGTGCATGGGTCCGATATTGAGGATCCGGCCCATCGCGGGGTCGGCGAATTCAGACATGCGGACGATCGCGCGGGCGAGTGCGGTGACGGCGGAGATTCCCGAGGCAAAGTCGCGCCCGACGTGTGCGGATCTGCCGCGTGCTTCGACCATGAACTGGCCGCTTCCGGGGCGGGAGATGACCAGGGAGCCATCGGGAAGGGCGGGTTCGAAGACCAGGCCGATGTCGTGGTCCCTGGCGGCATGGCGGAGCGCGGGCTCTGACCAGTAGGAGCCGGTCTCCTCATCGCTGTTGAAGATGAAGGACCACGCCACGGGGATGCCGAGTTCTTCGAGCGCCTCGAGGGCGGCGACGGCGATGACCAGCCCGCCCTTCATGTCGACGCAACCGGGGCCGGTGGCGGTCTGGCGCGCGTGATCGATGACCAGGTTTCGGAAGGGCGCGGCGGGCGATGGATCGTGGACGGTGTCGAGGTGGCCGGAGAGGAGAATGCGCGGGCCCGCGCGGCCGTGGGTGCGCGTGCACATGACGCTGGGAGGACCTTGGAGGGCTGTTTCGCCGCCGTAGAGCCATGCCGGCTTGGGACCGGCGGGCACGAGCGTGACCTGCGCGTTCAGGGCCTTGAGACGGCTGGTGAAGATCTCGCGCGTGTGGTCGAGGCCGGGTCGATGGTCAAGGCCCGTGGGGATCGAGACGTGGAGCGCAAGGTCATCGAGCAGGCGGTGATGCGAGCGTGCGATGGTGTCGACCAGACGCTGTTCAAGCTCGGTGAGACCCATGGGCCAAAAGTAGGCGGCGCGTGAAGAGGGGAATGGCCGCGGATGAACGCGGAGGGACGCGGATCGGAGGGGAAGAGAGAGACGGCCGGGTGCCCTGCCTCCACCGCCGGGTGCCCTGCTCCGGGCTGCTTTGAGCCCGGGGCAGGTATCACAAGCTCCCTGCCTCATTGTCTTGCCGGGTGCCCTGCCCCGCTGCCCTGAGCGGGGCAGGCATCACCACCTCACGACCGGGTGCCCTGCTCCGGGCTGCTTTGAGCCCGGGGCAGGCATCACCAGCTCACTGCCTTGATGCCTTGCTGCCTCGCTGCCTTTCCC
>DATGXW010000261.1:0-3660 GCA_035298585.1 Phycisphaerales bacterium
GAACAGCCCCTCCGCCCCCTACCCCCCCACCACCAGCTTCCAGCACCGGTGGATGCGCTCGTTGCGGAAATCCTCGGGAATCGTCTTCGCGGTGATGTCCTGGATCTTGAGTCCAGGGCTCACGCGCACGAGTTCTTCCTCGGCCAGCTTGAAGCGCCGGTAGTTGTTCGAGAAGTACACCACGCCCCCCGGCGACATCAGCCGGAGGACGAGCCCGAGCACATCGGTGTGCCCCTGCTGGACTTCCCAATCCTCTTCCGTGCTCTTGCTGTTGGAGAACGTCGGCGGGTCGACCACCGCGAGGTCGTACAACCCATCCTCGCCCGCGACGTCCAGCCCTTCCTGTTCGGTACGCAGAAATTCCAGCACGTCTGACCGGACAAATCGGTGCCGCGGATGCACATCGCGCCCGTGCTCGATCAACCCGTTCATGTGCATGTTGCGGATCGCCCAGTCCATGTACGTGTTCGAAAGATCGACGCTCGTCGTCGTCCGCGCTCCGCCCGCCGCCGCGTACACCGTGAACGAACCGGTGTAGCAGAACAGGTTCAAGAACCGCTTGCCCCCGGTCTGCTCGCGCACCATCCCACGCGTGATGCGGTGATCGAGGAAAAGCCCGGTATCGGCGTAGTCCGTCAGGTTCACCTCGAACTTGAGCCCGCCTTCGCGTGCGGTCAGCGTCGCCCCCCGCTCGTCGAGCTTCTCGTGCTGCCCAAGCCCCCGCTGCTTGGGCCTGCTCTTGACGTGGACGTTCTTCAGGTCGATCTCGAGCACGCTCGCCGTGATCGCCGCGATCCGGTCGAGCCAGTCCAGGTGCTGGGCCAGCGTCCGGCCGTGCTCGCGTTCATGCTCGAAAATGTGTGCATGGTCCTCGTACCGGTCGATCACCACCGGCACGTCGGGGCAGTCCCGCTCGTACACGCGGTAGCACGTGATTCCGCGCGAAGGCCACTTGCGAAGGTGGCGTGCCCGCTTGGTGAACCTGCCCTCAAAGTCCTCAAGCTCTCGCACATCGCGCTCGCGCAGCCCGCCGAACGCAGGCATCACTTCCTTCCGCGGCCGCGGGGCCTGCGAGACAACTTCTTCTCGCCGATCCCGCCCTTCACCGGCCTCAGGCACTCGGGCCGCATCCGCATCATCCCATGCGTCGGCTTCGCCGCTCTTGGCGCTGGCGGTCACGTCGCTTGAATGTTCGACTCCATCCTCGCGCAGCCCTTCCTCAATGCCGCCCTTCTCTTCTACGTGCTCTCCGTGACTCTGTGGTGAACCATCTTCTGCACCACCGCGCGGCGGCTTGGGACCCAGGAACTGAAAGTATGTGCACTCGATCTGCGCGTTGTACAGCTTGCGCCGCCGCGTCGCCTCCTGGCCCACCAGCCACTCAAGGTCGGTCCGTGCGGTCAGGATGTGGTGCGACCACGTCGGCATCCGCTTGAGAACCTCCGGAAAGCTCCGGTACATCCTCTCAAGCTCGAAATCCTCCCCGAGCCGCTTGCCGTACGGCGGGTTCATGATCGTGCAGCCATACTCCGCCTTGCTCGAAAGTTCCTTGAAATCGCGCTTCGCAAAGTGGATGAACTTCTCAACCCCCGCGCGCTGTGCGTGCCGCCGCGCCAGCGACAACGCCTCATCGCTCATATCGCTCGCGTGGATGGTGTACGCCAGCGTCCCCTTCACCTCTTCCAGCGAAGCGGCCCGGGCCTCTTCCTCCGCCGTCTCCCAGATCGTCTCGTCCAGCGTCGGCCACGCCTCGGCGTCAAACTTCCTCGTGAGCCCCGGCGCGATCTTCAGCCCGATCATCGCCGCCTCGATCGGGATCGTTCCCGTCCCGCAGAAGGGGTCCACCAGAGGACGGTCCGGACGCCACACGCTCAGCAGCACCAGCCCCGCCGCCATCGTCTCCTTGAGCGACGCATCGCCCACCAGGTCGCGGTACCCGCGCTTGTGCAGGCCTTCTCCGCTCGTGTCCAGCGTCAACGTCGCCTGGTTCTCGAGCATCCCGATCTCGACGATGAACCTCGGACCCGTCTCGGGCAGTTCGCTCGTCCGGTGACCCTGCATCAGGCGGTCGACGATCGCCCGCTTCACCGTCCGCTGCACCGCCGGCACGCTCGAAAGCTGGCTCTTGACGCTCCGGCCGTTCACCGGGAACGCCGCGTCGCGCGGGATCCACCGTTCCCACTCGATCGCCTTCACGCCCTCGAACAGCGCATCAAAGTCCGGCGCGGGAAATGTGGCGATCCGCAGCAGCACGCGGTCGGCCGTCCGCAGGTTGATGTTCGCCCGCGCGATCGCCAGTTCGGGCCCTTCAAACCACACCCGGCCCGTCGAGATGATCCTGGGCTCAAAGCCCAGCCACTCGAGCTCGCGCGCGGTGACCGCCTCAAGACCGAATGCTGTCGTCGCCAGAAGTTCAACGCGGTCACTGCTCATGCTGCTTCCGATGCAATTCAGGCACAACCGTTCGCGGCGCCACCTTCGCCGCTCGCCCGCCGATCATTGCCGGCATTCAACGTCGATCTTCCCCGCGAACATCAGGTTTCGATCGCCGCGATCTTCCAGCGTCCGCCAGAGGCACGCGACCGTCCGCTCAACCTTACCTTCAAACAGCACCTTCTCCCCATGAACGACCCGGATCGGTGCATCCATGTCCACGACGTCATCGCTGAGCAGGATCGAGAATTTTCCCACGCCCTCGGCCTTCTCGATCGTGAATTCCTGGCCCTTCCGGCTCACGATCAGCGTATCCCCCGCCTTCGCTCCATCGAGCGATCGCTCCAGCCAGTACATCCGGCCCTGGAGCACATCATCCTGCCGCCATGCCACCCGCGTCGGCCAGGGATTGCGCCGATACTGCATCATCCACGGCACCGCCGACGCGTCCTCCCGCTTCATCCAGTGACCCAGCCCCGGCCGGATGTGCACTTCGTGCTCGTACCCCTCGGGATCCGCCGCACGCAGTTCGTCCAGCTTCTTTCCCCACTCCGCCGCCACCGTGTTGCGGTTGTACGCCTTGTCCTCTCCGCCCATGTTGATCACAAACGGCACGTTGCGCAGGTTCAGCGGCTGCGCTTCGTTGGGATGCCCCGCCATCATCGCCGCCGCCGCCCAGCGGTCCGCCATCCGCGGCGCGAGCTGGTAAACGCCATCTCCGCCCGCCGAATATCCCATCACGTACACTCGGTCGGGATCGACGTTCTCAAACACCACCGCGTCGCTGATCAGCCGGTCAAACAACCCGTCGATGTGCCCCTCGTGCCACAGGTTCCAGGTATCCGTCGGCGCCCGCGGCGCGACGTAGATCCCCTCCTCCGGCGCGTACAGCCCGATCTGGTTCTTCCACTGCTGCTCGTTCACCTCCGGCGGCGCGCCACCCCCGCCGTGCATCGAGATGAACATGCTCCGCCCCAGGTCCGCCGGCTCGCCGAAGATCCGGTAGTCAAACTTCATCGTCTTGCCGTCGAGCGTGATCGACTTCCGCTCCCACTCATCCTTCCGCTCATCTCTCACGCGCTGTGCATGTGCTTCCCACAGCACCCTGGCCGCCTCCTGCACCTCCACCCTGGCAAGTGGAGCCGATGCGAACGCCTGCGCGGCAAGGTCTCCCCGCTCCGCGACCGGACGGGCCAGATGCAGACGAAGCTCTTCGAGCACGCTCCC
>DATGXW010000262.1:0-3821 GCA_035298585.1 Phycisphaerales bacterium
CGGAGGCGACCGCCACGCCCTCGCTGAGCTTTTCGGTTCCCGAAACAAAGCCCGAAGCGCCCTGGCCGGCGTCGGCGGGGACATACGACGGCGCAACGACCTCGACTTCGGCGCGGACGATGAGCGGTGGGTCGACAAGACGCACACGGGTGACGGCGGACTGGTCGTCGATGCTTTGCAGGCGGTACTCGACGACCACCTCGTGTGCATCAAACGCGGGCGATGCGTCCGCATCGGCTTCGATCAGCCTCTCGACCAGATCACCGTGGGTCTTTGCATCGGGGCTGTGTTCACGCCTGCCCTGCGCGGTGAGGAGTTCAGAACGCCAGGAACTTGCGACGCCTCCCGCGACGGTGCGGAAGCGAACCCAGACATCCGGCGTCGACTTCATCTCGTGCTGGACGATGGCGCGGATGGGGATGGATGCACGCGATGAATGAACGGTGATTCCCGTCAGGTCCGCGAGCTGCGTGCGCTTGGGCCAGGCTGCGCTCGTCCAGGGGGTGAAGATGCGTTCGAGCGCGATCGCCGCGTAGTGCGGCCTCCAGACGCTCAATCCCATCGCCGGCAAGGCGAGGACAACCGCCATCGCGACGGCCAGAAGGGTTCTCCTGGGGCTGAGGATGTCGAACGCACTCGGCGCGGCGGTAAAGGCGGCGGCGGCCCGCCTCACGGCCTTGTCGGAGCGGTCACGGTCGACGGCAAAGGGGCTTGGTGTCGCCAGTTCGAGCCCCGAGGCGAGCAGGCCGTCAAGACCGGCCTTCTTACCCTGGGGTGTCCGTTCCACCCGCAGCGCGACCTCGGTCAGCGCGGGGTGGAAACGCAGCGCGGGAATGACGCGTGCACGCAGGAGTGAATAGAGGCCGATCAGGCCTGCGACGAGGATGGCGATCCGCAGCGTCGGCGGCGTCCTGAGGTAGTAGTCGGCGATGCCCAGGCCGGTCACCGTCGCGATCACAAACCCCAGGATGGTGCAGATGGCGGCGACCAGCAGGAGAAGCCATGCACGCCGGCGGATTGATTCGAGTGCACGCACCAGCGGCAGGACAACCTCGCCGGGCGCGTGGCCCGATGGGGTTATCGTGGGATTCCCTGGCTGATCGTCGGGCATCGGAGTTCACCCGTCCTCCCGGAGACGTATCGGCTCAATGTTCGTGTCGCGTCACCCGGGGAGGACCCTGACCGAAGTTATTCGGCACCGACATTCCCACGGATGACTGTACGCGAAAACGCCAGGGCCGGGTTCGGGCCCTGGTCGTTTGCACAGGCAGCGGAGGATCGCGGGAAAAGTCAGTCGCCGGGAGGCGGTTATCCGGCATGGGTCCGGCGACGACGCAGGAGCAGAAGGGCTGCCAGTCCCGGCACGAATGTCGGAGCGGGGATCGGCTGGCTCGGGGGCAGGGCGCCAACCCGCGTCGAACCAGAGCCCAGGTCCGCGGGCATGGTCCCCGAGGGTGCAACCCATCTGCCCGGTTGATCCAGGACCAGGTCGCGGCGAGGGGTGTCCTGCTCATTGACCATTCGATCCAGGACATCATCCACGGGATCGATGAGGTCACCCGACATCCCCGAACCGCCTGAACCGCCGCCTCCCGAATCGCCCGAGAGAAGGCGTTCGATCTCCGTGTGCGGCGAATCAACGCTCTTGCCGGTTGTGTCCCCCGCCAGTCCGATGGTGTTGGCCGCGGCGGGGGTATTGCGTCCCTGCTCGTTGTGAGCCTTCACCGGCCCTGAGGAGGCGCCGCCGCTCTTGGTAAGCCCGCCGGAGGTCGCCTTCTGCTGGGCAAATGAGGTCGGGGCGAGGGTTGTCATCGCGGCGATCGCCACCAACCCAAGACGCCGCTGACCGAGAATGTTGCTCGAATATTCCATCTTGTGCATCGCTCTTCTCCCGTTGTCAGCGTCCGTCTACGACCGTTGCGTTCTGCAGGATCTTCCACCCGGTCGAGCGGAACATCGGGAAGCGGCCCATGGTCCCCACGATCACCTTGATCTCCTCCTGGTCGATCGCCCATTCGCCATCGGGGTCGCCGACGTCGTGGGCCTGCTGCCGGTGCAGGTACTCCATCGTGAACAGTCTTTCTCGCATCGCCCAGTTGTTGAGCCGGTCGGCGATCTCGTACCCCTTGTTGGAGAAGATCGCGACGGCGCGGGAAAGTTCAGGGCCCTGGAGGTGCCGGAGGGCGAGTTCGCACCCCATGACGCACCACCAGCCGAAGCTCTCGAGACGATCGCCGATGAGCCCGTCGCTGGCGTCGATCACCGCGCCCAGACCGTCGGTGAGGTCCTCGATCGCGTCGGCGGGCGTGCGCCTGGCGAGTTCAACCTCACAGACGATGATGCCGGCGGTGCACGTGGAGGCGATGCCGCGCCAGGCGCTGTTGCCGAACTCATCCGCGAGCGCCAGGTACTGGTTTTTGGCGGAGGTGTACGAGCGGATCGCGTCGGCGGCGTGGGATTCGCGGCGTGCGGGCTCCTGGGAGGCGAGCAGCCGGGAGGCGTTCCCCAGGACGTACTGGGAGAAGGCGCACGCGGCGCGCTGGGGCCTGCCCGCGGGCGGGAGCTGCGCGAACCGTTCAACCAGGTCGCGTGCGACGGCGCGTCCTTCCACCAGGTGCCCGAGCGTGAAATAGGTGTTGGCGAGGTTGGTCGTCAGGAGCAGCCGCGTGTCTTCCTCGGCGGGGGACTGTGAAAGCCCGACGCGGAGGACCTCGAGCTCCTGCGAATAGCGGCCCAGGCCGTCCCAGCCGCCCGACTCGCGGAGCATCGCCAGTGCACGCTGCTGCGGCGCTTTGGCGGCGGACCACATGCGTCGTGCGGCGACGATCATGCCCCGGTAATCGCCGGCCCGGTGCGCTGCACGCGCCTGGTCGTTGAGCTCGTCAAAGCCCGCGGCGGCGTCGGCGCTGTCGGGAAGATCAAGATCGTCCCAGATGGCCTCGGCGACATCGCCGACGTTCCAGTCGAGGATCTCGGCGAGGCGCACGATGTAATCCAGCTTGGGATTACCCGTGGGGGGCGAGAGTTTGGTGTGGTCACGTCCGAGCGCGTCGGCGAGTTGCCTTCGCGACAGACCTCGATAAGCGCCGGCGAGATCGAGCAGGTGCTCAACCTTCGCACGACGCGCGGACTCGGCTTCCATGCCGGCGTCTCCCTTCCAAGGACACCATCCGCACACCGTTCTCCTTGGTGTGCGTCGCTTCCAGCGTCGACATACATCGGCGCAGGAGGTGCTTGAAGGTGACACTTTGTGCGCTCCAGATCGCGCGGCCTTTGCGCACCGCGAGGTCACCTCATTTCCCTGCCTAGAAAAAAGGCACCACCCAGAAATCTCTTTCGGGCGATTGGTACAAGGGCTTCCAGCAGGGGGCTGCCGGCCTCCGGTGTCGGTCAGCCCACCTCATTTCCCTCCACCCCTGTCCGAGCCGCAAGGCGAGGCAGGGGTTTTGCCATTGGCGGGTTGGGGAAACGAATGGGCACTGGGCACTGGGCACTGGGCACTGGGCACTGGGCACTGGCGGATCCAACTCCAGTCCCGCCGAGCGGGCCAGAGGTTGTTCGCACGCCCCCACTCCTACCATTCAGGCATGTCCTGCAAGGGTTCGAGTTGTGGAGGGCCGTGCATGCCCAGCCAGCGCGTCGAGTCGGACATCGATGAAAGTCCGCAGGAAGCCGACTTGGCACGCTTCGGCGGGGATACCCGCCCGTGCCCCAAGTGCCGGGCGGAGGTCTATGACGACTCGGACTGGTGCCACGCCTGCGGCCAGGTTCTGTCTGAACCTGCCAAGGAGCGGCCCGTGCCGGTGTGGGTGGTGGTGACC
>DATGXW010000263.1:0-1837 GCA_035298585.1 Phycisphaerales bacterium
GAGGAAGAGGAAGAGGAAGAGGAAGAGGAAGAGGAAGAGGAAGAGGAAGAGGAAGAGGAAGAGGAAGGTAGAGCCGGTAGCCCTTGCTGGCGATGCGGGTTCGTTAGAACCATGTGCGGCGGCGGGCTACCTTGCCGCGGAAGCCGGCTTCGAGCTGGATCTCGGCGGCGAGATCGGGGTCGATCCGCAGGGGCAGGATCACGCTGAACATCGAACCGCGGCCGATCTCGCTGAAGACCGTGACGTCCCCCTGCAGGATGCCGGCGAGCTCCTTGGTGATCGCAAGCCCCAGGCCCGTGCCCGCGTGCTCGCGCGTGTGGCCGCGGTCGACCTGGTGGAACTTCTCGAAGATGCGTTCCTGTTCCTCGGGGGGGATTCCCGGGCCGGTATCGATCACCGAGACGCGGACGCGGTCGACATCGGCGCCCGAGGCGGGGTTGATGAACTGGGCGCTGACGAGGCGCTCTGCACGCAGGGTGACGACGGCGGGCTTGCCGGAGCGGCCGGGTGGATCGGTGAACTTGACGGCGTTGGAGAGCAGGTTGAAGACGATCTGCTGGAACTTGGTTGGATCGGTCTCGATGATGGGGAGGTCGTCTGCGACCTCGAGCTTGAGCGTGATCTGCTTCTTGTCGGCCAGGGGGGCGATGAGCCCGAGCAGGCCCTGGCACGCGTCCTTGAGCGAGATCTTTTCGAGCCGGAGGTCGATCTTCCCGGCTTCGAGCCGGGCCATCTCCAGGAGGCTGTTGATGAGTTCGAGCAGCCCGCGGCTGGCGGTCACGATGTTCTCGAGGTAGCGGATGCGCTTGGCGATCGGGGGCGGGATGTCGGGGCCGGACCCGGCCTCGGAGCGGGCAAGCTCGAGCAGCAGCTCGGCGAAACCGATGATCGAGTTGAGCGGCGTCCTGAGCTCGTGGCTGACGCTGGCGAGGAACTCTCCCTTGAGCTTGGCGGATTCAAAGAGCGCGGAGTTGGCGGCGGCGAGCTCGTTGAGCTTGGTGTCCAGGGCCTTGTTGATCGAGCGGAGCTGGTTCTGCGTGCTGTGGAGGTCTCCGAGCATGGAGTTGAAGGTCTCGGCGAGGTTCTCAAACTCGTCGCCGGTCTGGATCTCCGAGCGGATGGTGAGGTCGCCCTCGCGGACCTTCTCCGCCGTCGAGGTGAGTGCACGGACGGGGCGGAGGATGAGGCGGTCGGCGATGAGGTAGAAGGCGGTGAGGGAGATGATGACGATCGTGAGGCCTGCGGCAAGGAGGTAGGCGATGTTGACCAGGAGCAGCCGGGAGGCCTCGAAGGATCGGCGGTTGAGGAGGATCACGCCGTCGAGCTTGCGGGCCTCGCCGACGCCCGAGCGGAGTGCACGGACGTAGCGGTATTCAAAGCTCGTCAGGCCGCGGCGTGCGGAATAGACCTCGTCGCGCTGGTCATCTTTCAGGAACTCCTCGATGGCGTTGGCGAGGAAGCGGTCTTCCCTGGCCGCATCGCGGGCCTGCTGGATGTTGAGCCGGCGGGCGGGGATGCCGGCGTACTCGGCTTCCTTGGGTTCTTCGGTCCAGCGCTCCGCGCCTCCCTCTGCTTCCCGGTCGAGCCGGTCCCAGACCGAGGCCATGAGGCGGGAGAGGTCCTCCTGGCCGTCGTCGACGATGGCGTTCATGCGGACCAGGGGGGCCAGCGAGGCCGCGAGAAGGCTGACGGTGATCGCACCGCCGAAGACGAGAAGGCACTTGGTGGCAAGGGAAGTCCTGAGCCGCATCAAGACAACAGGATAGTCGGATTTCAGGCGTCCCCAGCGCAGGGGTGGAGCGAAGACCTTCGCGGTGAACGGGGAACACGTGCTGTC
>DATGXW010000264.1:0-4955 GCA_035298585.1 Phycisphaerales bacterium
GATCGCAGATCGCAGATCGCAGATCGCAGATCGCAGATCGCAGATCGCAGATCTGCTGGGGGTGTTGGTGAGAAACTTGAAAAAAGGGCTCCGGCGTGTACCGGAGCCCTTGTGTGTTTCAATCTTGATCGATGCCTCGATGCCCCTCCTCAACACCCACGTTCAAACGCGTGGACGAAGGCGTCGAAGTCGTCGGTGTCGACGAAGCCCGATTGGTCAAAGTCGGCCGCGGGGACGCCAGCTTCGAAGTCACGGACGAAGAAGTCAAAGTCGTCGGTATCGACAAAGCCCGTGCCGTCGACGTCGGCCGCACAGGCGCCGACGCGGAGCGTGGTGAGCGTGGGCTGGGTTTTGTCGTCGTAGGTGTAGACGCACAGGGTCATCAGGCCGCCGGTGGTCGGCTGGATGTTCAGCGAGACCTTTCCCGCGGCGTCGGCGTAGCGGGTTTCCTGGACTTCACCCTCCTTGAAGGCACACACGACCGCGCCGGGGACCGGGTCGCCGTGGCCGTTTTTGATCGTGAGATCGAGGGAGGTCGCCTCGGCGATGATGTGGGGAGGGAGCGAGTCCGGGGCGGCGTGGTCGGGCTTGCGTGCCCAGATCTTCATCTCGGGATCGCCCAGGAGGGTGTACGTCCAGATGTTCTTGGCCGGATCCTCCATGTCGGGGCTGTACTCCTGGAGGTACCCCATGATCTGCGACCACTCGGTGTGTGAGAAGATCGTGCCGGTCTTGCCGAACGACCGCAGGTACTTCCAGAACATCTCGGTGAAACCGTGGTTCATGTCGCGCCGGCTGCCGATGAGCGCCCCGTAGGAGGCGACGGCGCCGTTCTCAGGACGCTGGAACCACTCTTCGAGGATGCAGTCAGAATCGCCCAGGGCGGCGTTGGCGCAGGCGCTGCTGATCACGATCGGGCACCAGGCGGGGTGCACGGGGAAGTTGTCGGTGGTCAGGTGCCAGTCGTAGAAGTTCGCGCCCAGGCTCGACCACTCAAAGAACGTGCTCGGCGAACCGTGGCCGCGGTAATAGACGATGTGCTGGCCCGCGTTGAGTGCATCCATCAGCGATGAATTGTGCCCGTTCACCGGGTCGGTGCCGTAGAGCTTGGTGAAGGTCATCGGCTCGCTCGCCGGGAAGGGGATGCTGATCGAGTCGTCGAGCACGCTCGCAAAGTGCGCCGCCACCTCTCCGTGTGCGACGGCCGCCGACCTGCTGTAGTACTCATCCTGCCCCGGGGGGGCGTCCTCATAGCGGATGATGCGGCTGACGATGTCCGGGAGCTGGCCCGCGTTGAACGTGATCCGACCCAGCCCCATGTCCGCGAAGAAGTCATCGTCTTCGTAGCAGGCGTAGAACAGATCGCTCGGGTACCCGTAAAACGGGTCCACCGTGTTGGGGATGCGGGTGACATCGCCGACCAGGATCACGTACTTGAGCGACTCCTCATCGTGGTCGTCGTACCAGCCCTTGATGTACGAACGGATCTCGCTTGCTTCCAGGAGTCCGTCGTGGTCGGTGTCGATGTGCTCCTCGGTCGCCACGCGGGTGGTGTATCCGCGGGCCTGCTTCTGCTGGACGAGCGGGCGGAGGTCGTCCACCACGTCGGCCTTGGTGATGAAGAGGAACGCGCCCTTGTAGTCGATGTGCTCGGTGATCCATGGGGCCGCGGGCGTGTCCCAGTTCACGGTGCAGTTCTGGACCTGCCGCGCCAGCAGGATGTGCTCCTTGGTCTGAGGCAGCGGGTCGCCGGGGTGGTCGATCACCACGCTGAACTTGCTGTGGACGTTGAGCGTCTTGGCGGCGGCGATGTACTTGAACGGCTTGACGCTCATCCCCTGGAGCCGGATCCCCGACTTGCGGCCGGGGGGCGTGATCGCCGTGCCGTTCTCCGCGGGGTAGGGCAGGGTCGATGCGTAGGCGGCGGGGTCATACGCAAAGGGAGGCTGATCGGCGGGGTCGATCGTCTCTTCCTCCATCACGTCGGGCTGGGCGGGGATGATCCGAAGGTCGTGCACCGCCATGCTGGAGATGGGCGTGATCGTGCCCACGGTGCACCCCGCCGCGTCGCTGGGGATGCCCACCAGCATGTTGATCACCGGGACCGCGGCCGCCTCGCGGATCTTCTGAACCGCGGGGAGGAGCAGGGCCGAGTCGGGATTGGTCGGGATCGACAGCTTCTGGAATGTTCCAAAGCCGGGCTGGATGACGTCCTCGACGTAGAAGCCCGGGATCGAGATCGTCAGGATGGTCTTGTCCTCGGTCGAGGCGGGGCTGATCTCGACGCTGGGGGGCGTGCCGGGGCGTGCGGAAGAGTCGAGCGCGACCCAGCGGGGCGGCGCGGGCTGCGCGGCGGCGATCCCGGCGCAGAGGGCGAGTCCGGCGAGTGCTGCGAGAGTTCCGGGTCGACCCAGACGTGATGAGGCATTGACAACACGATCCATGGCTTTCGTACCTCCGAGTGTGGTTCTGCGGGTGGCTTGTGCCGCGGTGTGCGGCGCCCGCAGGCTCGAGAGTGCACATGGAGGAGGTTTGTGACCGGCCAGGTGAGGAAATGTGCCTAGAAGGGAGGTTGGTGGGCCGGAGTGCGGATGCCGGCCCGTCCCCTGAAGAGTTCGGCCTGTGCATGGTCCCCCATGGCGTCGTAGACGTTCGCCAGGCGGCCGTCGATGCGCTGGATCACCGCGTTGGTTTCACCGCCGAGCAGTTCGATGAACTTCGACCGGGCGTCGAGCAGCGACCTCTCCGCCTCCTGCAAGCGGCCGCTGTCGAGGTAAAGCTGGCCGAGGATCTCGTACGACCTCGGCACCTGGAACTGATCGATCTCGATCGCCGGCTGCCCGATGTACTTGTGGAAGATCGGTTCAAAGAGCGACAGCGCCTCCCCCGGCTTCCCCAGGACGCCCATGACGCCGGCAAGGTCCCGCGCCGCCATGAGGATCTGAGGGTGCTCGGGAGGGAGCTTGCGGCAAAAACCCTCGTAGGCCTCGCGGAGGAGCGGTTCCGCCTCGGCGTGTCGATTCAAGCCCGCCAGGTGCACGGCGTAGAGCTCGAGCGTGTTGAGCCGGAAGACGTGGTCGGCGCCGAAGGTCCGGGCCTGCTCGTCGATGCACTCCCTGAGGAGGCGCAGCGACTCATCCTGACGGCCCAGGAAATAGCAGTTGCGTGCGAGCTCCACGCGGGCCTTCATGACGTTCTCGATGTCGGGCCGGGCCCCGCGCTTGTCCGCGTCCAGGATTGCCCGCAGGTGGACCTCCGCTTCGCCGAAGAGATGCTCCTGCCCCAGGTGCATCGCCAGCGTCAGCCTGCACGCCAGCGTCAAGGCGTCGTCGGCTCCCAGGGAGCGCGTCATGTCCGCCACCAGTGTGCGGATCGCGTTTGTTTCCCCGCCGGGCTGCTCCTTGGCGAAGTCGGTGCTCATCAGCGCGTGCCGGGTCCACAGCGTGTCGCGGTGCTCCCCCCCCAGTTGCTCCTGCTGGATCCCCAGCGCACGCTCGAGCTGATCGCGCGATTCCTGGATTCGGCCCAGCATGCGGTACGTCATGCCGATGGTGTCGCGGACCTTGGCCTCGATCCTGGGCTGGTCCTTGAACCTCGCCGCGATCTCGCCCTCTGAGAACTTCACCGCGTCAAGCACCTTCACGTCCGCGCCCAGAAGGCCCGGCTCCGCGGCGTACAGGACGCCTTGCAGGAAGTCGTTGACGCTCTGGCTCTCAGCTCGCGCTCGCTCCGTCTCGGCAAGCTGCAGCTTGGCGGCCCGCTCGGCATCCACCGCGCGAGCGAGGGCCCGGTTGATCGACACGATGTACCGCCACGAGCCCGCGACGCCCAGCAGCAGCGCTGCGCTGATCACCCCCGCGACGGCCGGGTTTCGCCTCGCCCAGAGGACGCTGCGCACCGCCGGACCCGCGGGCAGGGCCTGGACGGGCCGATGTTCGAGCCACGCCGCCAGGTCGTCCGCCATGTGCTGCGCGGAGGGGTACCGATCCGCGGGTCCGAACGCCATGGCCTTGTCACAGATCGCGGCGATCTCGGCGGGAAGTCCGGGGGCCGCGCTCCGCAGGGGCTGGAGCTCGCGCTTGCGGATCTGCTCCACGATGTCCCAGCGTGCGTCGGCGTGGTACTTCCCGCTCGCGTCGAGCGGGAGCTTCCCCGTCAGCAGGTATCGCAGCGTCGCCCCGAGCGCATACACGTCCGAGGCGGGTTGGGCGGGCTTTCCTTCCGCCTGCTCGGGAGACATGAACGCCGGCGTGCCGGTGATCCTGCCGCCCTTGGTCCTGAGCGAAACCGTCTCGGTTGAATCCCCTTCCTCACCGCGATCAATCCCCATCGGCGCGGCGATCGACAGCCCGAAGTCCGTCACCATCGGACGCCCCGAATCCGTCACGATGATGTTCGAGGGCTTGATGTCGCGGTGGACGATCCCGCGCGCATGCGCTGCCGCCACGCCGCTGCACACGCGGCGCATGAGCCTGGCTGCGCGGCGCGGCTCCATCGCCGAAGAGACCCCCTGTGCATTCTGCACAAGCGCGGCGAGCGTCTTGCCCACCTTGACCTGCTTGCGATCCTTCCCCGAGAGATCGGGATCACCCGCGAGCTGGCAGTCGATGTAGCAGGCTCCACCGGGAAGCCGGCCGGCCGAGTGGACCTTGACGATGTTCTCGTGGTCGAGCGCGGCGGCCGCCTGTGCCTCGGCGAGCACGCGGTCGAGCCCGTCATCGCTGGCGGCCGGAAGGATCAGCACCTTGAGCGCGATGTACCGTTCGAGCGTCTGATCCCAGGCCTTCCAGACCTCGCCGAACGATCCCGCACCGAGCCACTCGATGAGCGTGTAGTTCCCCAGAACATCCCCGGGCTTGCGGCCCAGTTGGGCTTCATCCTCGACCTCCGCGCCCGCGATGTTCATCAGCGAAACAAGCTCGATGATCCCGTCGATCTCGTCGGAGAGTTGCGGC
>DATGXW010000265.1:0-14763 GCA_035298585.1 Phycisphaerales bacterium
CCCCTTTGAAAACCCGTCGCGTGTTTCCGCCCGCGGCGAGTTACAGGAGGAGAGAGACAAGAGATCGATCAGGGGCTCACCCGTTTCCGGGGTCTTGCGTACCTTGAAAACTCGACGCGTGTTTCCGCCCGCGGCGAGTTACAGGAGGAGAGAGACAAGAGCTTGCTGACGTTCAGGCGGTTTCCCGCGTTCCGTCGAATCCACCGTTCAGTCGTTTCCGGCTGGCCGGTCGTTCGTGCTGACACCCAGAAGGTGCCACAGGAATCAGGATCTGCAACCGCACATCCCGTTTTTTCTGCACGGACCGCGAGGATTACCCATATCCACCCGCTGGAAAAGGACTTGTGATCCTCTCAGATATCACGCTTTTTCCCGTTGAGGGTGATAAAACGCCCTTTGGGGTCTTCGCTGGTATCCATGTGCACACGCGCAGCGCAGGCGGCAACCAGGCTCCACTGATACCCCAACTGCGCCCCGACTGCGATTCCCGCAACGAGGTCGGCCGATCACAGGGCGTGTATCAATGCGAGGGTGTGAAGGACATCGCGCTGGTTTGATGGCTCAGCCGGGGACGAACGGGTTGCCATCCATCTCATCACCGACGCTCGTGGCCGGGCCGTGCCCGGGCAGGCACCGGGTGTCGCGCGGCAGGGTGTAGAGTTTGCGGCGGATCGACTCTTCCAACGTCTCAAAGTCCCCGCCTGGCAGATCGGTCCGGCCGATCGAACCCGCGAACAAGGTGTCGCCCACGATCGCGATCTGGGCTTCTTCGTTATACAGGCTGATGCCGCCGGGGGTGTGTCCGGGCGTGTGCAGCACCTTCCACCGCATCGAGCCCAGCTCCAGCACATCCCCATCGGCCAGCACACGGGCGGGAGGGGGCGCCGTGACCGACATCCCGGCCCCGTCGCTGAGGTTCAGGAGCGGGTTCTCCAGCCAGTCCTTCTCGGCCCGATGGATCCAGATCGGAAGCCCCGGCCACGCCTTGAGGATGTCGGCGATGCCCCCGATGTGGTCCACGTGTGCATGCGTCAGGATGATCGCCACCGGGGTGACGTGTTCTGTCCGGATCTCCTGGATCACCTTTCCGGGCCCAAAGCTGGGGTCGACGACCCAGCAGGTCATGGTTCCAGGATCGGCCACAACATAGGTGTTGGTCTGCCAGGGTCCAAGCGGGTACCCCCGGATCCAGGGCTTGCGGGCCGGCTCCTGTGCATCGCCGGCGGTCGAAGTGTGCGAAGGCCGTTGCGACATGACCAACGGTAGGGGGCTTCCCCCCGGGTACGAACGCGATCCAAATACACCGGTGCAAATACGGGCTCGCGCTGGGCCTGAAGGCCGGTACACTGCCCCGTGCCGGGTGGCCACGCCTGCGGCATCACGGTGCGGGCTGGGTCGTTGTGCACATGTGCGTACACGGGGAGCGTGTGCACACGGGCGAGACCGGAGAGACGCGGAGTACTCCTTCATGGACGATGGACAAGCACGATGGATCGCGTCGCACGAAGCACGGATTCGGTCTGCACGCGTGTGGGTGGGGATCGCGTACGGCCTTGCGATCGGCGCTTCGGCGGCGACGTTTGCGCTGGGGCTTCGGCCGACGCCGGTCCCGGCCAACCTCGACACCAATGCCGCGCTGCTGGCGGCCATCTCTGCGGATGGTCATCGGCACGCGATGATCACCTTCGGCCTCATCGGCCTGGTCGCCTCGATCATCACGCTGCCGATCTCGCTGCTGTTGATCTCGCTGTGGCGGGAGTCTGGGTATCACCGCGTCTCGGGGCTTGAGGGCGCGATGACCCGGTTGATGGAGAACTTTGCGCTGTCGGATGATGCACGCCGGGTGATCTACCGCAAGCAGGAGCGGGAGATGCTCTGCCGGGCGATCGAAGAGGACATCACGAGCGAGGACTGGGAGGCCGCGAGCGTGCTGGTGGGCGAACTTGCCAACCGCTTCGGGTACCGCGCGGAGGCGGAGGAGTTCCGCACACGCATCGAATCATCGCGCCGGCAGACGGTCGACCGCAAGGTCGCCGATGCGATCTCGCTGCTCGACGGGCTCATCATCCAGCACCGCTGGGATGACGCCGCGGCGGAAGCGGCCCGGATCCGCCGCGTCTATCCCGAATCGATGCGGACAGAGAACCTCGCCCAGCGCGTCCAGAGCGCCAAGGAGCAGTACATCCAGGAGATCGAGCGATCGTTCCTGGTCGCGGCCCAGGAAGAACGCGTCGAGGATGCGATGCGGCTGCTCAAGGTGATCGATCAGCACCTGACCGAATCACAGGCCGCCCCCTTCCGGGAGGTCGCCCGCGGCGTGATCGGCAAGGCCCGCGAGAACCTCGGCGCACAGTTCAAGCTCGCCGTCCAGGACAAGCGCTGGCGCGATGCAGCCCTGGTGGGCGAGCGGATCATCCAGGAGTTCCCCAACTCGCGCATGGCGGCGGAGGTGCGTGGGCTGATTGATGGGATCAGGACAAGGGCGACGCAGGTGGCGTGAGACACCACGTGCCACTATCGGCTCTGCAAAATGCTCCCTTTCGGATCCGCACACTTGACAAATGTGGGTCAAATGCGCATTATACTAGCGCACTTTATCCCTGTGCACGGAGCCCCATCATGGCCAAGGCCCAACACGATCCCGCCGACCCCGTGAGCATGTTCGACGACCTATTCCCGGCCGAAGCTGTGCTTGAGATCGCGCGAGGCGTGCGTTCTGCCTACGCCACGACTGAGAGGGAGATGGCTAAGTTCGACGACATCGAGGCGGCAGACCTTCGTCCATACCACCGCCGAGCGCACGTTGAGACGGCACTTCGCCATGTCGCCACCAAGCATGAGCGAGAACTGACGCTGTGCACGAACCGCAACGCTGCGGACAACTGCTCGCATCGCGCCATTGTCTGTAACGGCGTATTGCTGACTTCCTCTCTCGTGCCGGTGCGAGCCGAACTCCCGCGCAATGCGACGTTCCGGCGTAGTTACGCGCGATCGCCACAGGGATTTCTGGAGTTCGCCGAAGAACCCATCGACGAGAAGGCACTTTTATACGCAATTGTCACGCACGCGCCCGATACCAAAGACAAGACCATGCCTGCGTTCATCGACATCATCTTCCCGTGCAGTCGGTACATCGACATCGTTGGCCGCATCCGAGTGATCGATGACCGCTTCCCCGCAGAATTTGGCCGTGCAGCAGCGGCAGTCGTCGAGGTTATGCCGGACCTCGCCGTTCCCCGTCTCAAGCCCGCAGCCCAGCAGAAGCGTAAGCAAGCATGAGCATTGGTACGCCTAACTTCATCGGTAGCCGCCTTACTGAGGCACGCGAGGCTCGGGGTCTGACCCAAACTGCTCTCGCCGAAGTACTTGGACTGACTAGGGCCGCGATCTCGCTTTACGAAAGCGGTCGCAGCACCCCGTCGTCCGAGGTGCTAGTGAAGATCAGTCATGCCCTCCGCGTCCCGATGCACCGATTCCTTCGTGCTGGGGACCACATCGTGCCGGGCACGGTGTTCTACCGATCAATGAGCGCGGCCACGAAGTCTGCAAGAGAACGGGCCGAACGAAGGTATGGTTGGCTTCGGGAGACAGTGTCGTGGCTACGGCATTTCGTCGAGTTTCAGGCGGTGCGATTGCCGAAGTTCGACGTTCCCACCGATCCTGCGGCAATCGCTTGGGAGGATATCGAACGACTAGCCGCCGAAACGAGACGGGCGTTTGGTATCGGCGATGGACCAATCAGTCACATGGTTCTCCTGCTGGAGAACCATGGTTGCATCGTGGCTCGACAGGAGTTGGGAGCTCACACACTCGATGCATTCTCGAACTGGGGCACAGAGGATCAGACTCCGTACTTTGTTCTTGGGTCCGACAAGGCTTCAGCAGTGCGATCGCGATTCGACGCGGCGCACGAGCTCGCTCATTGCGTGCTACACAAGGGAGTCCGTGCCGCGCAGCTGAGGGAGACCACCACTCACCGTCTCATCGAAGATCAAGCGCACTACTTCGCCGGGGCATTCCTTCTACCGCGAGAGCCTTTCGCTAATGACCTGTTTGTGCCTTCTTTGAACGCCCTTGTTCCTCTCAAGTCAAAGTGGAAGGTGTCTATCGGGGCGATGATCAAGCGTGCGGCAAATCTCGGCTTCGTTTCAGACGAACAAGAGCAGCGCCTGTTCCAGAATCGAGCAAGAAGGGGATGGGCCTCGTGGGAACCGCTCGACGACGAGTTGGAGTTGGAGCAGCCTCGCTTCTTGCAGCGATGCTTTGACATGTTGCTGGACAGCGGAGTGACCAATCGGGATGCGATTGAGTCTGAGCTCGGCCTGTTCGTCGAGGACATCGAGTCGATTGTGGGACTGCCAACGGGGTACTTCGGCGATTCGGTCCAGCACTATCGATTCCCACGGGCAGCGTTCTAGGGACCGCTTCGAGAAGGATGATAACCCCTTTGATCTCAACCTCGGCCCATGAGCGATAGGTTGTACGCAATCAACTACAACAACAGCTCGTTGTCTTTCAGATGGGCGTGGCTGATATTACACTCCGCGTCACGCTAACAGCGATGGTCTGCTGTCTGATCCAGCATCTACAAATCATGTGCTGAAAACAACACGGCCATGCCCAGAGCGGCATGGCCGTGGCACGCGATCATCTTTGCAGGCACCAGTGCCCAATGCCCAGTCCCCAGTGCCGCCGCCTCTACTTCATCCCTTGATATACCCCAGCAGATCCGCATTCACCACATCCGCATTGATTGTGCACAGCCCGTGCCCGAGCTTTTCGTAGACTTTCAGCGTCCCCTTCTTCAGCAGCTTGGATGAGAGCAGGGCGGAGTCCGCGATCGGCACGATCTGATCATCATCACCGTGCATCACCAGCGTGGGCACGTCGATCGACTTGAGATCCTCGGTGAAATCAGTCTCGGAGAAGGCCTTGATCCCGTCGTAGTGGGCCTTGGCGCTCCCCATCATGCCCTGACGCCACCAGTTCCGGATGATGCCCTCAGAAGGCTTGGCTCCCGGGCGGTTGAAGCCGTAGAAGGGGCCCGAGGCGACATCGAGGTAGAACTGAGCACGATTGGCCGCCAGCGCAGCGCGGAAGCCGTCGAAGACTTCCAACGGCAGGCCCCCCGGGTTGGCCGCGGTCTTCACCATGATCGGGGGCACCGCACCGATCAGCACCAGCTTGGAAACCCTGCCCTTGCCGTGCCGGGCGGTGTAGTGCAGCGCCTCACCCCCGCCGGTCGAGTGGCCGATGTGCACCGCATTCTTCAGATCCAGGTGTTCCACCACCGCCGACACATCCGCCGCGTAATGGTCCATGTCGTGCCCATCCCACACCTGGCTCGACCGCCCATGCCCGCGCCGATCGTGCGCGATCACGCGGTAGCCCTTGCTCACAAAGAAGAGCATCTGTGCATCCCAGTCGTCCGAGCTCAGCGGCCAGCCGTGATGGAAGACAATCGGCTGTGCGTTCTTGGGACCCCAGTCCTTGAAGAAGATCTGGACGCCGTCCTTGGTGGTCACGCTGCTCATGGGGTTATCTCCGAGAGGGGTTGCAGGGGTTGAATCTGAATCGTGGAGGAGGCTGCGGCCGCAACCGGTGAGTGCACACAGGGTAAAGCCCGCGCTGATTCCCAGTGCTTCGCGCCGGGAGAGGTTGATCGGACCATGGATTTCAGGCACGTGTGCTCCGGTTGTGCGTACGAGCCGCTCCCCGTATCCCGCCTGGCGTTGGGATACAAGTTCATCACTCCTGAGCGTAGAGCGTGGACATGCTCTTGCCGATACGCACACGCACGGGCGCGCGGAATCAATCAAGATAGCGTTGGCTTGAATCGACGTCGTGTGCAGAGCTTCGAGGATTCAGCCCGGGAAGCACTTGCCAAAGGCCGCGAGGAGTCGGGGATCGCCCTTGAGGATGAGCTTTCGGCTCAGGAGCATGCGGAGCAGGCCGCGTTCCCTCCGGACGAATTTGATCCACGAGGCCGAATCGGCACGAACACGGATGGAGGGGGTGCCGACATGGCCATCCTGCAACTCGATGTGCTGGTGCCGGATGGTGATGGTGCACATGGCGGGTTCGAGGCCCGTGAACTGGAAGTGATAGACGGCGTCGAGGTCTTTGGCCTGTCCGGGTTGGAAGACATGGACGAGGCCACTCAGAAAGCCCTTGATCGACGTCGGCCGCAGGACGTTGCCGACGTGCTTGATCGTCTTGTGAGGGAAGCGCTGGGCCGCGTGCGATTCGGCGTCTGAACCGCGCTGGACATAGATGGTTTCCCGCTTCTGCTGGAGCGGCTTGAGCGTCTCCTGGATGAAGCGGGAACGGTCTTTGAGGAAACCACCGATGACATCCTCCCCGGCGGGGCAGACGCTCAGGCAGTAGGCGGCCTTGTAGTTGGGCCCGAAGGCCAGGCTCTGCCACATGGAAGCGCTCTCGCCGTCGGTAACCTTGTCGCGATAGTCCTGCGGATTCCTGCTGCCGGCGATGGTTTCCACCCAGTCGGTGAATCCGCCCATGAATTCGCGGTAGTTGTGCGTGTAGCACGCGGAGAAGTTGAAGCCGTTCTCGCTGATCGCTCCAACAGGGCATGCGGCGACGCAGAGCTTGCATTCGAGGCAGGGGTTGTAATCGATGGGGGATGATCCGGCGTCGACGTGTGCATCGGTCAGGATGGTGCCCAGAAGAATGAAGTTTCCGAACTTGGGATGGATCACGTTGCGGTGGATGCCCATCTGGCCCAGGCCCGCGGCGACCGCGACGGGCTTGTGCGAGACAACCCACAGCTTGCCCGGGAACGAGGCCATGTCCATCGGGAAGCCCGATGGCGGGTTGATGGCGCGAATGCCCCGCAACGCCAGCTTGGCGACGATCAGGCGCGCGGCATGGTTGATGTGGTCGCTGGTGGTATGAAACTCGAGATTGGCGACGTTGCGGGCCGCACTCAAGATCGGTTCGCGGTTCATCCGGCAGACGATGCTGATGAGGCTTTGGGTCGCGGGAAAGAAGCGGAGGATCTCCTCCCGCTGATCGGCGATCTCGGGGCGCGCGATCTCGACCACGCCAACATCATCCGCGCCGGCGTCCAGGCAGATCCGCCGAAGCTCTTCGAGCGTGAGGGGGGCGGGCGGCGTGGGCTCGATCGAGCGGTGTGCACGGACGGTGGGATGTTCATCCAGCCTGGCCATGATGTACCTCGGAGAGGGCACTTGCAAAACGCAAGCGTAATTGCTTGCATTGTGCAAGTGTGCCGGGTAAAGTCAATGCCATCGGAGCAAGAAGTTCGGGAAATCTCGTGCGTGGGGTGGGCGAGGGAGCGGGTGGGGGCCTGCCGGGAGGAACGGATGCGTCAAGCCCGTCGTTCGGTGTGCCCGGTGGCGTGCACACTGGACATCATCGGCGACAAATGGACCCTGCTGGTCGTGCGCGACCTTGCGCTGGGCAAGTCGCAGTTCAAAGAGTTCATGGCCTCGCCCGAGCGGATCGCGACCAATATTCTGACGGATCGGCTCGGCCGGCTGCTCGAACATGGCCTGGTCGAGCGCCGGCAATCCCCCGAACACGAGGGGCGTGAGGTGTACGTGCTCACCGGGAAGGGCGAGAGCCTGATACCCCTGCTTCGATCGATCGCCCTGTGGGGGCTGGAGCACATCAAGGGAACCGAGGCCCGGCTGGCGCCCGGCGGCGCGGTCTGACCCCGCGCACGCCATCGCGAAGGGCGGGTTGCCCGGTGGCCGGGTGGTGGGGAGAATCCCGGCGTGCGTGACGGGAGCGTCATACGGTGGCATCCTCACGAGGTGGTGAGGCCGTGATGGGCCGCTCTACCGCGGCATCCCGAACTGTCTGCTGCCATTCGGGCAGTCGGTCCGTTCCCGGACCGGGTGTGCATGAACGACGGGGTATGCAGGAATGATCGAAACTCGAAACCTGGTGAAGCGGTTTGGACCTTTCACCGCCGTGTCCGGGATCTCGTTCAAGGTGGAACGCGGCGAGGTGCTGGGCTTTCTGGGGCCCAACGGCGCGGGCAAGTCAACGACCATGAAGATGATCACGGGGTTCCTGCCGCCGACGGAGGGGACCGCGATCGTCTGCGGGCACGATGTGACGTCCGAGCCGCTCGCGGTCAAGGAGAAGATCGGCTACCTCCCCGAGGGTGCGCCGGCGTATCCCGACATGACGCCCGCGAGCTTCCTGGGATTCGTGGCTCAGATCCGTGGTTTGAGCGGCGCGGCCAGGAAGCGGCGCGTGGAAGAGGTCGCAGCGCAGGTGCACCTCGAAGGGGTGATGTACCAGAGCATCGAGACGCTTTCAAAGGGCTACAAGCGTCGCGTGGGCCTGGCGCAGGCGATCCTGCACGATCCTGAAGTCCTGATCATGGATGAGCCCACCGACGGCCTCGATCCCAACCAGAAGCACGAGGTGCGGACGCTGATCCAGCGGATGTCGGCGAGCAAGGTGATCATCCTTTCGACGCACATCCTGGAGGAGGTCGACGCGGTGTGCACGCGTGCCATCGTGATCAACCGCGGCTCGATCGTGGCCGACGGCACGCCCGACCAGCTCCGCCAGCGTTCGCGGTACTACAACGCGGTGGCGCTCAAGGTCGCGGCGGGAGAGTCGCAGGCCGGGGCGATCCGTTCGGAGGTCGAGCGAATCTCGGGGGTCGAATCGGTCGAGGACGCGGGGTCGGGGGAAGGCCGCGCGTCGATGTGGGTGATCCCAAAGAAGGGTCGGAACATCGTCGAAGACGTGGGGAGGCATGCACGCGCCAAGGGGTGGGAGGTGGATGAGCTGCGCGTGGATTCGGGGCGGCTTGACGAGGTCTTCCGGACGATCACCTCGGGAGGTGCGCGATGAATCGCATGCTGGCGATCTTCCGGCGCGAGCTTGGCGGGTACTTCTCGACGCCGGTCGCGTATGTCTTCATCGTGATCTTCCTCTTCACGACGGGGGTCTTCACCTTCCAGTTCGGTCAGTTCTTCGAGCGCGGCCAGGCGGACCTGCGCCCGTTCTTTGATTTTCATCCGTGGCTGTACCTCTTCCTGATCCCGTCGATCTCGATGCGGTTGTGGGCGGAGGAACGCAAGCAGGGAACCATTGAACTGCTCATGACGCTGCCGGTTCCGCTCTGGGCGGCGGTGGTGGGAAAGTTCCTCGCGGCGTGGGCATTCACCGGGGTGGCGCTGGCGCTGACCTTTCCGATCTGGATCACGGTCAACATCCTGGGCGATCCTGACAACGGCGTCATCATCGCGAGCTATCTGGGCAGCCTGCTGATGGCGGGGGGGTTCCTGGCGGTCGGGAGCTTTGTCTCGAGCCTCACCAAGAACCAGGTCATCGCCTTTGTCGTCAGCGTCGTGCTCTGCTTTGGATTCCTCGTCAGCGGCTACTCGCCGGTGGTGGGGCTGGTGAGCGGGTGGGCGCCGCAGGCGGTGGTGGATGCGATCGCGGGGTTCAGCTTCCTGACCCACTTTGACGCGATCAGCCGGGGCGTGGTCGACCTGCGCGACATGGTCTTCTTCCTCTCGCTCATCGCGGTGTTCCTCTTTGCCAACGCGGTGATGGTCGAACAGAAGAAGGCGTGAGCGGTTGTGCACACGCCCGTGTGCGTGCCGAGCGAGATGGACTACAGACACATGACGACCTCGGGGCGGTTTGGAAAGGCACGATCTGAGCCTGGTTGAAAGCTCCGAGCGACGATTCACGAGTTTCCCATGAACAAGGCACTGACATCCCTGCTGGCACTGGTTGCGATCGCCGTGGCGTTCATCGCGATCAATATCCTGTCGATGCACACGATGCGAGGGGTCCGCATGGACCTGACCAGCGACAAGCTTTACACGCTTTCGCCGGGAACGCACAGGATCGCAAAGTCGCTCGACGAACCGGTGACGCTGAAGCTGTACTTCTCGGAGAAGCAGGTCGATGAGCTTCCGAGCTTCAAGACGTACGGCCAGCGCGTCAAGGAGCTCTTGCGCGAGTATGCCGCGATGTCGGGGGGGAAGATCAGGCTCGAGATGATCGACCCCGAGCCGTTCACGCAGGCCGAGGATGACGCGACGGCGGCGGGGCTGGTCGGTGCGGCGACGGGTCGAGGCCAGGACCGTCTCTACTTCGGGATCGTGGGTACGGGGGCGACCGATCAGCAGCAGGTGCTCCCCTTCCTTGATCCCAAGAACGAGCAGTTCCTCGAGTACGACCTCTCGCGGATGATCTACCTGCTCTCAAACCCGAAGAAGAAGTCGATCGGCGTCATGAGCTGGCTCCCCCTCGACGGTGGGCAGCCCAACCCGATGATGCGCCAGATGCCACAGCCCTGGCAGATCCTGGTCCAGCTCCGCGAGTACTTCAACGTGAGGATGGTCGAGCCCGACGCGGCCGACATCCCGTCAGACATCGCCGTCCTGATGATCGTGCATCCCAAGCAGATGTCCGAGCAGACGCAGTACGCGATCGATCAGTTCGTCCTCCGCGGCGGGCGCGTCCTCCTCTTTGTTGATCCCCTCTGCGACATGGATGTCCCCCCCGGCGTCAACCCGATGCAGGCGATGGGGATGCCCAAGAACTCCGACCTTCCCAAGCTTCTGAGCGCATGGGGCGTCGAGCTGATCCCCGAGATGGTCGCGGGCGACCGCCGAACCGCCGTGCGCGTGAACGTCGGCTCGCAGAATGCACCCCGCGCGGCCGACTACGTGATCTGGATGAACGTCGGCGCCCAGACCGGGAACCTCTCGAAGACCGATCAGGTCACCGGCAATCTGCAATCGATGCTGCTGGCCTCCGCGGGCGTGCTCAGGAAGAAGGAAGGTGCGACGACCTCGATCGAGCCGTTGATCGAGACGACCACCGAATCCATGCTCATCCCCGTGGCAAATGTCAGCTTCATGCCCGATCCTGACAAGCTGATCCGGGACTTCATCTCGACCGATGCGAAGCAACTGCTCGCCGCCCGGATCACCGGCAAGGTCAGGACCGCCTTCCCGGGGGGCCGCCCACCGATCGCGCCGCCCCCGGCCGCACCCGAGGGTGGGGAAGCACCCGGCGGCGCGCTCCTCAAGCAGGACTCTGCCCCGCCGGCCGCCGACGGCCCGACGCTCGATCCAGCCCAATTGACCGAATCAAAGGATGACGTGAACATCATCGTCGTCACCGACTGCGACATGCTCGCCGACCGCTTCTGGATCACCGAGGACCGCTTCCTGGGCCAGATCCCGATGGGCTATCGCAAGATGTCCGACAACGGCGACTTTGTCATCGGCGCGGTGGACCAGCTCTCGGGTTCTTCCGATCTGCTCAGCCTGCGCGCACGCGGGCTCGCGGCCCGGCCCTTTGAGCTTGTCGAGAAGATCCGCCGCGAGGCCAACCAGCGCTACCAGCAGAGTGCACAGAAGCTCCAGGACAGCCTGCAGCAGACCGAAACGCAGATCGCCGAGCTCCAGCGTCAGCGCGGCGAGGGGGCGTCGTCTGATTTCATCCTTTCCCCCGAGCAGCAGGCAGCGCTCGAGGAGTTCAACAAGAAGCGGCTGGACATCCGCCGCGAGCTGCGCGACGTCCAGCACCAGCTTTCGAGCGACATCGAGGGCCTGGGCACCCGCATCAAGTTCCTGAACATCGCCATGATGCCGGCGGTGGTCGCGCTCGTGGCGGTGGGGCTGGGCGTTTACCGCGGCCGCCAGCGCACCATGGACCGCGCCCGCTCCGCACGCGGCTGATCGACCATCCACCATCCCAGACCGTCGGGAGATGTGAACGCATGAACTCAAAGACCCTTGGGATCGTCGCCGCAGGCGCGATCGTCCTCGCGGCGGCCGCCGCACTGGTCGTCTCGAACTCAAACAAGCCCGCGGAGTCGCCCGCCGTCGGCGAGCTGGTGCTCCCGGGTCTTTCGACCAGCGCCAAAGACGCCGCGTTCATCGTCGTGAACACCGGGGGGGCGACATTCACGCTCGAGAAGAAGTCGGGGGCGTGGCTGCTGGCGGAGAAGAGCGGATATCCCGTCAGCATCGACAAGGTGCGCGACCTGGTCGTCGGTCTTTCCCAGCTCAAGCAGCTCGAGCCCAAGACCTCCCGCCCGGATCGTTACGCCGAGATCGGGGTCGATGAGCCCGGCCCGGCGCTGGCCCAGCCCGCCGAGGCGCCGCCCCCCGCCGCGTCGCAGGGCGCCAAGGTGACGATCCGGGATGGGGCCTCGAAGCCGATCGCATCGATCATCGTGGGCAAGTCCCGCCTGGGCACGAAGAAGTCCGTCTTTGTGCGCAAGGATGGTGATCCACAGTCATGGCTCGCCGAGGGATCGCTCGAAATCCCCCGGACCGCAATCGCCTGGCTCGACACGAAGATCTCCGTACTCGACCGCGCGAGACTGAAGCGAATCACGATTGCACACGGCGAGGGCGCGGAGGCCTCGGTCCTCGTGCTCGGACGTGCAGCGCCGGAAGACCAGACTTTCCAGGTCGAGTCCCTTCCGGAAGGACGTGCACTCAAGGAGAACGCCGACACCAACCCCGCCGCGACGCTGCTCACGTTCCTGAGCTTTGAGGATGTCCAGCCTGCCGATGCGATCTTCCCCGAAGGCTCGACGCCCCAGGCGAGTTATCAGGCGGCGACCTTTGATGGGCTCGTGATCACCGCGAAAATTGCAACCAAGGAAGGCAAGACGTGGGCGGTCTTTGACGCCGCGGTCGATGAAACGGCTCTTCCCTCGACGGTCTCCACGCCGCCGGCCGAAGGGTCACCCCCGGCCCCGGATCCCGCGGCCCGTGCACAGGCGATCCGCGACGAGGCCAAGGCCTTCCACGAGCGGCACGCGGGGTGGGCATACGAGATCGCGGAGTTCTCCGCCAGGTCGCTCCGGGCCACGATCGAGGACTACCTGGCACCTGTGGCCGCGCCGCCCGAACCCGCGGGGCCCGACGCGGGTGTGCCGAATCCCCAGCCGCAACCTCCGACATCGGGAGGTTCAGAAGGGGAACAGCAGGCGCTGCCGGATTCGCCCAAATAGGCCTAGAACGTCCAGTATCAAGGCGTTTTTGGAGCCTTGCAGAATCACCGTGAATTGTTAGTATCTCCGCATACTCAAGGGCGTGGGGGGAGGGCCTCCGCGCATGTAGTTCGGAGGCTTGATGATGGACAGCATTATCGTTCGCGTACTTGGTGGTCTTGTGCTCTTCGCGGCGTTCTTCGGGATCCGTTACTGCAACGGTACCGAGCGCCGGGCGGATGCAAGCAAGGAAGTGCTCGTCGCCGCACGGGAAATGATCAAGGATGTGCCGGGGTATAACGAAGACCCCAGCTACATGGATTGGCTCGTCGAGCGCGGCCATAAGGAGGTCTTCAACGACTCCTACACCATCGACACAAGCCGGAGGCGTTACACCGGCGGCGGTGACACGGTCGACCTCGATAAATACGGCGAGGCTCTCTTCAACTGGATGATCGCCCGCGCCAGGAGTGACCAGCGGCTGAAAGTCGCCGAGAACATCGAGAATTACCTCAACAGCCCCGAGCCTGGTGAAGAAGCGGAGGAGCCCAAGGAACCGGAGAATCCCTTCGTGAAGAAGTGATCGCCCCGTGCGGCGGGATTGCACCAGCTCGATCACCAACTCAAAGCGGCCGCGGCACACGCCGCGGCCGTTTTATCTTTCGAAGTTCCGAATGCGACCGCATGTGCACGCGCCGGCGGCACGCACACCCTTCTCAGCACCCGGCCTCGAAGGCCTCGACAAACGCGTCAAAGTCCTCGGTGTCGACAAAGCCCGAGACGTCGAAGTCGGCCGTGATGTTCCCGGCTTCGAACGCCAGGACGAAGGCGGAGTAGTCCTCAATGTCGACAAAGCCCGAGCCGTCGAAGTCTGATGCACACGGCGGGGTGACGGTGTTGAGGAAAAGGTAGTTGGGCTGGGTGGTGTCCCAGTTGGTGACGGCCAGGTCGAGCGAACGGCTCTGGACATAGGCGACGCGAACCTCGGAGGTCGGCGCAGCATCGACCGCTATCCAGCCGAACTCGGGATTGGCGGTGTACTCGGTGGGGAGGAGGTCGACACCATCGCGGGAAACCGAGAGCACCTGCTGCACGGGCTGGACCGGCAGGTAGAAGACCTTTCTTCCACCCGATGGCGCGAAGACGGCTTCACGGACGCGCAGGGCGCTGTTGTTCACGTCACCCAGGAACAGCCGCTCGACGGTGCTGGTCGTACCGCTGGTCCATGTCGGCGAAGCCGGGAACGTGGAGCCCGTGTTGAGGAAATACCGCGTTCTCCCGAACCACTCGCCGGTGCAGAGGTCAAGATCCCCATCGTTATCAAGATCCCCCAGCGCCACCGCCGAGGTGTACCCATCGGTGTACGTCCATGAAGCGCTGGTGCCGAAATAGCCCGCGCTCAGGCCGGTATAGCGGCGGAACCTCCCCGAACCCCCGAAGATCTGGTTGTTGTCGGCGGTGACAAGGTCGCGGATGCCGTCACCCGTCACGTCCCCCGCGGTCGCCATCAGGCAGAACTGCGCGGCGACATCGGCCGTCGACCAGGAGGGAGCGGTCGCGAGCGTCGTGCCCAGGTTCCGATAAATGTGCGTCTGGCTGTTCGAGCCGCACTGGACGAGGTCGAGGCGTCCATCGTTGTCCGCGTCCATCCAGAAGCAGTTGTTGTAATTGCGTGCACTGGCCGTCTGCCACGAAGGGCTCGAAGCGAGCGTCGTCCCCGTGTTGGCGTACACGACGTTGATCGATGGGATGTTGTCGTAGGCGTCGCCGCTCGCAAGCGC
>DATGXW010000266.1:0-2968 GCA_035298585.1 Phycisphaerales bacterium
CAAGAGCCTGAAAAAAGACGCGAGGCTTCCAAGCCCGCACCCGATGCACCACCGACGGAAACGGCAAAGACCCAGGATTCGTTGCGGCCTGATTCCAAGACCAAGTCCGATCAAGAAAACAACGATCCTGGATCTGCGTCCAAGGAAAATCGGCCCAAGCCTTCGCCGCTTTCAGGCAATGAGGCGCCTCCGCAAGAGCCCGCAAATGACCCCGGCAAGCAGCTTTCGGAGGCACTCCGCCAGTCCGCACGCGAGATTCGCGATCCCGGTCAACGCCCCGCAACACCGTCGCGCGACGAACGCCAACCTGAGCGGCGCCCCGACTCCGGGCAGCAGCCCGCGCGGGGTGAGGAGGCCCGAGAGCAGAGAGCGCCGCAGCAGCCGGGAGATTCACGCACACCGTCGAACCAGAGCCAGCCGGGTGACCAACAACAGTCGCAGCAGCGAGAAGCACCGCAGCAAGACGGCCAGGGATCGTCCCCGGAATCATCGCAGGAAGGGCCCAGGCAAGGACCATCATCCTCGCCTTCCCCCGGCCCATCGCAGGAAAGTCCATCGCAAGAGGGACGCCAGGAATCACCTCCGGGACAGTCGCCTTCCGATGAGGGTGAATCCAAGCCTCAGGGTGCTTCGGGTGAACAGAGCGCTCCCTCACCGCAGCGATCACCCGATGGCGCTCCCGCGCCATCGAAGTCTCCACCGCAGCCAGCCCAAACGCCCAAAGGTGATCCGCAAGGTGTAGAGCCCGGCGGCGACACGAACCAGCCCGGTTCGACGCCTGATTCACTCCCCGACGCTCGCGGACTTGAGCGGCTTGCCAAGGAACTCGGGAAGCTCAAGGACCGTGGCGATGATGCACATAAGAGGCAGGAGGTCAGCGAAGAACTTCGCCGCAAGGCGCAGGACCTTCTGAAACAGGCGACGCCCGAGCAGCGCCGACAACTCGAAGAGATTGCCCGCAGGATGCAAGATACTCCGCGGCCGGGGCAGGATCGGCCCGACCAGCCAGGCGCGGGCGATTCTGAAGAGAACGATCGCTCCGGCGCTGGCACGGGTTCCAAGGGGCCTCGGATACAGGATGATGGAGAGCGTCGCTACCAGGGAGAGCCCGCCGGAACGCGGGACCTTGATGCACGCCGAGGTGCACGGGAACCGGCAGAAGAGCGCAAGCTTCTCGAACTTCCTCGACAGGATCAACCGCAGGCGCACGAACGGCCCGCGGTCGGCGTCACGCGAGCATCGGCCCGGGAAGCCGCCCGGGGCGTGGAGCGGGCACTCGAACAACAGACAATCCCGCAGCGCCACAGCGACCTGGTCCGCCGCGTCTTCCGGCGGATGCTCGATCGCACCGAGGCGCCGGCTCGACCGGCGGAATCGCCGCCCGCCCCGATCTCGGATGATGCACAGGTCGTGCCGAGGAAGTGATTCGCTACTTTTCAGCGGGATCACGCGGTTTGAAGTGCCGCCGCATCGAGTAGATCAGGTCGTTGTCGGGGCCACCGACCTTCCTCAATTCGGGCTTGGTGTTCGTTCCGCCGTTGTCCACCCGATCATCGCCGATCGAGTAGAGCACGTACCCGTCCGCGGCCGCGCTTGCCTCTGCCTTCTTGAGAACGTACCGAAACCCGCCCGGATCAAATTCGTCCCGCGGAAGCTCTGCCAGAAACTCGGGCACAAGCTCCGCCAGCGCTGCGGGATACACGCCCCTGGCCCTGCGGAAACGCTCCAGGGCGATCATCACCCGGGTTGCCGCCTTGTCGTTGGCAATCCGTGATTCGACCATCAGCGCCTTGGACATCGCCGGCCACAGCAGCTTGACCAGAACGTGGCGCGGGGAGAGGCTCCCGAGATATACATCCGCCGCAAGCACCGCCGGCCGAAGATGTGCGGGCTTGCGTGCATCCTGCACGATCAGATCGTGGAGATGATCGATCACCTCGACCACCTGCGACTTGCTCGGCATCCCCAGCCCCACCACGTTCATCACGCCGCCGAAGTTCGAGCCTTGCATACCGCCTCCGGCGGATGATGACAGTTGCATGATCTCCTGCAAGATCGGTCGACCGCTCTGGCTGTGCGTCCACTCCACCGTGTCGAGTTGCATGAACCGCTCAGCATCCAACACCTGCTCCATCGAGAGCATCCGGTCCTGTCGCTCCATCGCCGCCTCGATGCGGCCGAGCGTCGCAACATCCAGCGCACCGTCCGCGATCAGGTACTGAAGGTCCTGGTGTACATGTGCGGTGATCGCCACGCCGACCAGGTGACTGATCAGAATCGGCTGCAACCCAGCGATCCTCGCCACGGCAAGAGAATCCTCGAAGGCACTCGCAAACTCATCGAGATCGCCATCCTGAACCGCGAACATCATCCGTGCATGGTTGAGCCGCGAGATGTTTCGAAACGCCCCCAGTTCCGGGAGCATGATCTCGATCGCCCGGGTCGGGGGAATGGGCCGGACCGCCCGGCGAAGCTCGGTCAGCCCGTGAAGCTCCTTGAGCACGCCCCCATCGCGGAGGCTCGACAGGAAGCTCCTGTAAAACTCCTCAACGCGAGTGTGCGTCTGATCCGTGCCGACCGCCGCCGACTCGGGAGGCCACGCCAGGTTCTCAGGCCAGTCCGCCGGCCGCTCGGCAAGACCGCCATTGGGCGAAGGAATGCCGACCCCGTCCCACGCCGCTCGCTCGGCGACCCGGATGCGCTCGGCAACCTCCACCGCCGACTTCCACAGGTCGGGCTCCGCGAGATCCTTCTGTGCGTTCTCCGAGATCCCCTGGATCTGCACTGCAAACAAGCCTCCGACGCCCGGCTTGGCCGTCACCGCCAGGATGACCTGTGACACCAGCAGGCACAGGATGAGCGCGATGATGATCCCGGATCCGGTCAGATAAGGGTGACGTGCAATCCAGGACTTTCGCGGAGTGTCCATGCAGCCGAGTGTACCGGCGGGTGGAGAATCGGATGCACA
>DATGXW010000267.1:0-5057 GCA_035298585.1 Phycisphaerales bacterium
GGGAGGATGTGGCCGGCGCTGAGGTTGGCGGAACAGCCGCCGCGGGCTGACCCGCAAGTGCCACGCCCGCCGCCAGGAACGAAGCAATGAACGCACGTCCGAGGTAGTTCATGCACAAAGGATACAGCGGGGGCTGGCCACGAGTTCGAAGGCCAAATCGGACCCGCCGGGGGTGCTCTTGAGCTTTGAAGTCGTCCTCATTCTTTCAGCAATCTTTAAGAAACCCGCCGCGCCCCACCTCCGCCCTGCGAACAGCAAGTGCGCTGGTTCTCAGCGTGTGCGGGATAGTGTCGCCCCGGGGATGGGTCCTCGGGGAATGTGTTCAGCCTTTACAGGGCAGGGAGTGAGTCATGAACAAGTTGATGAGTTCGGTGGTGGCGCTGTCGCTGTGTGCATTCGCGCTGTCGGCACGTGCTGACTTTGCGGGCCAGACCATCCTTGGCCCCCTTTCCCTCGGATCGTCGGTCAATGGCGACAACACGCTCTCCAATGACGACAACGACGGCTGGTTCAGCGGCACGCACATCTTTGATCTCTGGGATGGCGGCGATGATGTCTGGCGCCTGGACTGGGCCGGCGGCGACATGATGATCAACCTGAGCTACGACAACACCCAGTGCGATCCCGACCTCTTCCTCTACGTCCCCGGCAGCCTCGATGAGTCCACCTACGACAATTACCTCAACACCAGCCCCAACTCGATCACCGTGATGGGCGCGGCCGCCGGCACCTATTACATCCTCGTCGACAGCAGCGCGGGCTCCGAAGGCGCGTACAACCTCGAGGTCATCCCCGCCCCGGGCGTGGTCACCCTCGCGGGCGTCGCCTCGCTGGCCATGGCCCGCCGCCGCCGCTGAGGAAGCACCCCCTGACAACCCAGAAAACGTGACAGGGGCGGCAATTTGCCGCCCCTGTCTCCATCCCTGAAGAGTGGCCGTGTTCGTGGTTCCCGCAGACCTTCGTCGGGGAGATACAGGTGCTTGGCCTCTTCGCGTCGGGATGAACATTCCTAGCGGCACGCGCCCGGCGATGACAGTCGCGGGTGCATGACGTCCGGCTGACACGACCGGGACGCGTGCCGACACTCTCTCTCACCCTCGGGGCTCTCCTGGGTTCTCTCCCTTCAGGACCGCGGCCAAAGGAGCAGTTTGGCCGCGTTTCAAAGGCCAGGAGTGCTGTGAAGCCCAGCGGGTGATCAGGCAGATTCCAGAACGTGGACAAAGACCCTGATTCGGTGACGGCGAAAATTACTCGGCGTCGTCGGGATTCTGATCGCTCGCGGGCCGGCCCTGCTGCTCCAGCAGCTTGCGCAGGTACTGGTTCTCGCGGCGGGTGGCTTCCAGGTCAAAGACCAGGTACTTGATCGACAGCCGCAGGTAGTCCAGCGATTCCTGCAGGTCGGCGATCGTCTTCTTCACCTTGTCGTGCCGCGCCGCGGTCTCGCTCGCCAGCTTCTCCAGCGGTGCACGCTGACCTTCGGGGAGCTTCTGGATCTGGCTGATCAGGTCACCCAGGCGCGACTGAAATTCCTGCTCGTTCATGGACGAAATCCTCTCTTGAGTTTGGCGCTGTTGACCGCTCCGCGGCTTCTCGTGGAAGTGCATCACACACTCCCCTCCAGTCCTCCAGCTCTCCGGCTGGACGAGAGGACAAGGAAACAACCGCAAGGCCACAACCCCGCCCCCGGCCAGTCGCCGCGTGCCAAACCGCCCGGGGCCGATAAAAAAGGCCGCGGTGTGCACCGCGGCCAGGTCCGTCCCGCTCCGGCCCGCCCACCCCGCGGCAAAGGCCCCGCCGGGTGTGCAGGATGTTGCAAATTCTCAACGTCCATCGTCGACGCGACGCAGCGCGTGCTTCGCAGATGCACTTGCACGACCCGATGCTTCCTGGATCAGCCCCGGCTCGGCCCGGCGGATCTCCTTGAGCAGCTTGCGCAGGTGCTGGTCGCAGTTGGCCACAAACCGCTGGTAGATCTGTTCCAGGTCGTGCCGACTGAAGCGTGAAAGTGGATCCTTCAGACCCGTCTGGCGCGCCGCCCAGTCCAGCAGACCCGCCGGGGTCTCGCCGTACTTGTACAGGTTCAGCGTCGAGTCCAGCCGCTTGCGCAGGCTTGAGAACGGGTCGCTCGCCGCCTCGGGCACCGACGCCAGCACCTCGCGGATCGTCGCCTCATCGTGTGCAGCCAGCATCGGATCCTCCGACACGTGCGACGACGCCGTGAAGAACTCGTCCGCAGGCCGGATATCCGCAAACGCCGTCGAGAGCGTCTTGTTCCCCGCCCGGTCAAAGCGGACCGTCAGCCGCTGGCAGGGGCTTCCATCCTGCAGGGCGCCGTCAGCGCTGATCACGTTGCCCACGCCCCACTCAGGCTTGCCGGCGTGCCGAACCTTGTCCCCCGATTTCCACTCGCGCGTCATCATGTTCCTGTCCCCAAAGCTAGCGCATTCCCGATCGACTCATGTGCACGCCGGCCTCTGGGCCTGCGGGACCTCGAACGCTGTGTGCATGCACACGAACCGCCCGGGCCGGCCACGGAAAAACCGTGACCGCCGCGCGTGGATCAACGCACACAGGTTCAGGACACACCGACACCCCGCCCCTGGAGCGGAACGGGGCCATCAGCATCCAGTTGCCGGGATCGGTACTCCAAGGATGCTTCCCGCGTCTGGACTTGTTCAATCAAGTCTCAGACTAGGGCGATATCCCTAGGTTTAACCCGTTCTGGAAGCACCGGACTGATCTCAACCTCGGCCTTCGAACGAAGATCGCGGCACCTTGGGCGCATCAACCAACACAACGACCCCTTCAGCGACCCTCGGATCAGTGAGACTGATCAAAGGGAAGCCTGATCGCACAAGACGCCCGTGGTGTTCAACCCTCGACGAAGCACGGCCCGAGACCCGAGCCGGTCGCCCCGTTTTCCAAGACCGGAATCCGGAGCAGATGACCAAGGCAGCCTATCATGCCTCGATTCTGGACGCAAGGGCCACGCAACGCGATTCGTTCTGGCGGGGTTCGGTTGCCCCGCCGCGGACGTCTTCAAGCCTCTGGCCGGTCGCGTCCTGTCCTCCGCGGGCAGGACCAAAGGGATAACCAGGCACATGATCGAAGCCCTCAAGAGTGATCACATCGTCGAGAAGGTCGGCGGGCGTTTCAAGCTCTGCGTCCTGGTCCAGCGCCGCCTCACCCAGCTCATGGAAGGTGCACGCCCCCTCGTCGACCGCAACGGCCGCTCCGATCTTGAGGTCGCCATCGAGGAGATCATGCAGGACAAGATCACCCTCGACTTTGATCCCTCAACCCTCAAGCTCTCCGATGTCGCCACCGTCGGCAGCATCGACGACTGAGTCGCCGGGCTCCTTCCCGCCCGCCTTCTTCAGCAATCCCGCACAACGGCTTCCTGTCCCGGATCACGTACATCGGTCAAGGACACGCCATGGACACCGCGAACCTTCTCGCCCCTGTCAAGGACCGTGAGATCCTCGTGTGCGTCTGCGGCGGCATCGCCGCCTACAAAATCGCGACCGTCGTCAGCCGCCTCGCACAGGCCGGTGCACACGTCACCGTCGCCATGTCACAGGCCGCGACCCGGTTCGTCGCCCCCCTCACGTTCCAGGCCCTCTCGGGCCGGCACGTCTACACCACGATGTGGGAGCATGTCGAAGCGCAGGATCCCCAGCACATCGCACTGGCGACGCGCGCCAGCGCGGTCCTGGTCGCCCCTTGCACCATGGATTCCCTCGCCCGCTTCGCCGCCGGACGGGCCGATGACATCGTCTCCCTGCTCATCAGCGCCGTCGACCGCTCCAAGACCCCCGTCCTGCTCGCGCCTTCCATGAACGCGGTGATGTGGAATCAACCCGCCACCCAGCGCAACCTCAAGACCCTCCGCGACGACGGCTTTCGATTCGTGGACCCCGAAGAGGGCTGGCAGGCCTGCCGGACGGTGGGGGTGGGACGCATGGCCGAGCCGCAGACGCTCCTTGCACACCTCGCCAGCGCGGTGCAGGCCGGTCCTGGAACGACCGCACACAGCGCCTGATCGTTCCCTCCGCGGGTGTGCAAGGCCCGTCCGACCTCCCCCGCACGTGTGCAGAGTCTTGCTTCCGCGTCCAACCTCCTTGCTCGCACCAAGCCATCCCGTGTAGTCTCTCCCCGCCAGGACCGGCATTCGCGGGATGGGCCATCACGCCCTGTCAGCCCCGACGCCGGAGGCCAGGAGGCATCGATGTCGTCAGCACGCGGGCTGGGTTTCCTCAACGTCGTCGAGCGGATCGGGAACAAGCTCCCCGATCCGGTCTTCCTCTTCCTCGGCGCGACGCTGCTCATCATGGTCCTCTCGGCCGTGGGCTCCGCCCTTGATTGGCAGGTCCAGCCTCTCAAGCCGCAGGTCGTGATGGAGACCGTGACCGATGCATCCGGCGTCGAAGTCCGCCAGCCCAAGCTGAACGCACGCGGACAGCCCGAGATCGAACTCATCGAATCCGGTGCTCCCGTCAAGCCCAGGAATCTCCTCTCGGCGACGGGCATCTACTGGCTCATCTCCAACATGGTCCGCAACTTCCTCAACTTCCCGCCCTTGGGTGTCGTGGTCGTGAGCATGTTCGGGATCGGCCTTGCCGAGCGCGTCGGCCTCTTCGGCGCGGCGATGAAGTGGGTCGCGGGCCTTGTGCCCTCCAAGCTCCTCACGCCCACGGTCGTCATGCTCGGAATCCTGTCCAACGTCGCCAGCGACGCCGGGTACATCGTTCTTCCGCCCCTTGCCGCAGGCCTCTACGTCGTCTTCAAGCGTCCCCCCATGGCGGGCATCGCCGCCGCCTTCGCGGGGATCGCCGGTGGCTTCTCCGCCAACCTGCTTGTCGGTTCGACCGACGCGCTGGTCGCGGGAATCACCGAAGCGGGCGCGCGAACGCTCGATCCCGCGTACACCGTGCTCCCCACCGCCAACTGGTACTTCATGATCGCCTCGACGTTCCTGCTCACCCTCATGGGGTGGGCCGTCACCGCGTGGGTCATCGAGCCGCGCCTCGCCGCCGCCGCCGCGACCGAACCGGCGC
>DATGXW010000268.1:0-15110 GCA_035298585.1 Phycisphaerales bacterium
GATGCTGACGGTGATCCCGCTCCAGCTCATGGCCTATCACGCGGCGGTGCTGCGCGGTCACGACGTGGACAAGCCGCGCAATCTCGCCAAGAGCGTGACGGTGGAATAAAGGGGTATCGAGACCGGTAGAAATGCCAGGCATCAGGCATCAGGCACTGGGCACTGGGTACTGGAGCCGGGATACTTGCGGTCGATCATTCATCGTCGGGCGTGATGAGCGGCTCGGCGATGAACCTGCCCGACTCGTCGCGTGCGAAGGCGGTGCCTTCGGGCGCTTCGAGCAGGGGGGTGATGTCGGGGTCGTAGTTGGCGACGGTATTGACGTCGTAGAACGCAAAGTTCCGCGTGTTGGCCATGTACGCCTCGTCCTCATCGCCGGCGAGGAACCGCCACCCGCTGTCGTACTCGTCGTCCGAAGCTTCGCGGTAGCAGTAGCCGACCTCCATCCCGTCGACGGTGATCCGGTCGCTGGCGATGCAGCCTCCCATCGGCTCAACGAGCTGCTTGAAGGTCGCGGCATCCTTGCGGAACTTCTTCTCGGCCATGGTGCACACCTCCGCGAGAGCCACCTGCCTGGGGGGCCACTCGGTTCTCAGGATACAAACTGCGCTGGGATTTGGCGAGATGCACATCTTGCTTGAGCAGTCGGGATGCGGGCCCGCCGCGCGGGCCTTTTGATCGCCATTGATGCAAGGTGAGGCGATCGAACCCGTGCTCTCCGTTGAAAGTTCCCCGGGCCAGAGCCCGCTGTACTCGATCGGGATGGCGCTGTCTCTCTCGCGGGTCTCTGGTCGTGCAGCCGCCGGACGCGCCAAGACGGGTCCGAAAAGCATGCACGGCGTGTGCACTCCCGCATCAGATTGGCTTGGTCATCGCCGCCGCCTGCGGTACAGTGCCTCCGTGGCGGGCAGGTGAGAAGATACCGACATGCAGATCTCATGGCCAGCCCAACGCCGCAGCCTTCCCCGCTCTTCATCGTGCATCGCCGCGGCGGTGTTGCTCGCCGCATCGGGCGACGTGCTGGCACAGCCCGTCAACACGCCCTGGGGTTCTTCCGGCGAATCGTCCGCCGTGGCCGCTGCATCGCTTGCGGGCCGATATGCCTCCGCATCAACGGCCCTTGACGTTGTCACGATCCGCGAAATCGACCAGTCCATCCGCAGGACGATCACGCGTTCGGAGATGAAGGCGCTCCTCCCGTGGATGGATCTGAACACCTCCGCCGATGGCCCGGGCGCGCTGGCCTTCACCGATTCGGGGCGCATCCTCTACATCGCCGTCCATGACGCCGCCAGCGCCTCGGACGGCAATCCGAGCGATGCCGTACTGAGGTATGATGTCCTCGATGATGCGCTGAGCGTGTTCGCAAGGCTCGAACTCGCGGGGCAGGACATCGCGACGCACGGCTCGCTCGTGCACTTCAAGGGTCGGCTCTACACCGGCGTCTCCGGCGGTCTTCGCGTGTACCGTGCACAGGTCAACGACGTCTCCGGCCCGCTGTTGTTCACATCGAACCTTACGCCCGGGGTGATGACGACCGGGCTTGCGGTGGATCGCACCGCCGGAACGCTCTACGCCTCGTCGGGTTCGACCATCAGCCGCGCACCGGTGACCAGCGCCAACGCACTGTCGTGGTCAACCGTCGGCACACTCGCCGATGTGCGGTCGCTGACCCTCTCACCGCACTACGGCGGCCCCGCGAATGCCGGGCTTTACGCGCTGACATCCTCGGGGAGCGCCTCATCCCTGCGCTTTATTCCATTCGATCAGGCCCAGGGCACCGCCGCCTTTGCGCCCATCACGTACCTCTCCCTCTCGGCGGACTGGCGCGACGTCGCGGCGACCGCCGACGGCGCGATGCTCCTTGCTTCATCCACCAACACGCAGCGCGTGAGTGACCAGGGCGACGCACGATTGTCGTACCAGGCGTGGGTCCCCAACGAATTTGGCCAGGTTGTGCAGTTTGCCAAGAGCCTGATCACGACCGGGCCCGGCTCGGGTGGCGGGCCCCCCGGCTGGGTGATCGATGGCGACGTTCAGATCGGCTGGTCGCGGTTCCATCCCGCGACGCCCGACGCCGCGGCATGGGCGATTCTCCTGCTCATCGCCAATCACGAGGTCAACAACGATCCCGCAGCGCTCTCGCTGACGCGATTGATCCTGACGCGATACGCAGGGCTTGCATCCGACGGTATTGGGCCGTCGCGCACCGCAGACGGCATCTTCCGCCACTGGATCGACCCCGCGACCGGGGGAGTGAAGTCGGGATGGGATCCTGAGTTTGCGACCATGAGCACGATGAAGATCGTGCTCGCCGCCGCGAGGGCGCGTGCACACTGGCCGGCCGATGGAGCGATCAAGGATGCGGCCGAGGCGATCATCTGCGGGGTGAGCAACATCGAGGACTATTTCGCCGGTCCCTCGCGGCAGATGGCCCTCAAGGGCCTGGCGGGGGGCGGACCCACCGCCTTCTCCTCGGGCTTTCACGAGGGCATTCTCTTTGCCGAGCAGGCCGGCGTCTACGGCGGCGCTGCGGGTCTTGATGCCTGGAATTACTGGAAGACGCGAACCAGCTTTCCTTCCGCGGTGTTCATCGGCGACCGGCCGACGGCGACCAACAGCGCGGGGTCGTTCCTGCCGGCGTTCATCACGATGTACGCGGCCCAGCTCGTCGGCGGGTTCCGCGCCGACGCGGCGTGGTCGCAGCATTTTCAGAACCTGCGTGCATCGCACGCCGCCTGGACCGACGACAACGCGCCACGTTTCAGCACTGTCTTCTCCGCGGGGACGACCAAGAGCGCATGGGGTGGCTATCACGCCGACTCGCTCACCGATCATCCAGGCGATGTCACCACGTTCCCGTCGCTCATGGCGACCGCGAGCGGCATGGCGGTTGGACGTGCACAAGGTCCGCAATCTCCCGAGGCGGTGGGCGCGTATCAGGCGTACCGCATGGGCGCGCGCCAGGCGTTCCTGGGCGGCGCGAGCATCCTCTACCGGCGGTCTGCGGTCGATCCCGCGTATCAACCCGATTCAGCCGGGTTGCCCGATGTGGCGATCGGCGGGCTGGGTCTGGCGGAACTGCTGCAGCCTGGAATCACCGATGCCGTGCTCACCGGGTTTTACCCCGGTTGCACACCGTGTCCCGCGGACTTTGATGGTTCGGGATTCGTCGACATCGAGGACTACAGCGCGTTTGTCCTGAGCTTTGAAGCGGGAACGCAGGATGCGGACTTCGATCAATCCGGATTTGTGGACATCGAAGACTTCTCCGCTTTTGTCATGGCGTTCGAGAACGGGTGCTGAGGTCCCACGCTCCCGGCGTCGACCAGGGCAGGGCCGATAAGCACCTCCCAACCGGGGCAAAGAATGCTGGTGCGAAGCCAGCGCAGCACATACCATGGGATGGAGTGCGTGGCGGAGCAGGGCCGCCATTCAAGCGAGGGAAATCATGTTCAATCTTCGTATGTATATCGCGGGCTCGATCATGGTCTGCGCGCTGGCCGCACATGCCCAGGGACAGGTGACGTTCTACAACGTTCGAAGCACATGGGTGAACGGCGTCGGCGGCGCCCGCAATGTCGCCGAGTGGAAGCTTCTTCCGCAGGTGCTCGATGCCGCGCTCGAGTACGCCGGCCCGACACCCGTCATCAACACCGACCTCGGGCCGGTCCTGACGTTTGATGTGCCCGTGCGGTTCTCGCTCGCGTGCCTCCAGCCGAGCGCCACATTCATCTACCGCGACTCGGCCTTCGGCGCGGTGCCCGAAACGATGGTCTCGATCGGCAAGGGCAACCTCCAGGAAGACGATGACTTCGCCGTGACCTTCCCTGGTGACTCGTGCATCAGCGCCGCGGGCATTACCCTGTACGACAACAGCGCAGAGTCCGGCGAATTTGTTCGGGTCTACGACAAGAACAACAACCTGATCGGCGCCCAGACTGGCCTCTCGGGCTTTGTCGGCATCAGGTCGACGGTCCCCATCGGCCGGATCGAGATCGACGAGAACGCCGGGGGCGATGACATCGGCGTGCTGGGCGTTGACGTCGTCCTGTGCAACGCGCCCGCGCCCGTCCGCGCTGTCGGGGGTCAGGCCGACTGGCGCCTTGATGCCGATCGCCTGGGCACCATCGAGGGCCTGGGCTCGCGGACATTCCAGGTGACGGCGAGCACACTGGTCGACGCCGACGAGGTCGCAGCGCCTCCCGCGAACAACCAGCAGCTCGGGCCGACGCTGACCCTGAGCTCGTTCAGCCCGCCCTTCAGGCTCAGCACGCTGGAGCCCGGCGCTGCCTGGACGTTCAACGACACCCTCTTCAGCGCCACGGGCTTCCCCATGCTGAGCGTCGGGAAGGCCGATGTGCACGACGATGATGACTTTGAGCTCGCGTTGCTCGGGTGTGCATCCGCCGTGGGCATCACCGTGCTCGACAGCACCGACATCGCCGACGAGTACATCCTCATCTACGCCGCGAACAACGCGCTCCTGGGGATGACCGCGCCCTTCTCGACCGCCGCCGACGGCCAGGCTTTCATCGGGCTCGTCGCCCCCGGGCCCATCGACCGGGTGGTCTACTTCGAAGATCCCGGCGCGGACGACATCGCCCTCAAGGACATCTCCATCATCGATCAGCTTGCGGTTTCCCCCGCCGCCGCGATCACGTGCCGAGGCGGGAATGCGAGCTTCTCTCTCGCCGCCTCGGTCGATGTCTCTCAGCCCCGCTGGCGCAGGGATGGCCAGTCACTTGTCGACGGCCCGACTCCGTGGGGCTCTGTGATCTCGGGTGCACAGACCACCAACCTTGTGATCGCCGGCGTCACCGCCAACGACGCGGGTTCGTACGAGTGCGTCGCGGATACCGCGTGCGGGAACTCCGTGGCCGCGTCTGGCCAGCTCCAGTTGTGCATCTCCGACTTTGACTGCACGGGATTTGTCGACATCGACGACTACACGTCGTTCGTGTTCGAGTTTGAACTCGGCAATGACGCCGCCGATGTCGACGGAACGGGCTTTGTTGACATCGATGACTTTGTCTTCTTTGTGCAGGCATTTGAGGCCGGCTGCTGAGATCGACGTCTTCCGCCCACACCACGTCGGCTTCATTCAGAATGTGCTTGGGCCGGCGCCGGCGGGTCGGTACGCTGAGTCAATCACCGCACGCCGGTGGAGTGCGTGCCTTGCGGAGTATGCCCATGCGTCGATGCGTGCTTGCTCTCGTCGCCACGGCCCCCCTCCTGGGGCCTTTGACTTTCGCGTCCGCCGCTCCTCCGGAGTATCACCAGGCTGTCACCACCGCCGGTCCTCTGCTGGCCTACCGATTCGATGAGCCGTCGGGCAACATCGTGAATTACGGAAGCTACGGCGCGGGGTACAACGCACAGGCCTTCGGAACGGTCGGCCGCTCGGTCGAATCACCCGGCGGCGATACCGGTGTCGAGGTCGGGGAAGGGGATTACCTCGAGTCGCTGGGCGCCTCGACGCTGACAGGCAATCCGACCTTCTCGATCGAGGCGGTGGTGTGGCTGGAAGAGCCCGGGAGCGCCTCGCTGTGGGGAACGTTCCTGCACTGGGGTGATGCGACCGGGAACCGGACGGGCAAAGAGGTCTACTTCGGCATCCAGGCCAACGACAACCGCCGGCTCTACGCGGGGTTCTACAACGCCGGCATCCGCTCGCAGGGACGTGCGTTGGCCAACCGCTGGCTGCACATCGTGTGGACGCGTGTCGGAGGCAACAACAGCGAAGCGGGATCGACGCTCTACGTCAACGGGTACGCCATGCCGATCGAGCGGGACACGCAGCTCAATCCCGGGTTCCTGACCGCCGGGCAGATCTCGATCCCATCGACGAACTTCCGCATCAACGCGGGGCGCGATTTCAACCGGTACTTCACCGGCAAGCTGGATGAACTGGCGCTCTACGACCGTGTCCTGACTCCCGCCGAGATCGCGGAGCGGTCGGCCATGGTCTCCTGCCGGGCGGACTTTGATGGGAGCGGCTTTGTCGACACCGACGATTTCGACGCCTTCGTCTACGCCTTCGAGGAAGGCGATGAGAACACCGACTTCGACGGGTCGGGGTTTGTCGACACCGACGACTTCACGGCCTTCGTCCTGACCTTTGAAACCGGCTGCTGAAGTCGGGCGCTCCCTCAAACGCAGAGGATGGTTGTAACACTCCCGCCGGTCCCGTGAAACACGGGGCCGGCGTTGTTTTCCGGTGCCTCCCCGCGGGAGACTAAACTCTGGACCCATGCGATCCCCGTACACGATGCGTTTCCCGGCCTGCCCCGGACATGTGCTCTCCGCCCTGGCGATCTTCTGGGCCGCCGGCGCTCCGTGTGCACACGGCCAGACCTTCGTGAAGGATGGCCAGCAGCGCAAGGTCTCGACCTGGGCCGCCAAGGGTCTGATGCAGAACCCGGTCTCGATCTGCTTTGACCACAAGGGCAACCTGTACGTCGCCGAGAGCGACCGCGCCGGCAACGCCGTCGCCGACACCCGCGGCCTGGGCCACCTCAACGCCGTCGAGGAAGACCTCAAGTTCAAGTCCGTCGAGGACCGCCGCGAGCAGATCCACCGCTGGATCCGGCAGGGCGCTTTCCCCGCCGACCATTTCACCAAGACCGAAGACCGCGTCCGCCTGGTCCGAGACACCGACGGCGACGGCGTGGCCGACGCCGCGAGCATCTTCGCGGGCGGTTTCAACGATGAACTCGACGGGATCGGCGCGGGTGTGCTCTGGCACGACGGCGGGATCTACTACACCTGCATTCCCAACGTCTGGAAGCTCACGCCCGGCGCAGACCCGCTGGTGGCGCAGACGCGCGAAGTCCTTTCGCACGGCTACGGCATCCGCTGGTGCTTTTACGGTCACGACCTGCATGGCCTGGTGCTGGGCCCCGACGGCCGCATCTACTTCTCGATGGGCGATCGCGGGTACAACGTCAGAACGAAAGAGGGGGTCGACCTCGTCGGGCCCGATCGCGGCGGCGTTTTCCGCTGCTGGCCCGATGGGACCGGGCTCGAACTCTTCTACCAGGGTCTGCGCAACCCGCAGGAACTGGCCTTCAGCGAGAACGGTGAACTCTTCACCGGCGACAACAACTGCGACTCGGGAGATCGGGCCCGCGCGGTGCACATCTTTGAAGGGGGCGATTCGGGGTGGCGGCAGGATGTCCAGTCGCTCGAATCACGCGGTCCCTGGAACCGCGAGGCCATCTGGAAGACCACCGGCGACGTCGATGGTCCTGCACGCCCCGCATGGACGCTCCCGCCCATGGAGTACATGGGCGCGGGTCCTTCGGGCCTCCTGCTCTACCCCGGCACCGGCGAATCGAGCGCGTACGACGGCTGCCTCTTCATGGTGGACTTCTACGGCTCGGGGTCGACCATCCACGCCTTCCGCCCCACGCCCTCGGGCGCTGGGTACGTCGTCAGCGACCACGTCGAGTATTACAAGGGCGTCACCGTCACCGACATCGCCTGGGGATACGACGGCCGGCTGTACATGAGCGACTGGGGCGGGGGCTGGGAGCCCAACCCCAACGGCACCGTGCTCGTGGTCGAGAACGCCGCCGCACGCCAGGAGCAGGACGGCGTCATCAAGGAGATCAAGGGCCTCTTCGACGCGGGCTTTGAGCAGGTGCCGGATCCAGCGCTCGTGGGGTTCCTCGGCCACCGCGATCAGCGCGTCAGGCTCGCAGCCCAATATGAGCTCGCGCGCCGCGTCAAGGCCGCGCCTTCGAGCACCCTGCCCGCCGAACTCGCACGCATCGCGGCCGATCCAGCCCGCCGTCCCGTCGAGCGATACCACGCGATCTGGGCCCTCGGCCAGTGTGCACGCTCCAGTGCTCCCCTCGTCGAGAACCTCTGGCCCCTGGTCAAGGATGGCGATGCCGAGATCAGGACGCAGGCGATCAAGACACTCGGGGACATCCGGCCCTTGCTCGAAAGCGAGCGTGCATCGCAGGTCATCGACCTGCTCGGCGATCCTTCCCCACGCGTCCGCGCCTATGCCGCGCTCGCCCTGGGCAAGTCGCGTGTCGTCAAGGCCATCGACCCGCTCATGGGTCTCCTGGACTCGACCGGCCAGTCCGACCGTGTGCTGCGCCACGCGGCCTCGCACGCACTGGCGCTGATCAACCGTCCCGACGAAACGCTCGCGGCCGCACGCAGGCTTGGCCCGCTCGCGCGCCTGGGGGCGGTCGTCGCGCTGCGTGCCATGAACAGCCCGGGCGCTGCCGAGTTCATCGCCGACGCCGACCCCGCCGTCCAGGTGGAATCGGCCCGCGCCATCTACGACCTGCGCATCGCAGGCGGCATGGAAGCCCTTGCGAGAACAATCGAAAAGCCGCTTGCGGCGGGTGCGGCGATCGAACCATTCCTCCGCCGCGCGATCGAGGCCAATGTCTTCCTGGGGACCGACGACGCGGTGAACCGGCTCGCGTCCTTTGCCGCGCGCGGCGAGGTCGATGCAAACTGGAGGCTCCTGGCGCTCCAGCGCGTCGCCGGGTGGAACAAGCCGCTCAAGCGCGAAGGTGTGTGGGGCAACTGGGCCGACTACCCCGCGCGGAGCGAGGAAGCCCTCGCCGCCGCCGTGCGGGCCAACATCGACGCCCTGCTTGCGAGCGCGGGCTCCGAGGGACCGCTCGCCAAGCTGGGCCAGCAGCTCCAGGCGACGTACGCACTCTCACTGGGGACCAGCGAGATGGTCAAGGAGCTCGCCAACCCCGAGCGTTCGGATGAATACCGCCGTGTCCTGCTCGACCGCATCGCCACCGACGCTCCCGACCAGGTCGTGAGCGCCGCGATGGCGGTCCTCTCCCTTGATCCAGCGCCAAAGGGGGCGCTCCGCGGCCGAGCGGAAGAACTCCTCGCCAAGGCCGCCCCCCTCCAGGCGGTCGAGTACCTCCTCAGGGCCGCTTCAAGCGGCGAAGTCACCGATCGCCAGCGTGCAGTCCGGATCCTGGGCACGATCGACTCCCCCGAAGCGAGCGAAGCAATGGCCGGCCTTGCCGACCGCGCGACCACCGGCATGCTCAGCCCAGCGCTGGCCCTTGAGATCTACGAAGCCTCCATGAAGCTCCCAGCCGACAGTTCCGCCCGGATCCGCGCGGAGGCAATGGGCCGGCAGGGCTCGCGCCCCGCGGGATTCTCAACCGCGCTCCTGGCCTCGGGGGGCGATGTCGCCGCGGGGCACGAGATCTTCCTTCATCACACCGCCGCCGAGTGCCTCCGCTGCCACATCGTCGAGGGCACGGGCGGAACCGCCGGTCCGGAGCTCACCCGCGTCGCGACGCGCCTCTCCATCGACAAGATCGTCGAGTCGGTGGTGGAGCCCACCGCCACCGTCGCCGCGGGGTACGGCACGGTCAGCGCGATGCCGCAGATGACGCAGATCCTCAACCCGCGCCAGGTCCGCGACGTCGTCGCCTACCTGGCGACGCTCAAGGGCGAGGGAGGGAGCGCTGGACACGGGGGCGGGGTCGCCGCGACCACCCCGCATGATGCAGAAGGCGTCCACGGTTCGACGGCGGCTTCGCAGGTGAAAACCACGCCCGCCGCGGCAACGTCCCCATTGATCCGCGTCCTTGCGTTCCTGCTCATCCCGATCACGCTCATCATGGTCGCACGGTCGATGACCGCGCGTGCCAGGCCCTGAGATCGGGCGGACGCGAGAGGAGAACCCTGCGGAGTACCATTCCTTCCCGGTCGGGCCGGCATGTGCACGGTCGACCGGCCAAGGAACATCCGCATGCGCTCGACTTCCGCGCTGGCCGCAACCCTGCTCACGACTCTTTCCGGCACGGTGATAGGATTGGCACTCCCCGCCGCGTTCACCGCGGCGACGTTGATCCCCGCCCCCGTCCTGTGTGCACAAGAAGTCAAGTTCGAGAAGTACCGGCTCTCCAACGGCATGACCGTGATCCTGCACGAGGATCACTCGCTGCCGGTCGCGACGGTGAACACCTGGTACCGCGTCGGCGCCCAGGATGAGCCGCCCGGGAGGTCGGGCTTTGCACACCTCTTCGAGCACCTGATGTTCATGGGGACCCATCGTGTCCCGGGCAACCAGTTCGATGTCCTCATGGAGACCGGGGGCGGCGCGAACAACGCCTCGACGGACCTGCACCGGACCAACTACTTCTCCTGGGGCCCGAGCAAGCTCCTGCCCACGCTCCTGTGGCTCGACGCCGACCGGCTTGAGGACATGGGCCTGGAGATGACCCAGGAAAAGCTCGACAAGCAGCGCGACGTGGTGCGCAACGAGCTCCGGCAGACCGTCGAGAACGCCCCTTATGGCAAGGCTTCCGAGGCGGTCTTCAAGCTGCTCTTCACCCCCGACCATCCGTACTACTACGGCGTGATCGGCACGCACCAGGACCTCGAGGCCGCGACCGTCACCAACGTCAAGGACTTCTTCGCGACGTTCTACGTGCCCAGCAACGCATCGCTTGTCGTGGCGGGAGATTTCAAGAGCGACGAGATCAAGCCGCTGATCGAGAAGCTCTTCGCGTCGATACCCGGCGGCCAGCCCGTCACGCGCAAGTACCAGCCGCCCGCAGCGGCGATCCCCAATTCGCTCGCGGGCGTGAAGCGGTTCACCGCCATCGACGCCGTCGAACTCCCCAAGGTTGAGTTCAGCTATCACAGCCCCGTCGCGTTCGGCGAGGGCGACGCCGAGATGCAGCTTGCCGCCAGCGTTCTCGCCGACGGCAAGTCGAGCCGGCTCTACCGCCGCCTCGTGATGGAGGAGAAGCTCGCCGTCGAAGTCTCGGCGATGCAGCAGGGTTACCCGCTCGGCGGGATCTTCCAGGTCACCGTCCTGGCCCGTCCAGAAGCCGACCTGCGCCGTGTCGAGGCGATCATGGACGAGGAGCTCGGGCGATTCATCATGAAGGGCCCGACTTCAGAGGAGCTCGACCGCCAGAAGGCCGTGCTCGAACTGAGTGCACTCGAGTCGATCCAGAGCATCGAACGCAAGGCAGACAAGCTGAACGAGTACGAGTACTACTGGGGAGATCCCGACGGCTTTGAGCGCGATCTCAACCGCTTCCGCAAGGCCTCCACGCGCGATGTCCGCGCCTGGGCCGAGAAGACGCTCCTCCCCGACAAGCGCGTGGTCGTGAACGTCCTGCCCGAAGAGCCGGCCCGCGCTGAATCAGGTCGTGATCAGCGCCCCGCCGACGCCGCCCAGGGCCCCTTCACGCTTCCCGCCCCAGAGACCTTCACGCTTGCCTCGGGCGTGAAGGTACATGTCTGGAACCAGCCCGCGCTGCCGATGGTGGCTGTGCACATGATCGCACAGCCCGGTGGAGCGCTCGATGCCTCGGGTCGTCAAGGCGCTGCCTCGCTCGCGGCCCAGATGCTCGCCGAGGGCACGACCGAGCTCGACGCACTCGCGTTCGAGAACGCCGTGCAGTCGATCGGAGCCTCGTTTGCCACGGACGCCGACCACGAGACCGTGCACGCGTCGATGACTGTCCTCAAGCGGAGCCTCGACAGGGGCCTTGACCTCTTCGCGGACGCCGTCTCCACGCCGCGCATGGATGCATCCGACTTTGACCGCGTCAAGTCCCTCACGCTCGAAGCGCTCCGGCAGGCGGCCCAGGTTCCCGCCTCCATCGCCTCGACCGTGGGCGATGTGCTCGTGTATGCCCCGGGCAGTCCCTACGCGACGCCCGCCCAGGGCACGGTCGAAACGGTGGAGAAGCTCACGCTCGACCAGGTCCGTGCGACGTATGCGCAGGCGATCCGGCCCGACGCCGCGACCATCCTGATCGCGGGCGACATCACGCCGGACGAGGCTCGCCGCTCGCTTGAGCGTGCCTTCGGTGAGTGGAAGCCGGCCGATTCCAAGGCCGCGGCAAGGGTCGCGCAGAACTCCTTTACCGGGCGGGATGGGCTGCACATCGCGGTGGTGGACCGCCCGGGGGCGACGCAGACCTATATCCGCTTTGTCGCGCCCGCGACCGCCTACGCCGACGCCAGCCGTCCCCAGCGCCGGCTGCTGAGCACCCTTCTGGGCGGGAGCTTCACCAGCCGCCTGAACCAGAACCTGCGCGAGGATCATGGTTATACCTATGGAGCCCGGTCGCGGTACGACATGGGCCTCTCGGGTGGTACGTTCACCGCGGGCGCAAGCGTCCAGGCGGAGGTGACGGGCGCGGCGATCACGGAGTTCATGAACGAGTTCAACCGGCTCCGCGGCGGCGATGTCACCGATCTTGAGGCCGGCAAGGTCCGCGAGACCGTGCGAAACGAGACGGTTCGATCCTTCCAGGGGCTCGAAGGCATGCTCAGCGCCGTCGTCGCGCCCCTGACCAGCGGCCTTCCCTTCACGACGCTCGCGCAGGACCTTGAAGCGATCAACTCGATCTCGGCGGCGGATCTCAACTCCCTCGCCAGGACGGCGATCCCGATCGAGTCGGGCGTGCTGGTGCTCGTGGGCGATCAGCAGCTCATCCTTGAACAGCTCAAGGGCCTGAAGCTCCCCGCGCCGACGCTGTACGACGCACAGGGCAAGCCGGTCGAGACTCGCTGACCCCCCGGCGGTCGGTTGTGATGGCGCCGCCGTCCGCCCTTCAGGGCAGCGGCGATCTCCAGTCCTGGGGAACTTCACGCGCGGGCGCCGCGTGGCCGTCGGCGTAGAGGGTGTTGAAGACCGTCGCGTTCATCAGCGGCGCATAGGCCTCACTGCGCCCACCGTGAAAACGCCCGACGCGCGTCCGGACATGGACCTCATCCCGGAAGTCCACCACGCTCGCCGTCCTGGTCGGGGGCGCGCCGGTGGGAACGCTCGCCACCGCCCCGTCGAATATCAGCGCCGCGTCGCTGGGCCGCTGGATCAGGTCCAGCCGGATGTGTGCAGTCGTCGACTCGATGTCAAAGTTGTCCTTGTCCCCCGGCTGCCCTGCGTGCCCCGTGACGTTGATCGCGTAGGTCCGCGTCATCTCGCGCCCGTAGAAGGCCAGCGCGGTGGGGCACACCAGGATGGATCTGGCCGTGTACAACTCGTCCGCGCTTGCGCCCTGGTTCCCCGCCGACTGCTGGACGACCAGCGCCCAGTTGGGCGGCCTGTCGTACGGCCTGCCAAGCGCCGGCGTCAGCCCGCGGTTCTGGTCGGCGTAGGAGCGGACCAGGAGGTACATCTGCGAGAGGTTCGCCAGGCAACGCGTCGACCGTGCGGCTTCCCGCGCCGAGGAAAGCGTGGGAACAAGGATCCCGATCAGGATCGCCAGGATCGCGATCACCACCAGGAGCTCGATGAGTGAGAACGCACGTCGCACGGCACCCAGAGCGTACGCCGCATGAAAACGATCGCCCCGGGCGCGATCAACGGACCGCCCGGTAGCCCGTCTGCGTCTGCCCGACCCTGTGCATGGCGATGCTGTTGGTCACACGCGCCTGGCCCAGCGGCTTGCCCGCCACCAGCACGATCGGGTCGCCCTCTTTGACCAGCTTGTGCGCCAGCAGGTACGTGTCGACCTGCTCGTTCCATTCGCCCAGCGTTCCCGTCGCGGGCGGGCGAGCACACACGGGGTGGATGCCGCGCAGGAGCGCCATCCGTCGGGTGGCGCGGATGCTCGAGGAATAGGCGACGATCGGCACGTTGAAGGCGTTCTGGCTCAGGTATCGCGCCGTCCCGGTGCGCTCAGACCAGCAGACCACGGCCCTTGCCTTGATGTCGCTGGCGATGCGCCATGCGCCCCGGCAGAGCGCCGCGATCGGCACGTGCGATTCAAAGAGCCGGGTCGGCGCGCTCTCGTCGGTCGGCAGCGTCGCCATGTGGTCCTCGGCCGCCCTCGCGATGCGGGTCATCGTCTCTACCACCAGCAACGGATGCTGCCCGGTCGCCGTTTCTCCGCTGAGCATGAGTGCGTCGGCCCCGTCGAAGATCGCGTTGGCGATGTCGGTCGATTCGGCCCGCGTCGGGGTCGAGTTGGTGATCATCGATTCGAGCATCTGCGTGGCGACGATGCAGGGCTTGCCCGCCTTGTTGCACGCCGACACGATCGCCTTCTGCGCGATCGGGACGCACGCGATGTCCATCTCGACGCCAAGGTCGCCCCGCGCCACCATCACGCCGTCGGAGGCGTCGATGATCGCCTCGAGGTTCTTGAGGGCCTGGGGCATCTCGATCTTGGCGATGATCGGGATCGTCGCGGTCTCGTTCTGCATGTCCGCGCGGCGGTCGGTGGGGTGCGCCTGCTCGAGGTACGACCGGAGCTCGTTGATCTCGTCGGGCTTGCGCACGAACGAGAGGGCCAGAAAGTCCAGCGCGTTCTCGACCGCCCAGTTCACGCACGCCCAGTCACGATCACTGATCGCCGGCGCTGACAGCTCGCTCTCGGGAAGGTTGATCCCCTTGCTGCTGGTCACAAGCCCGCCCACCGTCACGCGGCAGAGCAGCTCGTGGCCATCGGCCGAGCGTTCGATCGCCAGCAGGCGGACCAACCCGTCGTTGATCAGGACGCGATGACCCGCCACCGCCTCGTCGATCAGGGGTTCGTATGTCGTCCCGAAGACCACGCGCGGAGGTTCACCCGGCGCGATCGGCGTCGCCGTGAACGCCATCGTCACCCCGCGCCGGAAGATCACATCCTGCCCGGACTCGAGCATGATGCCCCCGTCGGGCACCTTGCCAACCCTGATCTTGGGGCCCTGCAGATCACCCAGGGCCGCGATCGGACGCTCCAGTTCCGCCGAAACCTCGCGCACCACCGCCAGCCGGCGTGCATGATCCTCCAGTGAGCCGTGAGAGAAGTTGAAACGGAAGACCGAGACCCCCGCCTCGATCAGGCTCCGGACCATCTGGGGCGATTCGCTCGCCGGCCCGATCGTCGCCACGATGCGGGCCAGCGGCAGTCGTCGGTCGGTCTCGGGAGGCTGGCACGCGGCGGCGATCGTCATGGGGTTCTCTATCGGCACTTCCAGGTTCCAGACTGCCGCGAGCGGCGTTGAAAGCGTCCTAATACGTCTGAATTGTCGGCCACCGCGCCTCAGCACCCGAGGGCGGCGCCCCTCGCACCATCATTGTGTGTAACCGTGTGCAGGACCATGCGGTTGAGGATGCCAAGAGAAAGGGCCCGCCGATCGGCGGGCCC
>DATGXW010000269.1:0-7611 GCA_035298585.1 Phycisphaerales bacterium
CTCTACTACGTCCGCTATGCCTTCAAGATGGGCTGGAGCATGGAGAAGATCCATGAGCTCTCGCGCATCGATCACTTCTTCCTCGACCAGGTCAAGCAGCTCGTCGAGTTTGAGGACGTCCTGTGCTCGTACGCCAGGCTCATCGATGTTCCCGCCGAGGTCTTCTTCGAGGCCAAGCAGCTCGGCTATTCCGATGCACAGCTCGCCAACCTGTACCTGGGCAAGATCTCGACCGACACGATCCTGGAAGTCCGCGCACGCCGCAAGTCGCTGGGCATCGAGCCCGTCTACAAGCTCGTCGACACCTGCGCGGCGGAGTTCGAAGCCGTCACGCCGTACTACTACTCCACCTACGAGCAAGGTACCAGCCACGCATCCTCGTCTTCACCAGTCCCCAGTGCCCAGTCCCCAATCCCTGCTATTTCCATCACCCCCGGCGACGATGAGATCCGCGTCACCGATCGCAGGAAGGTTGTCATCATCGGCGGCGGTCCCAACCGCATCGGCCAGGGAATCGAGTTCGACTACTGCTGCGTCCACGCCGCCTTCGCCGCACGCGACCTGGGTTTCGAGTCGGTGATGATCAACTCAAACCCCGAGACGGTCTCGACCGACTACGACACCTCCGACCTGCTCTTCTTCGAGCCCCTCACGCTGGAGGACACGCTCAACGTCATCGAACGCCTCAACGGCGCCGGGCTCGGAAAGGTCTCTGACCTCAGCGCGGTCGACGGTGTGACGGGCCTGACCGCCGCGGCGGTCTCGCACGACCCCCTCGACCAGGTCGGCCGCGAGTTTGCCGGCAAGGAGCACTGCGAGATCCCGGGCGACCTCATCGCCCAGCTCGCCCGCGCCGCCGCCGAGAAGGGGATCGGCGAGCTTGGCGTCGTCTCGGCCAGCCGCTGGTACCGCAAGGACGCCGGCCGCGAGCTCAACGGCGTCGTGGTCAACGCAGTCGACCGGACCGGCAAGGTCTGGCTCGCGGCGTTCCCCTCCGGCGCCAATCCGCGTCTTGAGCGCTTCGTCCAGGACCCCGCCCAGACCTGGGAGAACTTCTTCGAGCACCTCCACCCGCAGGTGTGCAGGCGCGCCGACCGCTGGATGCGTTCGGGCGGGCTCATCGAGGGCACGATCGTCCAGTTCGGCGGCCAGACGCCGCTGAATCTCGCCAAGGGCCTTGTCGGCGCGGGCGTACCCATCATCGGCACCACCATCGACTCGATCGATCTGGCGGAAGACCGTGACCGGTTCGACGCGATGCTCGAGCGGCTCAAGCTCTCGCGTCCCTCGTCGGGCATCGCGTACTCGATCGAAGGTGCGGTGAAGGAAGCTGAACGCCTCGGCTACCCCGTCCTCATCCGCCCGAGCTACGTGCTGGGCGGGCGCGGCATGGAGATCTGCCAGGATGAGAAGGCCCTGCGCAGCTTCATCATGACCGCGATCAAGGCCTCCGATCTTGAGGGCGCGCCGGTGCTCATCGACAAGTTCCTTGACGGCGCGATCGAACTCGACGTGGACGTCGTCGCCGACTTTGAGACCGGGGACGGCAAGCCCAGCAGCAACCAGGCCCTCATCGCGGGCGTCATGCAGCAGATCGAGCAGGCGGGCATCCACTCGGGCGACTCGGCCTGCACGCTCCCCCCCGCATCCCTCTCTCCCGAGATGGTCGCGCACGTCAAGGATGTCGCGCGGTCCCTTGCGCGGGAGCTTAAGGTCCGGGGCCTGATGAATGTCCAGATGGCGGTGAAGGAGAACAGGCTCTACATCATCGAGGTCAACCCGCGTGCATCGCGCACGGTGCCCTTTGTCGGCAAGGCAACCCACATGCAGTGGCCCGCCATCGCGGCCAAGGTCATGATGGGCAAGACGCTCAAGGACCTCAGCGCCCGCGAGATCGAGCTCAGGAACTGCTACGCGATCAAGGAGTCGGTCTTCCCGTTCAGCAAGTTCCCCGGCGTCGACGTGGTGCTCGGCCCGGAGATGCGTTCGACGGGCGAGGTCATGGGCTTTGATCGCTCGCTCCCCGTGGCCTTCGCCAAGGCGCAGATGGCAAGCGGCGTGCCGCTCCCCCTCTCGGGCGGGGTCTTCATCTCCGTCCGCGACGCGGACAAGGAAGCCATCGTCCCGGTGGCACGTGAGCTCAAGAAGCAGGGATTCACGCTCTACACCACCGGCGGCACCGGCGAACTTCTTGAGAAGAACGGCGTCCAGACGCAGCAGCTCAAAAAGGTCGGCACGGGCTTCCGTCCCAACGTCGTGGACCTCATGACCGACGGGAAGATCTCGCTGGTCATCAATACGCCGACCAGGACGGGGTGGCAGACCGATGAGGGCAAGATCCGCGCGACCGCGGTTCGCCTGGGCATCTCGATGATCACGACCGCCACCGCCGCGGCGGCGGCGGCCGGCGCGATCACGGCGATGCGCGAGAGCGGCTGGGGCGTTGCCGCCCTGCAGGATTACTCGCACTGAATGAGCGCCATTGACGAATCACACGCGGGTGTGCATCTGCACACCCGCGTTTTTATTGCTGCACATGCTCGCGATGGTGCCGTTCAACGCACGTCAACGTGCCGTCACGAAAGGAATCAGGGAACGGAGCCGCGGGGAGCGCAGGAACAGGCCCAGCCAGAGCACGACCCCGAGCCCAAACTGGATGAACACGCCCTCTTCGATCCGCATGTGCGTCGCCATCGCGCCGCCGAGGTACCCCGTGAGCAGGATCGCGCCCAGCACCGAGGTCTTGGGGAAGAGATATATGACTGTCGAAAGCACTTCGATGATCCCCAGCGTGACCGCGAACCTGGCGGCCACCCCAGGTGATCAAAGCCCTTCTGAAGGTCAGGTCCTCCCATGAACTTCATGCTCGCGCTGAACAGAAGCAAGAGGCAGGGAAGGATGGAGAGAATCCAGCCCGCGATGAACGCGCCCCTCGAAGGGCGAGTGGTGGGCGAGGGCGTGGAAGAAGTGGGGGACTCTGATGGTTCCATGGGAAGCTCCCGGGTGAAGGTGTGCGGACGCCCTGGGGCCGGGTTGCGCTCGGCCCGCCGCAAGAAGGTATGCTCGACCGCGGAGGTGCCGGATATGAGCACACAGCCCCCGCGTCCGCGCGGCTCGATCGTGTGGCAGGACCTGACGGTGAAGGATGCCGAGCGTGTCCGCGAGTTTTATGCACGCGTGGCTGGTTGGCTGAGCACCGAGGTCGAGATGGGCGGGTACTCGGATTACAACATGCACGATGCGGAGGGAACGGTCGTCGCGGGGATCTGCCACGCCGCGGGTCCCAACGCCAAGGTGCCCCCGCAGTGGCTCGTCTACATCACGGTCGAGGATGTGGATGTCGCGGCCGAGCACGCCGTCGAGGCGGGAGGCGCGATCATCGATGGCCCCCGCTCCATGGGCGATGGCACGCGATTTGTCGTGGTGAAAGACCCCGCGGGTGCATGCTGTGCACTCATCAGTAAGGCCGACTGATCCGCGGCCTTTTCATGCTCAAGCTCTTGGCGCCGGCGTCCGCGAGCTCCATCTCACCCGCTCACGCCATACAAGAACTCCATCGCGGTCGTTCCCAGCATCTGCTTCTTCTGCGCTTCGCTCAGCCCCATCTGCCCGCGAATCAGAGTCCCCGGCTTCTCCTCTCCCAAGGGAAACGGGTAATCCGACCCCAGTGCAATCCGATCGGCGCCCATGGTGTCTATGAGCAGCGCCAATGCACGCGGGTCATGCACCAGCGAATCGACATAAAACCGTGCAGACCGCCCGGTCTGTGCATCCCGGACATACGAAGTGGGGGAGTGGGGATTGCACATGGCGCAGAGGTCGGGGCGAGCCTCAAACCCGTGCTGGATCCGTCCGAGCGTTCCGCAGAACGAGCCGCCCCCGTGTGCAAAGCCCATCCTGAGATGCGGGAGCCTTTCGAGCACACCGCCGAAGATCACCGAGCAGATCGCAAGGCAGGTTTCGGCGGGCATGCCGACGAGCCAGGGGAGCCAGAATCGCGGCATCCGGTCCTGCCCCTTGGCGCTGTGCTGGACCATGTCCCACGGATGAACAAAGACGCAGGCGCTCAGGGCCTGGGCCGCTTCGAGGACCTGCACGATGGCGGGATCGTCCAGATTGCGGCCATCCACGTTGGTGCCGATCTGAACGCCGGGCATGCCAAGTTCGCGGACACAGCGCTCCAGCTCGACGCAGGCAAGGTCGGGATCCTGCATCGCGAGCGTCCCCAGCCCCACCAGCCTGGGAAGGCGACGGCCATCGGGGAGGTGCACGGTCGAGGCGGGACCCTCCCGGCAGACGCCGGAGATGTGGTCGTTGAGAAGCCGCGCCAGATCGTGTGCATCCTGGGCCTTGGCCTGGTAACTGAACATCACCGGCACCGTTGACACAACCTGGCAATCGACCCCCGCGTGGTCCATCTCCACAAGCCGGAGCGCCGGATCCCAGCAGTTGGCCCCGATCTCCCGGAAAAACTTGCGGCCCCCGCCCGGCAGAGACTGGACCATGCGGGCAGATCCCGGGGTGTGATGGTCGAGCGAAATCCAGCCGGGGTAGCCCGTTCGGGCGGTCCAGTCCGGCCAGTGCTGGGGCAAGATGTGCGTATGCAGGTCAATGATCGTCACGCCCAACAGTAGAGCAGATCGGGCTCACCCCCGTGCCTGATGCCCAGTGCCCGATGCCCGATGCCCAGTGCCCGATGCCCAGTGCCCGATGCCCGATGCCCGATGCCCGATGCCCGATGCCCGATGCCCAGTGCCCGATGCCCAGTGCCCAGTGCCCAGTGCCCAGTGCCCAGTGCCCAGTGCCCAGTGCCTCTTCTTCGAACCTTCCCCCCTACACTTGGCTCCCTCTATGAAGTACACCCTCAAGGCCGGTCAACCTGTCCTGACGAAGCGGATCCCCTGCTGGCCCTACGCCGATCCCAAGGGGCGTCACATCGTCTCCTATGACGAGTATGTCCAGACCGGCGGCTATGCCGGGCTGCGCAAGGCTCTTGAGATGAAGCCCGACGCGGTGACCGAAGAGGTCAAGAAGTCCGTGCTTCGCGGTCGCGGCGGCGCGGGCTTTCCGACCGGCCTCAAGTGGACCTTCCTCCCCAGGCTCAACGTCGAGAACGGGCAGGAGCAGGACCCCGGCCAGCGCTACCTCGCCATCAACGCGGACGAGTCGGAGCCCGGCACCTTCAAGGACCGGCTTCTGATGGATTACGATCCCCATCAGCTCCTTGAGGGGATCGCGATCTGCTGCTATGCCTGCCGGATCAAGACGGCCTTCATCTTCATCCGCGGCGAGTACCACCATCAGGCCCATGTGCTGGAGAACGCGCTCAAGGAGGCGTACGCCAAGGGCGTCTTTGGCAGTAGGGGGCTGCTCAACGGCGCGAGCACCGGCCGCGGCGGAACGTTCGCGGTTGATTGCTACGTCCATCGCGGCGCGGGCGCCTACATCTGCGGCGAAGAGACCGCACTCCTCGAAGCGATCGAGGGCAAGCGCGGCTGGCCCCGCATCAAGCCCCCCTTCCCGGCAGTCAAGGGTCTTTTCGGCAAGCCCACGATCATCAACAACGTCGAAACGCTTGCACACCTGCCGAGCATCATCGAGAACGGCGCGGACTGGTTCATGAAGCAGGGTGTCGCTTCGACGTTCCCCGGCGGCATGGCGAGCTACGGCACCAAGCTCATGGGCGTGAGCGGCCACGTCGCCAAGCCCGGGTGCTTTGAGTGCGACCTTGGCATCTCGCTCAAGACGCTCGTCGAAGACCTCTGCGGGGGCATGCGCCACGGCAAGAAGTTCAAGGGCGCGATCGCGGGGGGCATCTCGATGGGCGTCCTCGGGCCCGACCAGTACGAGGCGGAGCTCGACTTTGACATCGGCCGCAAGTACAACGTCCTGGGCCTGGGAACGGCGTGCCCGACGGTGTTTGATGAGGACACCGATATGGTGGCGGTGGCACGCAACATCGCGCGGTTCTTCAAGCACGAGAGCTGCGGGCAGTGCACACCGTGCCGCGAGGGCTCGGGCTGGCTCTACCAGCTTCTGTCACGCATCGAAGAGGGCCACGCCCGGACCAAGGACCTGGATCTGGCGCTCGAGATCGCGACCAGCATGGGCAGCATGCCCGGCACGACGATCTGCGGCCTCGCCGACGGCAACAACTGGGCAGTCAGGACGATCATGAACAAGTTCCGGAGCGAGTTTGAGTCGCGCGTGAAGCCGACGTTCGTGCCGGTGAAGATGACGATCGGGGCGGGGGCGAAGGGGTAAGGTAACTCCGCTCGGGGGGAGTGTCGCGAAGCCTCGACCCAAGGTCAAACGTATATGTCCGCCGTGTCGCGCGCACGATAAGAAGCTGCTCAACTGCCTGCACACGTGGCGGGTCGTCCCCCTGGGGCCGCCGCACTTGTACCGCGGGCTCGACATTCGATCAGAGAAGGTCACCGACACTCTCGCCGCCCGGCAACGAAAAAGGCCCCGGCAATCGCCGGGGCCTTGTGCATTTTCACCAGTGCCTGATGCCTGATGCCCAGTGCCTATTCGATTCAGCACCCCGACTCAAACCGCTGGATGAAGGCTGAGTAGTCGTCGAGGTCGACAAAGCCCGTGCCGTCGAAGTCGGCGTTCTGGCAGCCGGCCTCGAAGATGTTCACGAAGGCCGTGAAATCTTCGATGTCGACGAAGCCCGAGTTGTCGATGTCGGTCGGGCAGCAGAAGGTGATGAAGCCCTGGTTGAGGGTCGCGATCGCGACGTCGCTCGCGTCGACGACGCCGTTCTGGTCAAAGTCACCGTTCGCCCAGCCCGCCGCGCCCAGCACGATCCCGGCCAGGTCATCCCCGTCGACATCGCCGTCGAGGTCGCGGTCGCCGTACTCGGTGCACAGGATGTTGCGGACCAGATCGTCAAGGTCGGCCTGGTCGATGACCAGGTCGCCGGTGAGGTCGGCCGAGAGGTCGCCATCCTCGGCCTCGCCGGGGTTCGACCAGTTGAGTGCACCGTCGGTCACGTCGGGGTTGCGGAGGAACTGCTGGCCGACGTAGTCGATATCCGCGGCGTTGATGACGCCGTCAGCGCCGGTGGGGGCAAAGCCCGGGGTGGTCACGCCTGAACCCGCGATGTCAGCGCGGGAATCGCCCGCCGCGTAGCGCTTGAAGGGGTTGGCGTTGAGGGTGCCGAAGAAGTTGGTGATGGTGCCGCCGCAGCCGTAGCACGTGTCGATCGCGACGAACGCGGCCTTGCGATCGAGGAGGCGCGTCGTCGGATCGACGGCAAGACCGTCGGCGAAGTAGCGGACGTCCGCCGTCGTGAAGCTCCCGTCGCCGTTGAAGTCGCCCAGGATCTCGATGCACGCGTCGGAGCCGGGCGAACCCGCGATCGCGCCGGTGCCCGCGGGCGCTACCCAGGGGACGAACGCGTAGCGATCATCCCAGGCCTTGAGCATCTCGCAGATGTCGTTGATGTCGCGGAGCCCGTCGCCGCTGAAGTCGCCGGCGATGCGGTTGCGGGCGAGGGTCTGGACGCCGTAGGCCAGCGGCGCGCCGCCCTGGCTGACGTAGGTCGCGGTAAGACCGTCGGAGTAGACGGCGTTGGTCTTGCGGGTGGGGTTGACGCCGTTG
>DATGXW010000270.1:0-3246 GCA_035298585.1 Phycisphaerales bacterium
AGCCCGAGGCCCATCCCTCAACCAGGCCCAGCGTCTCCTTGCGGTGCCGGACCATCGCGTTTGCGTGCATCTCCGCCGTCTCATCGACCGCACTGGCCCCGCTCGAATCCAGGAGGAACAGGAACTGGAACGCCAGCTCAAGACGTGCATTCTGGAAGCTCATCGACGCGCTCCCTTGCCGCTCGCCTTGTCGGGCTTGGACGAAGATCCACCCCCCCGCGTCGCCACCGGCAGGTCCTGCAGAATGCGGATCTGTTCGATCGTGTCGAGCACCGCCGCCATGGCTTCCTGCCCCTTGTTCCCCGCCGAGCCTCCAGCGCGGGCCTGGGCCTGCTTGGGGGTATCCACCGTCAGAACGCCGAACGCCGCCGGGATGCCCGTCGCGATGGTGACGTTGATCAGGCCCTGGGCAACCGCCTCGGCGATGTACCGGTCGTGCCGGGTCTCGCCCTTGATGAGACATCCCAGGGCCACCACACCGTCAAACCGGTCCGACTCGGCCGCCGCCAGCGTCAACACCGGCAACTCATACGCCCCCGGCGCTTCGATGATCACCACCGAGCCGCCCGGCGCCTGCGGATACCGATGTGCATACTCCGCCAGTGCGCCGTCGCGCAGACGGAACGTCACCGACTCGTTATATCGGCTGACCACCACGGCAACGGTCGGTGCCTGGGCGGGTGAAGATGAACGGCCGGATGTGTGCCTTGGGGCGCTCTTGGGCATGGGACCGCGATGGTAGGTGCCGCGCATGCTCCAAACCTGCGCGACATACTCCGCCGCTCCCGGCCCCCTTGCGCCACGGGTTCAACTGGCCTGCACGGGGAGCGTCGCCAGGATGTTGGAAACCACGGCGTCCGTGGTCACCCCCTCAGCGCTTGCTTCAAAGTTCAGGATGATCCGGTGGCGAAGCGCGGGGAGCGCCGCCGCGCGCAGATCGTCCGCCGACACCGCGGACCTTCCATCCAGGAGTGCACGGCACTTGCCCGCCAGAACCAGCGCCTGTGCTGCTCGCGGCGAGGCCCCCAGCCGGACAAACTGGTTCACCATCGGCGGCGCAAAGCTCGCCTCTCCCGGTGAGACAAGCGGCGAAGGTTGCGTCGCGAGCACCAACCGCACCGCGTAATCCTGGATGTGCGGCGCGATCGCGACCGTTCGGATGATCGACTGGTGCCGCAGGATCGCATGTGCATTCAGCACGGGCTCCGCGTGCACGTTCGCCGCGCCCGTCGTGCGTTCCAGGATCTGGGCCAGATCCTTCCGCGTGGGTGAGAGCACCAGCAGTTTGAAGAGGAAGCGGTCAAGCTGCGCCTCGGGCAGCGGATAGGTGCCTTCCTGCTCGACCGGGTTCTGCGTCGCCATCACCAGGAACGGCGCCGGAAGCGTGTGCGTCTGCCCGCCCACCGTCACGGCACGCTCCTGCATCGCCTCCAGCAGCGCCGACTGCGTCTTGGGCGTCGCCCGGTTGATCTCGTCGGCAAGCAGAATCTGAGCGAAGACCGGACCGTGCTGAAACTGGAACCGGCGCTCGCGCTGCCCCTGTGCATTCTCCGATTCCACCACGACCGTCGTGCCCGTCACGTCGGCGGGCATGAGGTCGGGCGTGAACTGCACACGGCCAAAGGAGAGTGAGAGCGAGTTTGCCAGTGTTCTCACCAAGAGCGTCTTGCCGATGCCCGGAACGCCTTCGAGCAGGACATGCCCGCCCACAAACAGGCAGACCAGCACGTTCTCGATCGTCTCCCGCTGTCCGACCACCACGCGAGCGATCTGGTCGCGCACCGTCTCAAAGTCGCGGCGGAACTGCTCGCCCGCCGCACGCAGTTCCTGTGCATCCGTCGGAACACCAGGATCGCCTTCTCGGGCCGTGCTCATGCGATTCTCATCCTTCCAGAACCACTCGAAATCACCGCCGATGCTCCTCGCCGTCCAGGCGTATCACCGGGGGTTGATGGTAGTCCGCCCGCGTTTTCGGACCGCCTGCTTCCGACTGCCCTGTCTCAAAGGCGTGTAGCGTGCACTCGATCTGTACACGGCGTTTGATCGACGCCGTGTGCACACGGCCCAGAACTCCCTCGCACGTCCGAGAGGGATCTACACCATCCATAGCCGCCCCGATGTATCCGATGACAGCATCGTGGCACACACGCACGACAACCGCGCGAATTCGACCTGCTCGACCAGCCTGACCGGCCGTTCTCAACGTCCCATTTCGGGGAATGCACTTGGCAAGGCGTCCGGGCAGTCATTCGGGCTTGAACAGCTCGAGGGCCGCAGGCTCCTCTTTGCCTGGTCGTCTGACGAGGTGTACCTGCTGGAACTCGTCAACCGCGCACGTGCCAACCCCATGGCCGAGGCAGCCTATCTGGGCGTTGACCTGACCGAAGGCCTGACGCAGGGCCAGGCGGCCCGGCTGGTTCCCCAGGAACCCCTCGCGCTCAACGAAGCCCTGACGATCGCCGCCCGCCTGCACAGCCAGGACATGGCCGACCGCGGCTTTTTCGATCACATCAATCCCGACGGGATGAACCCCACCGACCGGGCCACCGCGCAGGGATACGACTACTCGGCGGGCGAGAACATCGCGGCCGGCTACTTCTCGATGGATTCGGTCCATCTCGCGTGGCTCCAGTCGGTCGAGCACCGGCTCAATGTCCTCAGCCTCTACGAGGACTTTGACGATTCCTTCAAGTACACCGAGTTCGGTGCGGGCACGGGAATTCCCACGATCGAGGGTGATCCCTACGGCGTCTACCAGACGCAGATGTTCGGCTACCAGGGTGCGATGCCCGACATCTTCGTGCTCGGCGTCGTGTACACCGATGGCGACTCCGACGACTTCTACACCCCCGGCGAAGGCAAGTCGGGCGTCGAGGTGACCGTGCTCGACGCCGGTCTCAACATCATCGGGAGTTATACGACCGACGCCGCGGGCAACTACCAGATCTCGGTTCCCAATGGTGAATACACACTGGTGTTCACGGAGCTATCAACCGGAGAAATCAAGGCCCAGCAGGTGGTGGTGAACGGCCGCAACGTCAAGGTTGACGCGGAGGATGCGGAGTTCGCGCTCATGTCAGATGGTGGTGGCGACACAGGGGGCGGCGACACCGGTGGTGGAGACACGGGCGGTGGGAACACCGGCGGCGGTGACACGGGCGGCGGAAACACCGGTGGTGGTGACACGGGCGGTGGCAACACGGTTGGTGGTGACACGGGCGGTGGAAACACGGGTGGTGGTGACAC
>DATGXW010000271.1:0-2300 GCA_035298585.1 Phycisphaerales bacterium
CGACGCCCGCCCCGACTGCGGGTCGTACGCCATCGCCAGTTCATCGGGCGAGAGCTCTTTCTTGAAGTCATCGAGCGCCCGCGTCAGCATGTCGACCGTCCGCTGGGCCGAGGCGACGGCGTTGTCCATCGCGCTCTTGCCCGTCACCTTCTTAAGCTGATCGCTGAGGTTGAGCTCGCTCAGACGCTTCTCCGACGCGCTGCGAGCCTCCATGAGAGCCTTCAGCAGCGCCTCGGCCTTCTCGCGGGCAGCGATCGTCTCGGCCAGAACCCGTTGGCGTTCAGAGAGCGACATCCGCAGATGGTACCCGCGGGACTGTGAGAAGGTATTTGGATGTCGGTTAGCTGCGATCGGGCGGGTATGTTCTCACATCCCCATCCGTCACTCCACCTCTGACATTCCTACGCCGCCTTCCCCAGCACCGCTTCCGCCTTCACTTCCGTTGCGATCACGCCATCCGGCTTCATCTCAGGAACGTGCTTGCGGATCGCCCGCACCACGCCTTCCCGATCCGTCAGCGTCCGCGCGACACCCAGCTCCGCCACCATCGCGGCCAAGTTGAAGTCCGCACGCAGCTCGCCCGCCCATGCATTGATGCCCGGGAAAGGCGTCTCGCGCAGCTGCTCCGCGGCGTAGCACAGCTCCTCGTGCAGCTTCTCCCCCGGACGCCTGCCCGTGAACGCGATCTCGATCGACGGCTGGTCCATATCTCCCTGGATCGACAGATCCCCTGCGCGGCCATCGTCCTCCACCGCTGCCCCCCTCGGCAGCAGGGGCAGGAAGCCGTGCGACGCCGCGAATCGCATCGCCAGCTCCACGATCTTCACCGGTTCGCCCATGTCCAAGACGTGCACCGCCGCGTCGTCGCCCGTTGGGATCGCCGCCGACTGAATCACCAGCATCGCCGCCTCGTGGATCGTCATGAAGTAGCGCGTCATACGCGGGTCCGTCACCGTGATCGGCCCGCCCTCGCGGAGCTGCGCGCCCCAGATCGGCAGCACGCTGCACGCGCTGCCCAAGACGTTCCCGAAACGCACCATCCCGAAGCTGGTCGAGCGCTCGCCGCTCATCCGCCGCCCGCTCTTGTGCAGCCCCTGAATGTACATCTCCGCCAGCCGCTTGGTCGCGCCCATCACGCTCGTGGGGTTGACGGCCTTGTCGCTGCTGATCAGGATGAAGTGCGACGCCCCCGCGGCCAGGGCCGCGTCCGCCACGCTCTTGGTGCCAAACAGGTTGTTCGTTAATGCGTGTGCCGGATGATCCTCCATCAAGGGCACGTGCTTGTGCGCCGCCGCATGGAAGATCACATCCGGCTTGTGCTCAAGCACCAGCCGCATCGTCGCGCTCTCGTCGGTCACGTCGTGCAAGAGCGCCGCCCGCGACACGCCCGGGAACTTCCGCGCGATCTGGCGATCGATCTCGAACAGAGCGTTCTCGCTCCGCTCCATCAGCAGCAGCCGCCCGGGCTTGAACGTTGCGCAGATCCGCGCGATCTCCGACCCGATCGAACCGCCCGCCCCCGTGATCAGCACCCGCTTGCCCTCGAGCAATCCCGTCACCGCTCGGCGATCAATGCCGTACGGCGTGCGCCCGATCAACTCGGTCACATCCACTTCGCTTCGCAGCTCCACCTTCGTGCCCCACGATGGCGCATGCTCCAGAAGCTCGTTCAGCGGCGGCACCACCCGTTCCGCGATGCCCGCGTCACGCAGCGCCGACCGCACCTTCTGCTCCACCCGCGCCAACGCCCGCGGCAGGGACACGATGCCCACCAATCCCGGCGTGGTCGATGCCATGTCGCTCAAGTCCCGCAGCCCCAACATCGGCTCCGCGTCCGCGCTGTCGCGCAGCGCCGGCGTGCCGTCGTCCTCGAAGCGCACCATCGCCCGCACCCGAGGCCCATCGGGCAGCAACCGGAGTTGATCGAGCAGCAGACTCAGCGTCGAGGCGGTCCCGATCAGAACGGCTTGCGGGCAGCTCACGATGTCATTCACAGGCTGTGGCACGGCATTCTCCCAGTCCGGTTATCGGCCTTCCAACCACCGAACTTTCGGGAAGCGTGCCGCTTCCCGCCTCCTACCAGACGCTGAACACCCAAGGTAAGCCAGTGGTTCCCGCGCTGCGCATGTCCCTGATTGTTCGAGAAATCAGGCCTCTCAAGCACGCGTCAGTTGTTTGCCCGACGTCCCCTGCGTTTCATTGCACCGCCTCGGGGGTTCCTCGCAACGGCTCCATCGGCTTCGGACGGGTTCACCCCCGCCCCCCGCTGTCGGCAGCCTCGCATCGACCCACGGGCGTCC
>DATGXW010000272.1:0-3685 GCA_035298585.1 Phycisphaerales bacterium
GTTCCAGGTGTTGAAGGGCGTGTAGCCGCCCAGGCCGTTATACCCGCCGAAGTTGCGGTAGCCGCCCGTGTAGCCGCCGAAGAAGGCGGGGGTGTACGAGCCGTTGTAACCGCCAAAGGGCGTGTACCAGTTCTGGAAACCGTTGAAGGGGACCGTGTTCCACGACCAGTTCGAGGTCGGCCATGAGAAGCCGTTGAAGTTCTGGCCGCCGGTGGTGTAACCCGTGGGGTACGAGCCGAAGGTGTTCACGAAGTTGGTCGGGTAGAAGCCGTTGTACGAGCCGTTGCCCTGGAAGGTATTGAAGGGCGCGTGGAAGGCCTGGCCGCCGAGGAAGGGGTTGACATAACCGAAGGGGACGTTGGTGGGATAGCCGTTGAAGCCGGGGGTGTATCCGCCGGTGAAGCCGTTGTAGTTCGGGGTGAACTGGTTCACGGGGGTCGAGTTGTTCGTACTGCTGGTGCTGCCGTTCTGGAACGTGGTAAAGGTCATCGATCCGGCTCCTGTCTGTGTGCACGCGATCACCTACGCCGGGCCGACGGGCCTGACGCTCGTGCGCTGCTGGTGCGTGTCGGGGGTCCCGGGCGATGCACAATCCCTCAGTGCACGCCGTGCCTGAACAAGGCTTGTTCCCCTCGGGCTTTCGCCTCAAGTGAAATCATCGGACCGGCCCGAGTCCGACTTTCCTGCACTTGCCGCAAAAGGAGAACTCAGGCCGGCGGTGCGATCCGGCTTCAGATGTCACCCATGTCCACCGTCTCAAGTCGCTCGCCCGGGCGGACCATCACCAGGCGCGTGTAACCAACCTGGAACCCGGCCCGGCGGGCATTGCGCTCGGTGCCCACGCCCGGCAGTGAGCTGACGGTGACGACCTTGATGCCGACCTTGCGTGCGTGTGCGACCCGCGCGGCCATCAATGCACACTGGATCCCGCGCCTGCGGTACGGCGGCAGAACCGAGAGCGCGAACATCCCGCCGATGTCGCCGAAGGTCTCAACGACCCCTCCGCCGACGATCCTGCCGGCGTCATTCACCGCGGCCAGGCAGGTGGTGCGGGGGTGGCGTACGCACGCGATGGTGAGATCGATCTCGCGCTGGGGAATGTCGAGTCCCTCGGGGACGGTCGATCCGGCGGGGAGCGAGGCGGTTCGGAAGCCGACGCACACGGCGTGTGCATATTCCTGGACCTGCAAGTCGTTTGCCGGGTCGACGGTGATGATCTGAATCCCGGGAACCTCAACGAACGGGATCGTCGTTGAACCGGTCAGATCGCAGAAGAGGAGATTCTCGACCAGCCGCAGGACGAAGCCGCGCAAGCTGAGCGCGGCAAAGAGCGACGGGTGTGCACACGAACTGGCTTCGAGCCTGGGCTCATTCCCCCGGCTCTCGAACCACTCGATCAGTTCATCAACTTCTGACTGCGGCACGGGCGTGATCGACTTGTGCGTGGCGCCGCGCCCGAGCCGGCACGCCACGTCGGGATCGGGGCTGATGCCCAGCCCGAGCCCCACGCTGGTATTGGTCCATGCACGCGGCGCGCCGGCGGTCATGCGCCCGCCCGAGGCAAGCCAGCGGGCCTCGGCGGCCACATCCCCGACGCCGTGTGCAAATCTCGCATCCTCAAGGCGGGCCAGGTCGATCAGTTGGATCATTCGTTCCTCGGTTGCTGCACGATGACATCCTTGGCCCGCGCGCGGGGCGTGACAGCAAGGTCAACGAGCACGCCGTCCTGCACCACGCCCTCGACGACCGTGCCCCTCCCCGCGTGCAGTTTGAATCGGGCGGACCAGTCCGAGGGCCAGGCCGGCAGGATATAGATGCGGTCGCCGTCGGTCTGAAGGATCATCTGCTGCAGCATGGTCATGAGATTGGAGCCGTGGCACTGGTCAGGCACCCAGTCAAAGTTCGGTCCCCACATCGCCGGGAAGCGGAAGCTGCTGTGCGAGTTGCGTGCGCGTGCGGTCAGGATCCGCTGGGCTTCATCGGTCAGGCCGAGCATCGCGGCGAACATTCCATCCTGAGTCCAGCCCACGGTCGACTTGTCGTGCCGGCGCTGGTAGGCCTCGATCGCGGCGTCGAGGTCGGGCCTTCCGATGCCCCAGAGCCTGAAGGGGAAGACGGGATACAGCTCGGCGGTTTCGCAGTTGCTCCGCTGATCCTTGTATTCGCCCGCCGGCGCGGCGACGCGGATGCCATCGATGACTTTGACGGGGAGTGGAGGACAGATCGCAAGCAGTTCGCGGCAACGCTGGCGGCGAGATTCAGAGAGTCGGCCGGGTGGGAGAGCAAGAAGCTGCTGCGTGACACAGCGGATCCCGGCGACGGTCGGGGCGTCATCCACCACGCCGTGCCAGTAGGTCTCGACGGCCTGCGTCGGCGTGATCCGCATGGCTCGGGCGCCGGTCGCGGCGTCGGTCGTCACGAAGCGGGACTCGAAATACTCGAGCGAGGCATCAGCCATCGGAAGCGCCTTCGCGCGCAGGAACTGTTCATCGCCCGTGTGCTCGTAGTAGTCGAGCATGAGCTGCGTGAGTTCGAGGCTCTGATTCCACGCCCACTGCCACCAGGGGCAGGGCGAGATGTCGCCGCGATCAAGCCCCTCACGGTTCCACCCGTAGTCGCCGTTGGCGTAGGTGGCGAACATCGTCATCGTTTCGGGGAAGTAGACGCCCTGCGCGTTGTAGTACGCACGAGCGCGGACCCGGGAGGGCTCCAGCGCGCGCGTGTAGAAGTCAAAGAGCGGCGCCATGAGGTCGTAATCACCCGCGGCGGGCATGGCGTAATAGGGGAGGCGCGTGTTCTGCCACCAGTAGCTGCCGCCCCAGGCACGCCAATCCGGGTTCCACGGCTTGCCGTTCACGTGCCGGGGTTCGACGGTAAAGATGGAGCCGTTGAACTTGGGGGGGTAGATAGTCCCGCGGGATGCACACGCGATCATCCAGCGCTGAAGGATGTACCCCCGCGTGATGAGAGAGGGTGGCGCGGGGCCATCATCCATGCTGCCGGGCGAATCTCCCACCAGTTCGCCGTTGTGGTAGATCGCCATCCCCCCCGTGGCCGCGTCGTAGGTCGCCGCCACGTGCTGCCACGTCCCCGGTTGGATCACGCCGCCGACGGAGAGAACGTCCTCGCCCACGATCAGGCGAAGATCGCGCCCGGGGTGTGTATCAAAGAGGAAGCCGTCGTTTCGACCTGCGCTGAGTCGATCAAAGATGCGGGCGGGTCCGAGCCCCGCGTCGGGCTTGATCCAGGCCGCGATCGTGAAGCCGTTGCCGATCCGCGGCGCCTCGTTCGCGGGAACGATGATGTCGTTTCCCTCAAACCGGATCGCGGGCTCTTCGGAACTTGCGATGTGCTCGTCGAGGCCCGGGCTCGCGGCCTTCAGGTTGTCCACCGCACGCCAGACGCGCCCCTTCTGCTCATCGAGGCGCGCGCCACGCGCGCTCGCAAGCGATCGGATCTCCTGCGCGCTTGCCGCGTACTCGGCCATCTGCGCTGCCGCCATCAGTCCCTTGAATCGGTTGTTGCCGTTGCTGTCGACCCCCATGCGAAGTGGATGCTGCGGCTCGGACACTGCATGCCGGCCCGGATCACCCTCGACAAAGATCCAGCTTCGATCCCAGAATTCCCGCCACCAGCGTTGTGTGCGGGCCCGCGAAGCATCCGCCCCCGCGGTGGTGGCCGCCAG
>DATGXW010000273.1:0-11172 GCA_035298585.1 Phycisphaerales bacterium
CAGGCCGACAGCGTCTCGAGCTTCGTGACGCCCTGGGGGGCGATGAACATCGCCGGCCGCGAGGCCGACGGCACCATCAGCGTCTACTGGTGGGAGCCGGTTGGCAACGTGTGGCAGATCGCGCGCATCAGCCAGGAGATCCCGGGGGCCACGCAGATGACCGGCCCCCTGGTCGGGTTGACGACGACGGGAACCTTCTCGATCAACCTGCTCAGCACCGCCGCCGACGGCGACATCATCCGTTACTGGTGGAGCGTGGGCACCAACGTGTGGGCGGAGCAGAACCTCTCGGAGCTGGCCGCGCCGGTCTGATGATCGCACGAGGGTTGGACGACTACCATCGGCCATGTTCGACAAGCTCAAGGCGATGGGTGCACTGGCCGGGTTGATGAAGAACCGCGAGGCCCTGCGCGCGGCGGGTGATCGCGTCAAGGAGAAGATGGATCGGACGCGCTGCAGCGGTGAGGCCGGCGGCGGCGCTGTCCGCGCGGTCGTCTCCGGGAAGATGGAAGTCGTCGAGATCACCATCACGCCGGCGCTCGCCAGCGGGATGGCGGCCGACCCCAAGACCCGGGAGCTCGCCGGTGGGCTTATCGCCGAGGCGATCAATGTCGGGCTTCGGCAAGCGCAGGAGCGTTTGCAGGAGGCCGTCAAGACGGAGGCCGAGGCCCTGGGCCTGGGCGACCTGGGGGGCGCGGAGGGCCTGGCGGGCCTGATGCGATGAGCCAGGGTCCCTGGCGGCTGGAACACCATGACCAGGACCGGGGTGGAAGCACGGCCTTTGGGCCGGTGCGCATCTGGCCGATCGCCGCACACAACGCACACGCGCTGTCTATCCACCTTTCAGGCCGCGGGCCCGCCGCCTGGGATGCACGCAGGGAGCAGCGCTGGCACGAGATGCAAAGCGCCAATCCACGGCTTCACGACGGCCCGATCTGGAGTGTGCACTCCTTCGATCCGCAGCATGGCATCATCGCGATCAGTCCTGACAGCTACAGCCGATATGCCGTGCGTCCATCCGTGGGAGCCGGGGTGGCCATGCTCGCGGTGCGCGGGATGATCACAGCGCACGATTCCCGGGGGTGTGTGCACATCCTGATGGGACAGCGATCTCCCCAGACTCGAATCTACGGCGACATGTGGGAGGTGATTCCCGGGGGTGGGGTCCCGCGGCTGGAGGAAGACTCGCCGCGGCTGCCGGCCATGCACGATTTGCTTGTGCACTTGGCCACCGAAGCCCGAGAAGAGGCGGGGCTTGAAGTCCCGCTCAGCGCCTGCCGCGTCGAGGCCTTCTGCGATGACACGTACGCCGGTGGCTTTGATGTGCTCATCGGCGTCCGGCTTGAGGGCGACCTTGACGCCATCAAGAACGCCATGGGAGAACGGGATTGGGAGCATCGGCAACTGCGATGGCTGGCGGTCGACGAAATCGCGGCGTTTGACATGGCCATGGCCGCAATGATCTCGCCCCCAACGCGGGCGATTTTTCGCTACCGGGGCTGGGCGAAGGACGCCGGGTGAGTTGATCGCTCGGCGATCGGTTCAGTGCGAAGAGGCGTTGGGACTGCCGGGCAGATCCCCCTCACCGAACAGGCGGAAATCCTTGCGGCGCAGGATCTGCCCGCCCAGCGTGAGATCGTCGACCGCGAGTGCGATCGTGGCGGTGCCGTTGGGCCTGTGCATCAGGGGATAGGCGAACTGGATGAAGAGCTCAGCGCTGAGCAGGCTCAGGCACAATTGGGCCAGCGTCTTGCCCTTGGTAAGTTCCACAACCAGGACATCCTTCTCGGAGAACGGAAGACCTTGGCGGCGGAGCATCTCTCGCGACGCGGCGGCGTTGTTGGTGATGATGCGGACGACGGCGTGATCGCTGGCCTCGTGAACCGAGATTGCACACACCTGGCAGGGGGAGTTATCGAAGAGTTCGACCAGGTCAAAGAGCTTGCCGACCTTGTTCACGAGGAAGACACTGAACTGCGTCACCGTCGGCGGCGCGTAGTTCATGGTTGTTTCCAGCGGCATAGCGGCCTGGCTCATCGTGTCCTTCCGATCCGTCGGCCTTTCGACGGTCCCCAGCGCCCGATCCGTCCGTGCATCGTGTCACGGCGCCGAGCCCCGTTTACCCAATCCATCGCCGCCGCGCCATGCAGCGCACATACCGGCGATCCCACTCCCATTCCCACTGGCTGACACGTTCGGATCAAGATAGGTTCCAGGCTGCCCGAACGTCACTGCACATGCCCCCAACGTCTGTGCATACGCCCGAGCTTCTCCCGGTAAACCGACGAACGCAGCTTCTTTACTCGGCTATCGGAACTCATCAGCACTGAGGATACCGATACCGTGCCTTGACGCAATCCTAACAAAACAAGACCGCCGAATCTCTCGGCGGTCTTGTTCATGATTCACACGTGGAAGCTTGAGCCGCATCCGCACGTCGAGGTGGCGTTGGGGTTGTTGAAGACAAACCCGCGTCCCATGATCTCATCGCGGAAATCAACGGTCACGCCGTTGAGGTAGAGGAGGCTCTTGGGGTCGCAGATGATCTTGACACCGTGCTGCTCGAAGAGTTCATCGGTGTCCTTCTGAGTCTCGGTCAGGTCGAGGATGTAGCTGAAACCTGAACACCCTCCGCCTTTTACGCCGACGCGAAGGCGCACCTTGTCGGCGTCGAGTTCCTGCTGCTGAATGATCGTCTTGATCTCACGTGCGGCGGTCTCGGAAAGAATGACGCCGCTCTGTGCGGTCTGCTCGGGGACTTGCGTGGCGGTTGCCATCGGGATGAACTCCTGCTTGCAAAACCGCTCCAGGGGTTCCCCGCACGCGGGGTTCCGGAGGGCGGCTTGATCCATCAATCATACGCGTGTGATACCGGGTTTCGTTCGAAGTCGCGCTGGAAGGGTAGAAGCCTCGCCCCGGTGAAACCCGGGGCGCTCTATCACTCAAATCTTGAGGCGACAAACCCTTATGTCGCTCTCGCCCTTTCCAGGACGCCCGAGTTTCCCCAGCTTCACAGCGGTTCCACTATTCTCGGAACTTCGCGATGAAAAGTGCGAGGCGAAGTCTTGACGCGATCTTGGCGGACGGGTAATGTCGAGTTCGGATGAAGAGGAGGAGAGGACAAGACCCCTCAACATCCCTGCAAAATGCGTTTCCACCCGCGGTGACCGCTCGCTTCTGTGCGTGCTGGTTTCGCGGGATGTTGTTTGCGTGGTTTGTTTAGGAGGAAGACAGATGAAGAATGCACTGCTCGGCGTTGCCGCCCTCGCTCTGGCGGCTGGTATGGCCTCGGCCCGTCCGACCTACACGATCGACTTCGACACCGATGCCGCTGGCAACGTGATCGCCGAGGGCACGACCCTCAGCAACCAGTACGCCGCCTGGGGCGTGAACTTCGTTCCCAACGTCCTCTCGGGCGGTGACTGGGCGACGAACACCGACATGACGATCACCTCGATCGACGTTGGTGGTGGTTACCAGGCTTCCTACGGCAACATCCTGCACAGCTTCGACGGCTGGCTCGCGGAAGACGGCGATGCCAACTTCGGCATGTACTTCGACTCGGCCATCAGCGACCTGACGGTCCGCTTCACCGGCGAGTTCGACTTCCTCTCCGAGGTCGCCCTTTTCGACGGCCAGGGCAACTTCATCACCAGCAGCCTGGCGACCGGCGACGGCACGCTCTCGTCGGTGACCTTCACGGGTCTCTCGACGGCCGAGACCGCCGTTGTCCTCCCGGGTTGGTTCCTTGACTGGGTCGGCGTCGTTGACATCTCCTTCACGCCCGTCCCCGCGCCCGCCGGCTTCGGCCTCGCCGCGATGGCCGGCCTCGCCGCCGCCCGCCGCCGCCGCTGAACCTGCGCTCGTGTGAATCGCTCACGGTCGATGTGAGCATGTGAACTCCGACGAGGCCCGGCACACGCCGGGCCTCGTTCTTTTTGCCGCGAGCCGCGAGCCGCGAGCCGCGAGCCGCCGGCTGATCAGCTTCACACGTCGGTGTGCGGCATCAACTTGTAAACGCTTTTCTGTTCGCTTTACGTTGCTCCCTCGTGTTTTCTTGCGATTTTGCGTATCCCATGGCTTGACCACACCTTCTTTGCCGATAGTCTCATCGCGATGCGTCCATGTTCACCGGACGCGAGGAACCGAGCCATGAAAAACCATCTGCTATGTCTGATGTGTTGCCGCGAGCGTCTCTGCCGCTGAGGATTCGTCCTCGGCGTGTGCAGGAAGACCCCGGTCTGGCTCTTTGATCCCTTGAAATCCAACTGAAGAACACTGAACTCGGCGATTTTGCCGTGGTTTTTCAGGCCGATCTTCCCGCACGTGCACGTCGCACGGGTTCGCGGGAAGGCACTTTGGCGGAAGTTGAGGATCAGACCCGGCGAGGCTCCCGCACAGTCGGCATTCGAACGTAAGCCTTCACCCGTTGTTTCCTCCCGTGCGCCTTTGTTGTTGCACACGGGAATTCCATGCACATGCGTCGCAGGACGCTGCACACCCTTCCCGCACATCCGCGGGAGCGCGGTATCACTCCGCGCACGATTGAAAGACAGGAGCTTGCATCATGCGTAATCGTTCCATCATCGCCGCCGCCTCGACCATCGCCGCCTTCAGCGCCTTCGCGGGCGCGTCGGTCGTCGCCTCCAATCCGCAGAACTTCGGCGCCGAGTTCGGCACCGGCTTCTATTCCGACGGGGAGCCGGGCTACTTCTATGAGCAGCAGGTCGCGGAGAACTTCACGGTTTCGTCGGCCACCAACATCACCGGCGTCGAGTGGGCCGGCGCTTCGGAGTACTTTGACTATGCCGACTACACCAACTTCACCGGCTTCCGCGTCCAGATCTTCGCCGACGCCGGCGGCGTTCCCGGCGCTGCGGTCTTCAACCAGGTCTTCTCGACCGCGGCGACGGCACCCGCGGCACAGGGGACCAACTTCTTCGGCGCGACCGTCTATGCACAGGCGGTTTCGTTCGCGGCGGTGAGCGTCGCGGCGGGCAACTACTGGGTGTCGATCGGCGCTGTGGTCGTCAATCCCTTCGGCGACGCGTGGGTCTGGGCCGACGGCACCAACGACGACGGCGTCGCATACTCCACAACGCCCAACAGCGGCGGGTGGGCAGCTTACAACGACGGCGCGACCAGCGGCGCATTCAGCATCATCGGCACTCCGGTCCCCGCGCCGGCGAGCGTGGCGCTCTCGGCGTTGGCGGGCATCATCGCCTTCCGCCGTCGCCGCTGATCGGGAAGGATCGGCGGCGTGAGAGAACCACCGCCACGCACACGGGGGGCGGGTGATCGGAACTCCGCCCGCGGCCCTCTCCGAGAGGAAGGGCCGCGGCTTTGCAAGAACGGCCACCTCCATCGACGCTCGCGACAATTCTCGCTGCGGACTGGTCCCGAGTTCTGCGTACATCAACCCGGTCGGCCTGGTGGAACCGCGGCCGGGGTCAGAAAGTCACACGGCCCCGTCCGATGGGGCGGGGCCGTGTGCGGATGGCGTTGGACCTGCTTGTACCGTTGGCTCAGTGGTGTGCGGCGGCCGCCTCGCCCGCGACACCGTTCTTGGCCTTGTAATCGTTGATCGCCGCGTGGATCGCGTCCTCGGCGAGGACCGAGCAGTGGATCTTGACCGGCGGGAGGCTCAGCTCCTCCACGATCTGCGTGTTCTTGATCTGTCCCGCCTGCTCGATGGTGCGGCCCTTGAGCCACTCGGTCGCGAGCGAGGAGCTTGCGATCGCCGAGCCGCAGCCGAAGCACTTGAACTTGGCGTCTTCGATGATCCCGGTCTTGTCGTTGACCTTGATCTGGAGCTGCATGACGTCCCCGCACTCGGGGGCGCCGACGAGTCCGACGCCGACGTCCTTGCGCGTCTTGATCTCGGCCTGCGTGCCGAAGGAACCGACGTTGCGGGGGTTTTCGTAGTGGTCGATGATCTTGGGGCCGTATGACATGGGAAACCTCAATTCTGAGGAAATTGCGTCATGAGAAAGAAGCTGATGGGAAGATTGGTCTGCCTCTCAGCGACTTCCTGAACGTGATGAATCGCGCGTGAAAGCTCGTACCCGTTCGCAGGAGCGATTCCGGATGCGACCGGCACGCTCCATACGCCATACTGGAATTCAATGTGCCGAGGATCGTACTTCAGACCAAGACGTACTGCTTCCTGATCTGTCTTAAAGAGCCGATCGAGAGCCGGTTTCAGATTGTCAGGTATTTGCGGGCCCGACACCATGAACGATCTCCTTCGCGAGCCTCATGAATGGAACGGCGATCTTCTCAGCCTCCCGAACATCGACTTCAACTGTATATGGCTGGGCGGCGTAGTCGGCTCGCAGACGAAAATTGAATACACTCTCTAGATTCAGCCTGTATGCGCGGGCGACGCCTTCAGAGTATTGAGGATGTCGCGTCTTGAGATTGGTTTCGACGAGGCCGCGAATAGCGACGTGGCTCCAGTTGATTTCTTCGCCAGCATCATTCCTGGGAAGAGTTTGACCGCGGCAAATCACGGCGGCGTGAGCGGCACAGAAGACCGAATAGTAATACCGCGAAACGGCCGATCGCGGGTGCTGATTCTTCAGCGTGGCCGCCGCGGCCAAGCTCGACTCGCCCATGGCCAGCCACCACGCAGCTCGCGTTAAATGTGGCGAGAACTCGGTCATGTCAATGGTGCGCCCATTCAACCTTGCTCAGGTCGATGCCTTCCTTGTGCATGTCGTACAGCGGCGAGAGCTCCCGGAGCTTCCGCACCGCCGTCACGACCTTCTGGATCGTGTAGTCGATCTCTTCCTCGGTCGTCCAGCGGCCCAGCGAGAGGCGGAGCGAGCTGTGTGCAAGCTCGTCCCCCACGCCGATCGACTTGAGGACATAGCTGGGTTCGAGCGAGGCGCTGGTGCACGCCGAGCCCGAGGAGCACGCGATCTCCTTGCACGCCATCATCAGGCTCTCGCCTTCGACGAACCCGAAGGAGATGTTGGCGATGTGGGGCAGCCGCAGCTCGGCGTGCCCGTTCACCTGCGTGCTGTCGAGCTGGGCGGTGATCGTCTCCTCAAGCTTCTTGCGGAGCCTGAGCAGGCGGGCGCCGTCGGATTCCATCTCCGCCGCGGCGATCTCGCACGCCTTGCCCAGACCGACGATGCCCGGGACGTTCAGCGTGCCCGAGCGGAAGCCTCGCTCCTGCCCGCCGCCGTCGACCAGCGACGTCAGCCGGACGCGCGGCTTGCGCCGGCGCACGAACAGCGCCCCCACGCCCTTGGGCCCGTACATCTTGTGTGCAGAAAGGCTCAGCAGGTCGACATTGTCCTTCTCGACATCGGTGGGCATCTTGCCCACCCACTGCGTCGCGTCGGTGTGGAAGATGACATCGCGGCTCTTGCACAGAGCGCCGATCTCGCGGACCGGGTTGATCACGCCGATCTCGTTGTTCGCCCACATGATGGTCACGAGGATCGTGTCCTCGCGCATCGCGCTGCGGACCATCTCAGCCGTGACCAGGCCGTCCTTGCCAGGCTCCAGGAACGTGACGTCAAAGCCTTCCTTCTGGAGCCGCTTGCACGGGTCCAGGACGGCCTTGTGCTCGATCGCCTGCGTGATGATGTGCCCCCGGGGCTTGCCGGATCCGGCGGGGTTCTTCTCGTACATCAGCGCTGCGCCTCGGATCGCGATGTTGTTGCTCTCGGTCGAACCGGAAGTGAAGATCACTTCCTTCTCGCTGGCGCCGATGATCGTGGCCACCTGCTGGCGGGCCTTGTCGACCGCGGCCTCCGCCTCCCACCCGAACTGGTGGTTGCGGCTGCCGGGGTTGCCGAAGACCTTGGTGAAGTACGGGAGCATCGCCTCGACGACGCGGGGGTCGCAGGGCGTCGTGGCGGCATGGTCGAGGTAAATCGGGAACGTGGGAATGGCCATGGCATCCTCTGGACAATTGTGTCCATTATTGCGTCTTAGAATCATTCCATGGTAGGAAGATCCGAGGAGGGACACCACCCCGAGAGGTGAATTGACCCGATTTTGCGGGTAATTGGGAGCCTCAGCGGCGGGTCGACGTCGCTCGATCAGGCCTCGCCGAGGCCGGGGCGGTCGTACCGCATGTGGATCTGGTTGCCCGAGTCATTGAAGCTCACGTCGGTCATGTAGGCGCGGATCAACATGATGCCGCGTCCGCAGGGGCGTTCGAGGTTCTCGTCCAACGTAGGGTCGGGAACGGTGGCGGGGTCAAAGCCGGGGCCGCGGTCGGTGATGCGGACGGAGACCTGGTCGGGGCCGACGTCGTAGTCGACGTGGACCGGGACATCTTCGGGGAGGTTCTTGTGGCCATGGTGGAAGGCGTTGGCGAGGCCTTCCTGGACCGCCAGCTTGACCGCGAAGCGCGACGCCTTGTCGTATCCGAACCGGTCGAGTGCACTTGCGATGCGGTCGATGATGCGGTCGACCTCCACCCGGTCGTTCTTGACGTCGAGTGAATCAGAATCGGTCGGGGAAGGAGGGGGAGGTGTCATTGACGCTTCGCTGCCCTTGGAAGGGTGCGGGGCTGGTCCCTCGCACGGCACACACCCGCATCAGGATTCGCACTCAACCGCACGGGGTGTGCAGACTGCACACGCGCCCGGGCGGACCGAACCGCGGCGTTACTTGAAGCTCTTGAGGGCGTCTTCGGCCGTCTCGTGGATCTGGAAGAGCTTGGTGAGGCGCGTGATGACAAAGACCTCCTGGATCTGGGGGTCGATGTTCGAAAGGCGAAGCTGGCCGCCGCGGTCGCGGACCTTGTAGTTGATGGTGATCAACGCGCCGAGCGCGGCGGAGGAGAGGTGGTCGACGTTGTTGAAGCTGATGAGCAGCCGGGGATTCTGCTCGGCCTCGATGAGCCGGGTGATCTCCTCGGCGATCGCCTGGATGTTCCCCTCATCAAGGATGTTGCGGTCGATGAACTCGACCTGCGTCACGTTGTCGATCCGACGGACGCGGAGCCTGGAGTCCTTGCTTTGCATCGACACAATCTCCTACTCAAGCCGGATCGTCAGACCCCGGGGAATCAACAGGGGCAGGCCGCGGGGTTGACAGGGTAGACGCTGGGAACCATGAAAGATACGCAAAGGAGGGCGGGCCGGACCCTGCCGAGCCGCGTGCAACCCGAAAAAAAGGCCCGGATCACTGGTCCGGGCCCTTGCAAGACGTGTTGACGATCACCGATCAGCCGCCAAGGCCGGTGCGGAGGGTATCCGCCAGACCCGGGAAGTTGCGGTCTTCATCCTCGTTCTGGATCAGGATCGTGGGCTTGATGAGGACGATCAGGGTCTGCTCTTCCTTCACCTGGACGCGGTTGGAGAAGAAGCGGTTGAGGATCGGGATCTTGGAGAGGACCGGCACACCCGACTCGGCTTCCACCTCGTTGATGAGCCGCTGACCGCCGATCAGGATCGTGCCCTGGTCGGGGACGGTGACGGTCGTCTGGACGCGGGTGACGGTCGAGGTCGGGGCCTGGATGAACGACTGCGTGTCGGCCGAGTTGACGAGCTGGCCGCCGGCGACGGCCGTGACCGAGCGGTTCTGGAAGCCCTCGAGCTTCGAGACCGCGACGTCGACGTTGAGGGTCACGTAGCGGCGGTCGGAGGAGATCGTGCCCTCCAGCAGCATGACCACGCCTTCGTTCAGGGTCGACAGGGTCGGGTCGAAGCCGACGGCCGAGTCGGAGACGATGGGCTGGAGGTCGGAGACGAAAGCCGTCTGGGTGGCGACGTAGATGTTGGAGATCTGGCCGTTGGTGAAGGTCAGGCGGGGGGCCGTCAGACGCACGGAGCGGCGGTCGGCCTGCGTCGCCTGGATCAGGAAGTCGACCTGGATGTCGTCGAGGAACTGGCCGGCGATGCCCAGCGCGGGGGCGGAGGAGCCCGAGCGGATGTCCTGGACGAAGCCTTCGTTGGGGATCAGGGCCGACGAGAGCGTTGAGGAGTTCTGCGTCACGCCGATCGGCGACCATGCACGGGGGTTGACCACGCCCTGGGTCACGAAGGTGTCGGCCGTGCCGTCGCCGTCGGTGTCGGTCTGGGCGCCGGTCACCGTGCGGTTGAGGTTGCCGTTCTCGCGATTGAAGAAGTCAGAGGCCTGGATGGTCGGGTCGTTGCCCCGTGCGACACGGACCTGGTTGTTGTTGGCGTTGAAGTAGACATCGATGTCAAAGCCGATCTGCTCGAAGAACTCGGTGTTGACGAGCAGGAAGCGGGACTCGACGTTGATCTGCATCGCCCGGACTTCGCGGAGCTTGCGGAGCAGCCCCTCGATCGCCTGGTGGTTCTTGGGCGTGTTGGTGATGATCAGGTTGCCGTTGAGCTTGTTGACGCGGCCGGTCGTGCCGCCACCATCGATCCAGCCGTCGCGGTCGATGTTCTCCTGGACGATCTGGAGGAGCTCGTCGGTACGCTCATCGAGCGTCCGGCGGTTGGTGTTGTTCTGACGGTTGCCGCCGGTGTCGCGGAAGGGGCTCTGGCTGCCGCCGCCGCCGCCCGAGCCTGAGCTCTGGAGCACCGACTGGAGGTCAAACTCGGGGGCGTCGCCGTAATCGGGGACTTCGAGGAGAAGGTCGCGGATGTCGTAGACGAGGGTCACGACGTTCTTCCTGAGCTGCTCGTCGGAGGCGATGCGGAGCACGCCGTCTGAGATCTCCCAGCCCGCGGGCGAACTGCCCGAGGCGCTGACCTGCTCGATGACGCGGTCAAGGACCGAGCGGAGCGTCACGTTCTTGAGCTGGAGCGTGACGGTCGCGTCCTGCGTGATGCCGGCGTTCTCGAGCGACTGCCAGTCGATGTCGACGTCGAGGTTCGAGACCGTTCGGATGAAGTTGACGACGTCGCCGAACGAGTTGTCGCGGAAGTCGGCGGGGATGCGCTTGCTCTCCAGGACCGTGCGGACGCGGCGGTCCTCGGCCGTCTCGGCGAACTGAAGCGGCTCGCCGCGGCGGGCGCTGATCGCCGGCCAGTCCTCATGGAAATTCACGAGGCCCGCGGGCGCGATGAGCGCACGCTCGTTCTCGAGGACGTGGCGGGACATCTCGCGCTTCTGGTCGTCGCGGATGTTCTGGTACTCATGCACCAGGTAGGCGTCCTCGAGGATGTCGCGGAGGATCAGCCCCGCGGGGTTGTTCTCGTCGATGAACAGGATGCGGTCGACGACCTG
>DATGXW010000274.1:0-9234 GCA_035298585.1 Phycisphaerales bacterium
GATGTTCCACCCTTGCGCGGAGATATCCGACTTGTGCGCTGAGAGCTTCGCCAGCGTCTCCTTGCAGAATGTGCATCCCGCGTGACGCGTCAGCACCACGAGCAGAGGACGATCGCCGCAGAGCTCGCCCAGCGTGACACCATGCTGGTCGCGCTCCGACGCCAACACGTCTGAGAGCGTCGGCGCGGGGGTATCGGGCAAGGGATGCTGCGCGCGGGCCGCATCCCACAGGATCATGGCGAAGGGGAGCCACCACACCAGGTCGTTGGTGAGGATCGTCACACCCATCGAGGCGGGGAGCGTTCCCTGCACGATCCCCCATGCAAAGCCCAGCGGCCCGAGGATCTTCCCCAGCAGTCCCACGAGCACGATCGGCCAGTGCACACGCGGTGCACGCGCCGCGATCAGGTACCCGACGCCGTAGACGCCGACGATCATGCCGACGCACTGCCAGATCGAAGGGTGATTCAGCCGTTCGAGGCCGCTCCAATCAAAGAGCGCATGCGGAAAGGCGATGACCCACGCGCCCCACAGCAGGTTGTAGATCCCCGCGGCGACAAGCCACCGCCCCGCCCACGCGGGCCTTGCGGTCGGCGGCTGTGATGGAGTTGGAAGGCTCATGCGGTCAGGTTCTTCCGGGCGTGCAGGGAGACTCAGCGTATGTTCAATCGCGCAAGCCCGCCGTCGACCCCCAGCACCTGCCCCGTGATCCACGAACTCGCGGGATCGAGCAGGAACTCGATCGCACGGGCGACCTCGTCAGGGCTTCCGATCCGGCCCATCGGATGCATCGCGGTCGATGTCCGCAGCGCAGCTTCGTTGCGTGTGATCCTCGCGGCCAGGGGTGTATCGACCAGGCCCGGTGCGATCGCGTTGAACCGAAGCCCGCTGGAGGCGTAGGTCGCAGCCGCGGAGCGCACAAGGCCCTCGATCCCCGCTTTGCACGCGGATATAGCCTCGTGGTTGGCAAGCCCGACGCTCGCCGCACAGCTCGACATGAGGACCACGCTCCCGCCACGCTTTCGCAGCGCCTGCGACGCCGCACGCACCGTCGAGAACGCGGTGCGGAGATTCTGTGACACGGTCTCCTCAAAGTCGTCCGCCGTCGTCATGTGCGCGGGCTTGAGCAGGATCGACCCCGCCAGGTTGACCGCCGCCGTGAGCTCACCATGCTCTCGAAATGCCGCCTCGACATCATCGCAGCGGGCCGCGTTCAGTACGCGATACACCGCGCCCGTCGTCTCCGCAAGCTCGCGCAGCGGCTCCTCCCTCCGCCCGGCAAGGACCAGGTCCCACCCCCTCACCACCAGCCGAGCAACCAGGGCGCGGCCGATGCCGCCCGCCGCTCCGATGATCAGACACCGCTGCTTCTCGCCCATGACCGGGAGCCCTCGAAGCACAAAGCCCTGCAAATGGAAGAAGCACACGGAGACAGTCCGTGTGCGGCATGGGTTCGACGTGACTCCGCCCGCGGATTCCCACCAGCCGCGAAAAGACGCCAGTAAAGGCGGCTTCCCGGCGACCGGACATACCGGACGTCACGCATCACAATGGGCCCATGATGGACGTAACCGCCGGCCGCGGCAACCCAGGTCCGGTGCTCGCCGCACGATTACTTGGCGCTGAGCTTCTGCCCCGCTCCCGGCTGGTCGAATCCGTCGCCCCACCGCTGCGCCATTTCCTTCCTGATGGCTCCCAGGATGACCGGGTAGTCGCGGGCGGGCTCGATCTCTCCCTTCAACCCCGTCGCCGCCTCGATCCGGCGCTGGACGGATGATGATGGCTCGATCTGAAGCCGGTAGAAGCCGTCGAGATTCCGGCCGCGTACACGGGCGAGCGTCGGGATCCGCAAAATGGCCGGTGTGCACCCCACGCAGGGCTCGAAGTTCGGTACCAGCCACGGATACTTGGCCTCCCCGTTCAGGCCCGTCTCAAGATCCCGTCGGATCGCCACGCCATCCTTCCACCAAAGTCCGTTGAGCGCCTCGGCCGCATCATCAACCTTATCGGTCGAGACCGCGCCCAGCTCCTCCAGCAGCACACGCATGGCCTCGCCCGTTCGGCGGTCATACTCCGCATCGCCCGTGGCCAGGACCCGTGCGCCGACGATCGACCCGACCACATGCGACGCGGCGTCGTCCCATGTGAACGCGGATCCTTCTTCCGACACCAGCGGCACGGTTGTCCACCCGTACCACGTCGCGATCTCGTGCCAGGCCATGATCTCGCACGCCACCCGCTGTCCGGTGATCAGCGAGGCATCCCGCAGCATCGCCTTGCGCTCTGTTTCGGTGAGGCCGCTCCACCACGACGGGAGCGTGATCTCAAGCGTGTAGCGTGCGTTCTCAAAGTCAAACGTGTGGGACCCTCCGCCCGCCGCCGCGAGCGTGTGCGTCTGCTCCCAGATATAGCGCGTCCAATCCGCCGTCAATCGAACATGTGCCAGGTCCACAAACCCCGCCCGGCATGTGTACATGATCCCCCGCGCGCCCTCCTGCACCGAGAAGGGACGTGCACTCCAGCTTGAGTAGTAATGCTCGCCCAGGTCATCCACGCCGGAAGAGACATACAACGTAAATGGCCCCGGGAATGGGATCGCGCCGAGCCGCGAGTGCGGAAGTGCTTCCATGGAAGTGCAGCCGCCGAGCATCGCCGCGGTCAACAGGCTTCCTGCACCGATAACTGCACGACATGCTCCCACCGCAGGCTCCACGCAAACTCGGCACACGATCATGGACAGACGCAATCTTGGGTGGCATGCATCGTGGGTCCGCGTGTGAGCACCTGATGAAGATGGCTTCACGACGCACACCGAGGCTGCGGCCTGGCGCGATCCATGCACAGTGTTTTCGACTCGTCGGTCAACCCCACCATCGACTTGAGGAGCGCTGAACGCACACCACCGAGCACCCCACGCCGTTCATTCTCGGGAAGGACTCAGGCCGGGGCAAGCAGACTTCCGTATCAACTTCTTGCGTGCCCTCGAATCGTCTGGACCGTATGCCGCAGGGCAAACCGGCGGGGACATGGCGTGGTCCGGGCGATGTCCAGCATCCAGCATCTGTTCGGGAAAATTGCCCAGCATTTTCGTACTCGTCAGCCCCCTAAACTCCTCTCCCATGCCCCGCCGCGCTGCGTCGTCCAATCCTTCCAGATCCCGAACCATGCCCGTGCCTGACGACGGTGTGCACTCGGTCTCTTTCGTCAGCCTCGGCTGCCCCAAGAACCTCGTCGATTCGGAGAAGATGCTCGGACTCCTCGCCGAGGATGGCATCATGCCCGTCTCGTACGACCCCTCCGAGGAGGACAGCTTCTGCGGGGCCGACGCGGTCGTGGTGAACACCTGCGGCTTTCTCGAAGCTTCGAAGGATGAGTCGCTGGGCGTCATCAAGGAAGCGATCAAGGCCAAGGAAGAGGGACGGATCAAGCGCGTGGTCGTCGCGGGGTGCCTTGTGCAGCGCCACCGCGCCAAGATGCTCGACTGGGCGCCCGGCATCGACGCGATGGTGGGGGTCTTTGATCGCGACAAGATCGTCGAAGCGGTGCGCGGCGAAAGGGCCAAACGCGAGCAGGTCGTGGATGCCGCGGATGGTCCCAGGTACTGGATCTCGGCCAATGCACTGGCTGCCGCCAAGACGCGCGGCATGCAGACGACGGGCCTGACCGTCAACGGCAAGGACGGCAAGGGTCTTGGATACTTCGAGGACGACTCTGCACGCCTGCGTCTGACGCCGCGGCATTACGCATACCTGCGCATCAGCGAGGGGTGCAACCAGAACTGCGCGTTCTGCACAATCCCGTCGATCCGCGGCAAGATGCGGAGTAAGAACCCAGACACAATCGTGAAGGAAGTGCGCGAGCTCGTCGCGGATGGTGCGTTCGAGCTTCTGTTGATCGGCCAGGATACGACGAGCTTCGGCGATGACATCGGGCTCGGTCTTGGCCAGAACGGTCAGGGGCTGCCGGGGCTGCTCAAGCGCCTCAGCGATGCGATGGAAGGTGAAGGCAGCAAGGGTTGGCTGCGGCTCATGTACGCATACCCGACCAACTTCACGCCCGCGATTGTCGATGCGTTTGCGAACCTCGTGAAGACGGGGAGGCTTCTTCCGTATCTCGATATTCCGCTCCAGCACGCGAGCGACCGAGTGCTCACGCTGATGAAGCGCAACGTGTCTTCGCGCCAGCAGGAAGAGCTGATGCACATGCTCGGGGAGAAGGTGCCGGGCATGGCGATCCGCACGACGTTCATCTCGGGTTTCCCCGGCGAGACGGAGCAGGACCACCAGGAACTGCTCGGGCTCATCGAGCGGGTGAAGTTTGATGCGGTGGGCGTGTTCGAGTATTCGCACGAAGATGGCACCGTCGCGGGGACGATGGAGAACGACCCCAGGCTCGCGGTTCCGCCAGAGGTGAAGCAGCGCCGCCGCAACGAGGTGATGGAGCTTCAGCAGAAGATCGCCTTCGAGCGTGCGGCCGCGATTGCCGCGGAATTTGACGAGAAGAACCCGGTCGCGACCGGCCGGAGGCTTGACGTCCTGATCGATGGTCAGACCTCGACGGATGGCATGGCAACGACCGGCGTGAGCAAGGGCGGCAAGCTCTACGTCGGCAGGACGTATTTCCAGGCACCGCAGATCGACAGCATGACGTTCGTGCACTCGCGTGAGAAGCTCGTGCCGGGCGAACTGGTCAAGTGCGTGATCGTCGCGAGCGATGGGTACGACCTGATCGCAAGGCCGGTGACAGAGATTGAGAAGCAGGTGTCGCTGAAGGTGCTGCGTTGAACCATGCGGTGATGTATCGCAGGTGGCGCTTCTGGCGCGATGTCATCTTCTGGGTCGGTACCGTGGTAGGCGTGATCGTTTTATTGACGTCGGTCTTGGTGCTGAACACGCTTGCGATCTTCCTCGGCCCCATCTTGGCGACGGTCGCCATCGCGCCGTTTTTTATCCTGTCGTGCTCGCTCGGCGAGTATCAGTTGCGACACGCCAAAGCCTGCATCGCGGATCAGATCTGCGCCAACTGCGATGGCGAGCGCACGCTTTCCTACAGCGACTTTGAAGGCTGGATCTGCTCGCGCTGCAACCGGCGATTCTCCAGCAGAGGCAAGGAAGAGAAGCGGAAGAGCCCGCGCCCTGCGAAGAAGCGTTGAGAACGCGTCCATCGAGCGAGCGAGGGATGCGAACGTGCTCGACGAACTACCATTTCATCAATGCACACCGTCGTAGTTCGTGATCTCGGCCTGCTCGCTTACGCAGATGCGTTTGAGGTGCAGCAGCGCGTGCACGAGGAAGTGCTGTCCTGGCGCGATGTACAGGGATCGAGCGTCGGTGTGCTCCTTGTTGTTGAGCACCCTCCGGTTGTCACGATCAGCAAGCGTGCATCCGCCTCCGCGAACCTGATCGCGACGCCCGAGCTCCTTGCACATCATGGTGTCGAGGTTCAGCCGACCGATCGGGGCGGCGACATCACCTACCACGGCCCGGGGCAGCTCGTGGTCTATCCCATTCTCGATCTCAACCGCCTCGGGCTCGGTCTGCACGAGTACATGCGGATGCTCGAAGAAGCGGTGATCAGGACACTTGCCGAGTACGGGATCGAAGGCGGTCGTGATTCGACGGCGACGGGTGTGTGGGTTCGTTCAAAGTCGCCCGCGGCACGCGGCCAGCCTGCCAAGATCGCCGCGATGGGTGTGCGTGTCCGCAAGTGGGTCGCGATGCACGGGCTCTCGCTCAATGTCGATCCTGACATGTCGCACTTTGGCCTGATCGTGCCCTGCGGGCTCGCGGGTCGACCCGTCACCAGCATGAAGCTCGAACTGGGTGAAAAGTGCCCACCCTTCCAGGACGTGGCCCGCGCCGTCAGCCGAGTGCTTTCGGAACTGATCTCCGAACGAAACGACGGGAACTAGGAATCGATCGCGTTCTGCCGCGTGACCGCTCCGGTACCCCGTTCCCGATCATCGTTCGACCGCATTCGCTTCGTGCGAACAGCGAACAGCGAACAGCGAACAGCGAACAGCGTCTACTGCGGCACTTCTTCCTTGGGCCGCGGACCGTTGTAGTCGGGGGCCGGGGCGGGGGTCCAGTCGATTTTGCCAGCGCCCAGCAGCGTTCCGGTGGCGAATGCAAGGTCGACCTGGGCGATCTGGTACGCGGTGAGTGCACGCAGCTCATCAAGCTGGGATTGGGCCAGGCTCGTGGCGGCGTCGAGCACATCGGTGCTGGTGGAGGCGCCGACATCAAACTGCCGCTGCTCAGCCTGGAGCAGGCGTGTGTTGAGGATCACCGACTGGCGTGCCGCGAGGATCCGCTGCCAGTTCTGCTCGATGTTGTCGACCGCGTCGAGGACTTCCTGTCGGATCGCCAGCGTCCGCGCTTCCTTGGTCGCAAGCCGCTGGATCCGCCGGAGGATCGCCTCGCGGATCTGCGAGCGTGCCGCCTCGTTGCCCAGCGGAATCTCCGCCGTCAGGCCCAGCGACCAGTCCTCGAAGTTGTTCTCCGAGGCGACGCGCATGCTCTCCTTGGCCGTGCTTCCCAGGCCGTTGACCCGGTAGGTGTAATCGAGCGTGAAAAGTGGCAGCGCCGCGTTGTGTGCAAGGTCGATCGAAGCCGCGTCCGACGCCAGGAGCAGTTCGAGTTCGAGCAGCTCCATGCGGTTGGAGAGCGCGGACTTGACGACATCGTCGCGCGTGATGACATACTCGACCGGGTCGGGCTGCGTCGCGGTCGTGACCAGCGTCGACGAGTCGATCGGCAGGTCGGGCATGTTCATGATCCGCTTGAGCTCGCGCTCGCGCTGGAGGAGCAGGTTCTGGGCCTGGATGATCGCGTCGAGCCGCTCGGAGAGCCCGGCCTGTGCACGCGTCACCTCGATCTCCCCGACCTGGCCGGCGTTCACGCGGCGATCGGCCCGCTGGAGCTGGGCCTGCGCAAGCTCGTACTGCTGCTGGGTTACTTCAAGAGCCCGGCGGGCTTCGAAGAGCTGCCAGTAGGCCCGGTCGACGGCGGCGAGCTGGCGGATCACCTCGAGCTTGGTGCGGGCCTCATCGGCCTGCTGGTTGTAGGAGGCGATGCGGATGCTGGCCTGGTTGGCGCGGACGCCCGCGCCACGCAAGAGCGGCTGGCTGATCGAGAATTCAAGATCGCTCTCGTACGCCGGGTTGAGCGTGGTGAAGGGGTTGTTGTTCTTCGACCTGCTCATCGGCAGGGCGACCGAGGCCGTGCCGCCCGTGCGCAGGGGGATCCGCACCGAGGGCTCGAGCTGCCCGAACTGGGACTGCGCGGAGCTCAGCTCGGAGGAAGTGGGGGAGTCGGTCTCCTGCCAGAGAGCCCGCGTGACGAAGGTGTTCTCGAACTTTGCTTCCTCGCGGCTGAGCGTCTGGGCCGAGATCGCCGGGTCGACGATCGCGACCTTGAGGTCGAGGTTGTTGGTGAGGGCCGAGGCCCGGCACTCTTCGATCGTCAGGGCCGCCTCGGGGAGCCCTTCAAAGCGCGAGCGGACGGTCCTGGTGTTCACCTCGGGGGGCGTGGCCTCGGCCTTCTTGTAGCCGTCAAAGTTCCGCGTTTCGACATGGCGGAGGCGGTCGAGCGCCACGCGGCGGTCAAAGGCGTCATCACGCGAGAAGAGTGAGTCGCTGCACCCCGAAAGCACCGACAGCGCGGTGGCCATCGTCGCCGCGCCGTACCCGCGGATGGAGAGACCCTGCCTGCCTGCAAATCGCGCTCTGGCCATCCTGATCATCCCCTCATCCCGCGGAAATTGAATCCCGCTGCCGTCTGCCGTCTGCCGTCTGCCGTCTGCCGTCTGCTGCCCGCCGTCCGCTCATTCATGCCGCAGCGCGACGATCGGGTCGAGCCGGGCCGCCTTGATCGCCGGGAACATGCCGAAAATAAGACCCGTGCCCGCGCTGAAGCCCACCGAGAGGGCGATCGCCCACGCGGGCACCGACGCCCCCGAGAGCGACTCGGTCGTCATCATCGCGATCACCACCGCGTAGCCGAGCCCCAGCCCCACGGCGCCACCCATCAGGCAGAGCGTGATCGCCTCGACCAGGAACTGCATCAGGATGATCGCGGGCTTGGCCCCGACCGCCTTGCGGAGCCCGATCTCGCGCGTCCTTTCGCTCACCGAGACGAGCATGATGTTCATGATCCCGATCCCGCCCACCAGGAGGGAGATGGCCACGATCCCGGCCAGGAAGAAGCTCAGGCCCGCGGCGATCTTCTTGAAGCCGGAGATGATCTGCTCGATCGCCTCGACGCCGAAGGTGTCGGGCTCGTCGGGCCCCAGCCCGCGCGAGCGGCGGAGGTAGAAGCCGACCTCGGCCTTGGCGTCCTCGTAGAGTTCGGGGGATCGCGTCTGGGCGATGATGTACATGCGGGGCTGGGGGCGCAGCATGAGCCCCGTGCCGTAGGGGATGAAGACCTCGGTCTGCGGTTCGTTGCCGCCGAACATCGGGGAGACGGTCTTGGTCTCGACGACCCCGACGATCTTGAAGGCCCGGCCGCCCAGCAGGATCATCTGGCCCACGCAGTTGGTGTCGAGCTGGAACTCGGCGATGGCCTTGTCGTTGATGACGCACACGGGCTGGCGCTGCTCATCGTCGATCGTCGAGAGCTCGCGTCCCTGGAGGACCGAGCGGTCCTCGATCTGGTGCCACGCCGGCCTGACGGCCTGCACCGAGATCGCGTTCTTGAAGATGTCCCCGACCTGTCCCGAGGTCGACATCTCGACCACCGGTGTCAGCCGCGCCAGCGAGGGGCAGCGGTCGAGCATGCCGTCGGCCTCGTGCGGCTGGATGCGGATCTGGCGCCACGAATAGCGATCGCGCTGGCCGTTGGGCATGCGCGGGAAGATCCATACCTTGCTCGCGCCGACCGAGGCGAACTCCTTGAGCACGAACTTCTCAAGCCCGCTGGTCGCCGCGACCACGATGATCACCGCCGAGACGCCGATGATGATGCCAAGCGTCGTCAGGACCGCGCGGAACTTGTTGGCCCAGATCTGGCCCAGCGCCAGCACCACCGTCTGGTAGAGAATCCGGAAGATGATCATGCCGGGCCTCCCGCCGCCTGTGCGCCCGCCCCCTCGGGCAGGTGCGCCGCCGACACCGCGGCCTCCGCCGCACGCTTGAGATACGCCTGGTGCATCGGATCCTCCGAGGTCGGGAAGTCCGACACGATCCGGCCGTCACGCAGCCGGACGATCCGCTCGGCGTGGCCCGCGATGTCC
>DATGXW010000275.1:0-37157 GCA_035298585.1 Phycisphaerales bacterium
GATGAGCCGGAGCTCCAGGTCGCGGAGTGCGGTCTGGGTCGCCTGGTAGACCTTGTCGATGGGGGCCTGCTCCAGGGCGGTCAGCTCGCGCGAGACAACGCCGTACTCGGCGGGGCCGGTGATGGGCGTCGCCGCGGCCGCGGTGCGCGGGCGGACGGTGCTGGAAGATGATGAACAGCCGGCCAGGAGTGCAACAACGGCGGCGGAGAGTGCGATGAGTGCGTGGTGGCGCATGGGATGGACCCCGTGGTGGAGCCCGGACATCCATGTCCGGGCGGATCGATTAGGTACAGCGCGTGGTCGCGTCGTCCGTGGTCGTATCGGCCCTTGCTTGCGGATTCGATTACTTTTTCGGCCGCGTCCTTTGGCGGGAGAATCGGATGATGTGCCGATCAGTTTTTCCTGCCGAGCAGGTAGTAGAGGACCAATCCCACCACCGGCAAAAGGAAGATCACCAGCAGCCACAGGACCTTGTTTGCCAAGGGGCGGGCGCTGGAGAGGATCTCGAAGGCGGCGATGAGCCAGAAGATCAGGTGGAGGACGGCGAGGATTTTCCAGAGCACTGTGCACACTCCTCAAGGAAGATTCGCCGCAGTCGTAAACGACGTGGGGGCGGAGGGGACGCGGCGTGCGAGTGTATGGATGAGTCGGTCACGAACTCGCAATGGGGATGCGGGCGGCGGGCGAGCGGGGCCCGACGCGTCGGGGACGCTGGGAGGCGACCACGATCCTGGCGGGCGGCGGGTTTGTCATTCTTCATCAGCGCGGAGCTTGGCGACAACGCTGAAGTCTTCGAGCGTGGTCGTGTCCTGGGTGATCTTCTCGACGCCCGCGGCGACGTCGCGGAGCAGTCGCCGCATGATCTTGCCCGAGCGGGTCTTGGGGAGCGCTTCGGTGAAGCGGATCTGGTCGGGGCGGGCGAGTGCTCCGACTTCCTTGGCGACGTGCGCGGCCAGGGCCTTGCGGAGATCGTCGCCGGGCTGCTGGCCGGGATTGGCGGTGAACCACTTGCCCTTGAGGGTGACAAAGGCGCAGATCGCGTTGCCCTTGATCTCGTGCGGCATGCCCACGACGGCGGCCTCGGCGACCATCGGGTGTGAGACCAGGGCGGACTCGACTTCCATCGTGCCCAGCAGGTGGCCCGAGACCTTGATCACGTCGTCGATGCGGCCCTGGATCCAGAAGTAGCCATCCTCATCGCGCCGCGCGCCGTCGGCCGAGAAGTAGTACGGCTGACCGGAGACGGGGTCTTTCACGCGGCTCCAGTAGTTGCTCACGAATCGCTCGCGGTTGCCGTAGACGCCGCGGAGCATGCCCGGCCAGGGCTTGCGGATGACGAACAGCCCCCCCTTGTTGGCGCTGAGTTCCTCGCCCTGCTCGTTGACGACGGCGGCGTCGATCCCCAGCATGGGGAGTGTGCACGACCCGGGCTTGGTGGGAATCGCGCCGGGGAGGGGCGTCCCGATGTGGCCGCCCGTCTCGGTCTGCCAGTAGGTGTCGACGATCGGGCAGCGTTCCTTGCCGATGACCGTGTGGTACCAGATCCATGCTTCGGGGTTGATCGGTTCGCCCACCGTGCCCAGGAGCTTGAGAGACGAAAGATCATGGCGCCCGGGGAGATCATCCCCCCACTTCATGAAGGTCCTGATCGCGGTGGGCGCGGTGTAGAACTGCGTGACTTTGTGGCGTGCGATGATGTCCCAGAAGCGGTCACCCTTGCCCCCTTCCATGGTCGGGAAGTTGGGCGCGCCCTCGTACATCAGGGTCGTGACCCGGTTCATGAGCGGTCCGTAGAGGACATAGCTGTGGCCGGTGACCCAGCCGATGTCGGCCGAGCACCAAAAGAGCTGGCCCGAATCGGGGATCATGTTGAACGCCAGCCGGCAGGTCGTGTTGACGAACGTGAGATAACCCCCGGTGGTGTGCTGGATGCCCTTGGGCTTGCCGGTCGAGCCCGAGGTGTAGAGCAGGAAGAGCATGTCCTCAGAATCCATCGCCTGGCAGGGGCAGGCGTCGGAGACATGGGACTCGATGTCGTGCCACCAGTGGAACTTGGTTGCACAGTTGCCAAGCGCCGCGGGCGCATGCCCGGTCTCGAATCGCTGGCTGGGCGGTTCGTGGCCGGTTCGCTTGAGGACCAGGACGTGGTTGACGATGTGCCCGTGGTTGGCCAGGTCGCCGACGGCCTGCTCGACGTTCTTCTGCAGCGCAACGACGTCGCCGCGGCGATAGCCGCCGTCGGCGGTGATGATCACCTTGGAGTGTGCATCCATCACGCGCTCGGTGATGGCGTGGGGCGCAAAGCCGCCGAAGATGACCGAGTGTGCAGCGCCGATGCGTGCACATGCGAGCATGGCGATCGCAAGCTCGGGGACCATCGGCATGTAGATCGTGACAACGTCGCCCTTCTTGACGCCCAGACGCTTGAGGACGTTGCCGACCTTGCTGGTCTCGACCTGGAGATCGCGGTAGGTCAGGCGGCGGATCTCGGGCTCGTGTGCATACACCGAGCCGGGGGCAGGATGGCTGGTCCGGGGTGAGACGGGTTCACCTTCCCACAGGATCGCGACCTCGTCGCCGTGGCCGGCCTGCACATGGCGGTCGACGCAGTTGTAACACGCGTTGAGCTGGCCGCCGACGAACCACCTGGCGTCGGGTGCGTTCCAATCAAGGACCTTGCTCCACCGCTGGAACCACGAGAGGCACCCTGCCTCGGAAGCCCAGTAGCCCTCGGGATCCGCGATCGACTTGGCGTGGAGGGCCTTGTACTCCTCCAGCGAGGAAACATGCCAGCGCGAAAAGCCGAGCTCAGAAGCTGGACGGGGATTGAACTTTCGAGACTCCTGAAGTGTGGAGGAGATAGGCTGGCTGTCAAGGCTCATGACGGATGCTCCGGATTCGGTGGACCGATCGAATCATAACGCATCCGAGAGGGTGTTACGAAGCAGAAGCGTCGTGCGGGGGGGTGCGGGACCTCGCAAGGAGTTCAGCATGATTGTCATGAGTCATCCGGGCATGCGATTTGGGATACGAGGCCTGGTGTGCGCGGCGATCCTGGGTGCAGGCGCGGAAGGATCGCCCGGATCGGTGTCCCGCGCGGCCGTTGTGGTTGAATCGATCGCCCCGGGTCTTGATGACCTCGCCGAGGAAGGTCTCGCGGCAAGGATTGATCGAGTGATCGCACGCGAGACGCTCGGGCAGTTCTGGGGGGCCGTGCTGGTCGCGGGGGGCGATGGCGTGGTGTATTCCCGAGGCTTCGGGCTTGCGAACTCGGACCTCAAACCGATCGACGATCGAACGCTCTTTGACATCGGGTCGATCAGCAAGGCGTTCACGGCGACGGCGGTACTGCGACTCGAACTCGAGGGAAAGATCCGGCTGGATGCGCCGATCTCGATGTACCTGGAAGGGGTGCCGCGACACGCGGCCAGGATCACGATTGCACAGTTGCTGGGTCACACCTCGGGCGTGACGGGGGGTGCTTCGATGCGCGAGGACAGCGGAAGAGAGGTTGTTCGATCCGTCCTCGAATCGCCGCCGGCGTTTGAGCCGGGAACGAGGATGGAGTACAGCAACGCGGGGTACTTTGTGCTTGCAGCGCTGATCGAGAAGGTAAGCGGGCGGACGTACGAGGAGTATGTCCGTGATGAGGTCCTGCGGGTCGCGGGGATGCGGGGGAGCACATTGATCGGCCTGCGGGACGCGGCGGAGGGCGCGGTCGTCGCCGCACGGGTGGATGAACAGATGGGACGCCGATCGCTTGCGACCCAAGAGCCGTACGCCTATTCGTGGGGATACAAGGGTGCGGGTGGCGTGGTTGCCTCGGCGATGGATCTGTATGCGTTTGACCGTGCGCTGCGCGGGGATGGCTTGATTGATGCACTGGGCAAGGAGCGGATGTTCCGTGCAGGGCAGGGCGGGTACGGGCTTGGGTGGTTTGTGAGCACGACTGCACACGGGTGGCGGCACGAGCACTCGGGGGGCGTGTGGGGGTTCAGTTCGGAGATGATCCGCCACGAGGATGGGACGGTGATCATCGTTCTGACCAACGGGCGCAACAACCCGGTGAGGCTGGCGAAGAAGCTTGAAGCCCTGGTGATGCCGGAGTTATCGGAGGATGTGGAAGCGGTGGTGCACACCGCGGGGAGGGAGAAGGATGAGCTTGGGATCGTGGGCGTGGGTGGCGCGGTCGGTGCACACGCGGCGAGCGAGGATGGGCGCGTCAGCATCACGATCATGGAGGCGGCGGGCGATGCATCGCCGCTGGTGACGATGAAGCTCGCCAAGGGTCGTGCGGCGATGCTGGCGGGAGAACTGGAAGGTGTGTCGCAGGGAAATCCCGCGACCAGGCAGAGGGGGCGGGTGATGCTGGGAACGATCCGCTACCGGGCGGATGAATCGGGGCGGATCGTGCTTCCCGAGGATGTGGCGATCGCGGTGATGCCGGGGTATCACGGGACGGGCAAGGATGGAGAGAGCGTGGTGGACGCACGTCCGACGATCGTGGTGCAGGACGCGGCGAACGGCTTCTGGCCGGTGATCCTGATTCTGGATCATGATGAGGCGAGGGAGCTGGTGAAGCAACTGCGGCTGGCGGCGGAATGAGCGCGGTTCACGGCCAGGCACACAGAGGGCACAGAAAAGAGATGATGCGTGGGGGAATGGCGGGGCCGTCCTCGTTCAAAGCGGCGGAGCGGGATGTTCATGGCCGCTCGCTCTCGGGGCGCGTTGTGTTGCAATGCTCCTGCTCCGTGAGCATTGCGCCGCGGCGGCGGGCTGTGTGTTCAGTCCGCGCCGATACCGGTCTGCGAGCGGACGAGCATTTCTGCGTACTTGGCTTCCGCAGCATGATCACGGGAGAGGAAGCTGCCCAGGAACGCGGCAAGGAAGCCGATCGGGACCGAGACGAGGCCGGGGTTCTCGAGCGGGAAGATGGCAGGGGCGTTGATCAGGCGCTTGCCGTCGGCGCCCATCACGGCGGGGCTGATGATAATGAGTACGAGCGAGGAGATGAGCCCCGCGAGCATGCCGCTGATCATCCCCGAGGTGTTGAATCGCTTCCAGAAGAGGCTGAAGACGATCGCCGGGACGTTGGCGCTGGCGGCGACGGCGAATGCCAGACCCACGAGGAACGCGACGTTCTGCGACTTGAGGGCGAGGGCGAGGCCGATCGAGAGGACACCGATCACGACGGCGGCGATGCGGGCGACGCGGACCTGCTCTTTTTCATCCGCGCGTCCGCTGCGGATGACGCTCTGCCATACGTCGTGCGCGAAGGCGGTGGAGGAGGCGATGGTCAGGCCCGCGACGACCGCGAGGATGGTGGCGAAGGCGATCGCGGCGACAAAGGACATAAGGACGTCGCCGCCGAGCTCGTGTGCGAGCAGCGGTGCGGCGAGGTTGCTGTTGGGCGCGGTCACGATCGGCTCATGCGCGGCGAACCTTGCCTCAAGATCCTGAACCTTGGCGAGGGCGCTCGCTCGCGCCTGGGGATCGGACTGGGCCAGGGCGGCGGCGTGCTGTGCATCGATGTGTGCACGCGCTGATTCGCCCTCGGCGCGGACGCCGATATTGCCCTTGCCCACGAGCGTCGCGGCCCCGAAGCCCAGGAACGTGGTCATGATGTAGAAGGCGCCGATGAGGATCATCGCCCAGACAACGCTGGTGCGGGCGGCCTTGGCCGTCGGCACCGTGTAGAACCTCACCAGGATGTGCGGCAGGCCCGCGGTCCCGAAGATCAGCGCCACGCCCAGCGAGATGAGATCGAGCGGCCCCCACCGTCCGTTGTACTTGAGTCCCGGCTGCGTGAAGTCCTTGGTGATGGTCGTGCCGTCTGCCTGCAGCACCGGGCCCGTGAGCCTGGAGACCGCCTCAAAGAGCGACAGGATGGAGTAATCAAACCGGCGCATCACCAGGATCGAGAGCAGGATCGTCCCCGCCATGAGCAGGACCGCCTTGACGATCTGGACCCAGGTGGTGGCCAGCATCCCGCCGAAGATCACGTAGACGAGCATCAGGATCCCGACGACGACGATCGCAAGGTCGAAGCTGACCTGGGGGATGAGCAGGCTGACGACGCTCCCGGCCCCCACCATCTGGGCGATCATGTAGAAGAGGCTCACGGTGAGCGTGCTGAAGGCGGCGATGGTCCTGACCTTCTTGTTCGAAAGGCGGAAGGCAAGAACGTCCGCCATCGTGTACTTGCCGGTGTTCCGCAGCGGCTCGGCCACGATGAGCAGCACGGTGAGGTAGGCCACCAGCCATCCGACCGAGTACATGAACCCGTCATACCCGAAGTAGGCGATGAGGCCGGCGATGCCCAGGAATGATGCGGCCGACATGTAGTCGCCGGCGATCGCCCAGCCGTTCTGAAAGCCCGTCAGCGAGCGGCCGGCGGAGTAGAACTCGGCCGCGGTCTTGGTCCGGCGGCTCGCCCAGTAGGTGATGCCGAGCGTCGCGGTGATGAAGATGATGAACATCCAGAGAGAGGTGCTCACTTGAAACCTCCCTTTGGAGCCTTCGCGTTGGCGCTGCGATCACCGGCGAGGATGCGGTCGATCACGTGCCCGCACAGGAGGTCAAAGACCTTCGCACGCCAGACGTACGCCGCCATCACGATCCATGCGATGAAGAACTGCATCAGCGCGAAGATGTACGCGAGGTTGATCTTGCCGACGACCTGCGTCTCCATGAGCCGGGGGAAGTAGCCGACCAGGATCGGCAGCGCAAAGTAGTGTGCAATGAAGAACACCGTCGCGGGGATGATGAACAGCCGCTTGAGCCGAACAAGATCCTTGAATTCCTCGTGATCGGCGATCGCCTGCCAGTCGCGGTCGGGGGTGGACGCTGGCGGCGTGGTGTCCGATGGCGGGGCGTGCGACTCCTGGTGGCTCATGGAGCGCACTTATACAAGGAAAGGAAGACAAGAGAAAGCCGGCACCGGTCCCGGCTCGTCCGCCGGGCCTGGCGATGCTCATGGGTACAGGCGCTGGGGGGACCAGGGAGTCATGGCGGGCGCGCCGCCGACGGGCACGTGTCCCGCGTCCTTGCGCTCGCGGACCCATGTCGCGCGGTCGTGCAGACGACCGTTGCCCCCGCACCAGAGCTCCAGGCGGTCGATCCAGAAGCGAAAGCCTCCCCAGTGCGGCGGGCGGGGGATGACAACCGCGGAGGACCCCGTCAGCAGCGCTTCCATGCTCACCTTCATCCTGCCGGCCGCCGCGGCGACGGCCGTGATCAGGTCGGAACGGCGGGCCAGCGGCCTGCTCTGCTGGCTGGCCCATGCACCCAGGCGGGAAAGCAGTGCACGCCGGTGGAAATAGGCGTCGCTTTCGGCGTCGGTGGCCTTGACCACGAAACCCTCCGCACGTGCCTGGCGCCCCTGGTGATCCCAATGAAAGCAGACCGCCGCGCGGTTGTGCGATTCGAGTTCGCCCGCCTTGCGGCTCTGGTAGTTGGTATAGAAGAGCAGCGAGCCGTTGGGATCGACGGTCCGGCACAGGACCATGCGGACCGAGGGGCGTGCGTCGGGGGTCGTCGTCGCCAGCGCGATGGCGTCAGGGTTGGGGGTCGCCTTGGCCTGCCTGGCCTCTTCGTACCAACGGGCCAGGAGCGGGAGCGGGTCCTGTGGGAGTTCTTCGGGAAGACTTTCGGCGGCGGCGAGCTTAATGATGATGTCTTCGAGCACGTGTGATCCTTGGCACGGCGGTCGGGGAGGGCCAGACGCAGGAGTATTCTCGCATCATGAGCACATGGATGTGGTTTGCGCTGCAGGTCGTGTGTGCCGGGCTGACGCTTCCCCTGGCATGGTGGCTGAACCGGCGCGGCCAGAAGCTGGCGACCGGCATCATGATCGCCAGCCTGTGCATCCTTCTTCTCTGGCCCCTGATGCGGTTTTTCCCGGTGGAGCCGATCCGGTGGCTGGGCGCCAGGACCGTGTCGACGCTCGAACTGACGGGGCTCTTCATCCCGGCGTCGCTGCTGTTTTTCCTCGCCGCCTATCGAACACGCAAGCCAAGCGAGGCCCGCGGACTTCGGGCGCTCGTCGCCGTTTCGGGTGTCTACTTCGTGCGAGCGGGTTGGTGGATGGTCGGTTCGCCGGTGCCTGACCTGGGAGCGACGCTCTACGACAAGAACGTGTGCATCCAGAAGACCGGGTACACCTGCGTCGCGGCCTCGGCGGTGACGATGCTCCGATCGATCGGCGTCGATTCCACCGAAACCGAGATGGCGCGGCTCTGCCGGATCGATATCGGGGGCGGCGCGACCGATTCTCGCGCCGTGTGGGGACTCGAAGAGAAGCTTGAAGGGACGGGCTGGCACGTCCGATATGAAGCGACGGACTTCGCGGGGCTCGTGGCCGCGAGGAAACCCTGCATGGTGCAGATCGGCTGGGGATATTTCATGGCGCACATGGTGACCGTGCTCGAGGCGGGGCCGGAGGAGGTCGTGCTGGGCGATCCTCTCCGGGGAAGGGTGCACATCAGGACCGGGGAGTTTGTAAAGACCTGGAAGGGCCGCGTCATTTCGCTCGGGCGTCACGACGAATCGATGATGAACCCGGGGTACGGCAACGGCCTCCCCACGCTACGATGACCTCACCGCATGTCCGACCAGGGTCAACCCAAGTCGATTGCACGTTCGCTCGGAGAGTTCTTCGGGCACGTGATCCATGGCGTGAAAACTGATCCAGCGCGGAAAGTCGTCAAGACTTCCGAAGAAGTGGAAGAGCGGACGACCCCCGAGGGGCAGAAGGTGATTCTGCGCCGGACGATCGTGGAAGAGGTTGAGGTTCGGCCCCAGGACATCAAGCAGCAGCCGGGGGCATGAGATGGGCCGGCACGGAGCGTGCGATCGTGATTGACACCTATGAGATCAGGCGGCGGATCGACGATCTGAAGTATCGCCTGAACGGCAAGAACAAGGGCTTGCTGGCCGGTGCGGTCGCGATTGCGATCCTGATCCCCGCCGCACTGATCGCGTGGTGGGTGAGCCCTTCTGCGCCGGTGCTGGCGTCCACGGCGGACGCGGCGAGGTTCCGCGAGGTATCGCGCAGCGCCCTGGATTCTCCTGAAGGCAAGGCCGACCTGGCCAAGCTCTCGGAAATGAAGGATGCGGACCTGCTGCAAGAGCTCAAGACGCGGCAGGCGCGGCTGAACGAGATTGACCCCGGGGGCAAGGGTGAAACCCAAGAGGCCAGGACCGCCTGGGGGGCGTTGCTGCGCGCCAACAGCGTGAACGCCGACCGCCAGCGACGCAACAAGAAGAGCGATGATGAATGAACACCGTTGGTGACCGGAACGCACGCGCAGGGCGGCCGTGATCATCCGGCCGTACACTGGGCCCCGTGAGCGACGACACAGATCCACGTGCACCCAGGGATGAAGCCGCGGTACCGGCCGCGCGGGCGCCCGACCTTGCTCGAACCATCGGCTTCTGGGGCGCCAGCGCTGTGATGGCGGGGATCATCATCGGCTCGGGAATTTTCCGAACGCCGACCTCCATCGCCGGCCAGCTTGGCGACCCGTGGATCATCCTCTCGCTGTGGGCCTTTGGCGGCGTTCTTTCGCTCGCGGGCGCTCTGACGTACAGCGAACTGATCTGCATGTACCCCAAGTCGGGGGGCGTTTACGTCTTTCTGCGCGAGGGCTACGGCCCGTGCATGGCGTTTGTCTTCGGCTGGACGTACATGCTCATCACCAAGCCCGCCGCGGCCGCGGGCATCGCGTTTGTATTTGGCGAGTACCTCAACTCGCTCCTGGGCGTTGATTGGGATCCGCGCATCGTCACCACGGTCATCCTGACGGTGCTGACGGCGATCAACGCACGGGGCGTCGCGCTGGGGACGGGGATCGCGATGGTGCTGACGACGCTCAAGATCCTCGCGCTGGTGGGGATCGTGGCGGCGGCGGGGCTGCTCCAGACGGGGAGCATGTCCAACTTCGCGTCGGCCCCGGCGAGCACCACACTCCTGATGGCGCTGGCGCCGGTCATGTATTCCATCATGTGGACCTACGACGGCTGGAGCGACGTCGGTTCGATCGCCGGCGAAGTGAAGGAGCCCCAGAAGAACCTGCCGCGGATCTATCTCGCAGGGACGGCGGTCATCACGCTGCTCTACATCGCCGTGAACGCGGTGTACATGTGGATGATCCCTCTTGAACAGATGCGCACGATCAAGGACGTTGCGCCCAGGGTGGCGGACCTGCTCGTGGGGGGCGCGGCGGCGGGAACGGTCGTGAGCGTCATCGTGCTCATCTCGACGATCGGTTCAACGCACGGCTCGATCATGACGGGGGCGCGGATCAGCTATGCACAGGCCAGGGACGGGCTCTTGTTCAGGTTCCTGGGCGGTGTGCATCCGCGCTACCGGACTCCCTCGGCGTCGCTGTGGGTCCAGCTTGCACTCTCGATCGCGGCCGTCTGGACCCTGGGCGAATTTGAACGGATGGTGAGCAGTTTCAGCTTCACCATGTGGATCTTCTACGGGCTTTCGGGGGCGGTGATCTTCATGATGCGCGCCCGGATGCCGGATGCACACCGGGCCTTCCGGTGCCCCGGGTATCCATTCGTACCGGGCTTGTTTGTTGCCGCCGCGATCGGGATGACGGGGATGTCGATCTACCAGTCCCCGCGCGAAACACTCCCCTGGATCGGGGTATTGCTTGCGGGAATCCCCGTGTACCTGGTCTGGAACCGCTTCTTCAACCGCGAACCATCCCGGAGCGCTCTCGCGGGCCGGGATGGGGAGTGAGATATGGCGGGGGCACCAGGAGCGTGCACACCCCGCGCGGGGGACATCTTCAGCAGCCGGACTCAAACGCGGTGACAAAGGCGTCAAAGTCATCGCCATCGACAAAGCCCGACCCGTCCACGTCGGCGGTCATCGCGCCCATCTCGAACATCGCGATGAAGGAATCAAAGTCGTCGGTATCGACAAAGCCCGAGCGGTTGAAGTCGGCGACGCACAGGGCGCCGGCGGCCTCGGGCTGGAACTCGACCGCTCCCAGGTCGACCGTCGGAAAGCCGACGCCGGCATCGACGACCTCGGGCGCATCGACAAAGCGTGCCAGGCCGTAGAAGTCGGCCGTGACTCCCGGAGGAACACGCGTGTTGTCGCCCGCGTCGATCACGGCCGAGCCGGTCATCGGGCGGAAGTCGGCTCCGAGCTTGGGATTGCCGCGGATGACGCCCGCGCCGAGCTCGGTTCCGTTGAGCGTCTGGCCCTGGATGAGTGAATACGAGACCTGGGCGAGACCCGCGCCGAAGATGTCGACCCCGGTCAACGCGGTGGTGCTGTGCCCGGCGACGATCGAATTGGCGACGACCGGCCGCGCGGCCGAGGTTGTGTAGACACCCCCGAAGGTGTTGGAGATGACGGTGTTGTTGATGAACCTGGGGCGGGAATCGTTGCAGTAGATGCCGCCCTGGCCGTCGTTCTCCGCCACGATGCAGTTGATGAAGGTCGGAGAGGATCCGTAGGTTGCGACGTAGATGCCGCCGCCGAACGCGCCGACGTTCCCGGCAAAGAGGCTCTCTGCCACCGTCCCCGAGGCGGAGCGCGTGTAGATTCCGCCCCCGCCGACGGTGTAGTAGACGCGGGTTCCGTTGGGCTGATCTTCAAACCAGCCATTGTCACGGACGTTGATCCGGCGGATATCCATCTGCGCCTGGTTGACGTGGATCGCCCCGCCGAGGTTCTGCGAGCGGTTGGAGGTGAACCAGGAATCGCGGATGATCGCCTTGCCTCCGGTGAAGAAGGCCGCGCCGCCGCCGTTCCATGAGAGATTGTCCTCGAAGATGCACTCGGTCAGCGTGGCGTGGCTGGATTCAGAGGCAAAGCCGCCGCCGAAGAGCGCCGTGTTGGAGGCAAAGACTGTCTGCGAGATCACCGGAGCGCCGCCCCGGACGTAGATCCCCCCGCCGCTCCCGCCCTGCCCGGCGTCGTTGTCCTGGATGACCAGACGGCGCAGCGTGGGACTTGCCTGCAGGATGCGAACGCCCGCGGCCGTCGCCCCGGCGGAGCCCTTTGCGCCGGTGATGGTGAAATTCTCCATGATGGTCGCGCTCGTTTCGCCGGAGGCAAAGAGCACGACCGCACCGGGGAGGCCGTTTCCATCGATCACGACGCCGCCCACGCCGCCAATGCCGCGGAGCGTGAGGGGCTTACCGAGCAGGTTGATCTGTTCGGTGTAGGTCCCGGGGGATACAAGAATTACGTCGCCGGGTGACGCGGCATTGATGGCGGACTGGATGGTGGGCTGGTCGGCCGGCACCCTGATGGTGGCGGCATGCCCTGACGCTGCGAAAAGCCCCAGGGCGAGCGTCAGCGAGACGAAGGAAGTCGGACAGCGCATCGCATTCATTGCACGGACTCCTCGACCCTTGGTTTGCATGGGATGGACCTGGTCCACGACCGGATAACCTCTCGCCCGCACAGCGTTCGAGCCTGGAATCAGACCGGATGCACCCCGCCGGACGCCCGCGGAAGAGGATGGATGGAATTTTCGCGCGTCAATGGCTTGAGCGGTGAACAATCTCCTGACGAAGAAGATGGAACGATGCATCGCCGGGATGTGCTGCGGTTGGTCCCAATTTACCGATTCATCGATCCGATTTTCCTGTTTTCGAAGGGTTTGCCATGACCACGCTGACGCACACTTCGCCCGCCACCTCGAACGTTCTGCCGCTGGGCCACCAGCTCGCCGCGAGCCCCGCGGTGGATGCGGCGATCCGGGCGCTGGTGTCGGAGGTCCGCGCACGAAGTGCACAGATCACCGATGTGCGCCCCGCGCGTCCTGAGCTCAAGGAGAGCTACGACGCGGCGATGGCGCGTGCGGCGGGTGTCCGCGGGCGAAACCTGCTCTATCCCTTCGTCGGGTCGGGCCTGGGCAACGGCGCGCTGGTGGAACTGGCGGACGGCTCGGTGAAGTGGGACATGATCTGCGGGATCGGCGTCCATTTTTTCGGACACTCCGATCCCGACCTGATCGAGGCCGCGCTGCGTGCCTCCCTGGGGGACACGGTCAAGCAGGGAAATCTCCAGGCGAACTTTGAGCCCCACGCCTTCAGCGAGGTCCTGCTCGCCGAGGCGGGCAAGGGGAGCAAGCTCAAGTACGCCTACCTCAGCACCTCGGGGTGCATGGCCAACGAGAACGCACTGAAGGTGTGCATGCAGAAGCACTTCCCGGCGCGCCGCGTTCTGGCCTTCCGTGACTGCTTCATGGGCCGCTCGACGACCATGGCCTCGATCGGCGACTCGCACGAGGGCCGGGTCGGGCTGCCGATCGTCGCGGACGTCGATTACATGCCCTTCTTTGACGAGGCCGAGGCCGCGCGGGTCGGCGCGCCGGCGGTCATCAACGCCGCGATCGCGAGGCTGGAGGAGTACATCCACCGCTTCCCGAGCCAGCACGCGTGCTTCATCTTTGAACTCGTCCAGGGAGAGGGCGGCTTCAACACCGCCCGGCGCGACTACTTCAAGGCGCTGATGGAAGTCTGCAAGGCCCACAAGATCGCGGTCTGGGATGACGAGATCCAGACCTTCGGCAGGACGCCGCGGATGTTCGCGTACGACTACTACAACCTGGGCGAGTACGTCGACGTCTTCTGCGTCGGCAAGATGACGCAGGTGTGTGCAACGCTCTACACCGAGGAGTACAACCCCAAGCCGGGCCTGCTCTCGGGCACGTTCGTCGGCGAAACGGTTTCCTTCGACGTCGGCCGCCGCGTGATCGAGCGGCTGCGCGACGGTGACTACTACGGCGACGCGGGGAAGATCGAGCGGCACCACGCACTCTTCCGCCAGCAGGTCAAGGCACTGGCGGCCCGGCATCCCGAGTGGTTCCCCGCTGTCCCGCAGATCCCCGACATCGTCGGGGGCGTCGGCGGGATGATGCGCATGACGCCCTTTGGCGGGAAGAAGGACAAGGTCCAGGCCGCCTGCCGCGCGATCTTTGACGCGGGCGTCGTTCTCTTTTACTGCGGGCACGGGCCCTATCACCTCCGCGTCCTGCCGCCCCTGGGCGTCATGAACGAGGCTGACTGGCCGCGCGTCTTTGCGTGCATCGAGCAGGGGCTCGCCAAGGTCGCCGCCGGCTGAATGCGCCCTTCAATCATCGAGAGATTTTCAGGTTCGCCCAGGCGCGTGATGGACGTTTTGCGTGCGCGGCCGGAGGGGCACGCCCGGTAATGACGGGTGAAGGAGTCTGCACATACCTTTGTGCATGAATCTCCGCCGCATCACCGTCGAACCGGGCTCCAAGGTCAAGCTCAAGGATCACGACCCCGCCGCGAGCGAAGGAGTCCGCGACCGCGACGAGGCAGAGGAGAAGCTCGCGGCCAACGTCAAGCGGCTCGCCGAGCTGCAGTACCGCCTCTGGGCTGAACGCAAACGCTCGCTCCTCCTGATCCTGCAGGGGATGGACACCTCCGGCAAGGACGGCGTGGTCCGGCATGTCATGACGGGCATCAACCCCTCGGGGTGTCGAGTCACCTCTTTCAAGAAGCCGTCGGAAGAGGAAACCGAGCGGGACTTTCTGTGGCGGATCCACAAGGCGGTGCCCGCACGCGGTGAGATCGGCGTCTTCAACCGCTCGCACTACGAGGATGTCCTGATCGTCCGCGTCCATCACCTGGTCGAGCCTGGGGTGTGGAAGCTCCGCTACGAACAGATCAACGCCTTTGAGCGCATGCTCGCCGGCGCGGGGACGACGATCGTCAAGTGCTTCCTGCACATCAGCCGCGCGGAGCAGAAGAAGCGGCTGCTCGCCCGGCTCGAAGACCCCGCCAAGAACTGGAAGTTCAACGCCGGCGACGTCGAGGAACGCAAACACTGGAAGGGGTACGTCTCGGCCTACGAAGATGCGCTGGGCAAGTGCTCCACGCCGCACGCCCCGTGGCACATCATCCCGGCCGACCGCAAGTGGTACCGCGACTGGCTGGTCTCAGAGCTGCTCGTCGAGACGATGGAAGCGATGAACCCCAGGACGCCCGAGGGAACGATGAAAAAGTCTGACTTCTTCATCGCGGACTGAGCGATTCCGCGGGCGCTTGTGCTCACCTGCGATAGGATCGGACAATCCGGGCGGGCCCGACCGCGTCGTAGACGATGGTCTTCCATGCGCCGTCGATCTGGACCTCCACCTCTCCGCGCGGCGCATCGTTCGGCCCCGCGCCCGAGGTGATGGACGCCCTGCGCAGCGGCAGACCATCCCTGAGCCCTGCCTCGTGCGCGCCTGAACCTGCAACCAGGCCGGAGACCACCTTGCTCTTCTGGCTTTCGACGGTGTTGAAGCCCGGATCAAAGGTCCGCATGCCTCCCGAATTGATGGCGGCTCCAAACTCGGTGAGCCTCTCCGGCAGGGGCGGGTCGATGCCCTGCTCCACCACCTCACGGAACTGCCTGGCGAAATCGGCGCCGGCCTCCGCCTCGACGAGCGCCAGGAAATCTTCACGGGCCGGCATCTTCGAGCCCGGCGGATGCTTGCCGATGAACTCGCGGTAGACGTCGTCGAGAGAGCGCGTGCCGTTCGAACGTTCAACGATCCTGGCGTTGAACGCGATCGCCAGCAGATCACCCCGGCGGTAGGGCAGACGCGAGATGTCGCGGTCGGTCCAGAATTCCCTGACGATGTCGGCGTTGGGCGCGTTCCGGCGGCCGATCATGTCGTACTCGCCGATGGAGCGGTTGATGTCGGCGAGAACCTTGGCGTCATCCCAGAGCCCCGCGACGCGGAGCATGCGACGCGTGAAGTATTCGGTGAAACCCTCCGAGAACCAGTAGTTCGAGCCCTCCTCGCCGTCGAGACGGAACTTCACCCCGTTCCAGTTGTGAAAATACTCGTGTGCGATCAGGTGCTCGATCTGGTGCAGGAACGGACGGTCGGGGTGCAGCGAGATCCCCGCATTGCAGAAGAGAGCAAAGCTGTTGGTGAGCGCTGTCCCCCCGAGCGAGAACCCCGAGTTTGCGACCTTGCCCTCGGGCGTCACGCTCACGAAGTACCAGGGATCCGCGTGGTCGGCAAAGAACCCGCGCTGTGATTCGATGATCCGGAAGGTGAGATCGGCGAATTCCTGCGGCGTGAAGCCCCAGTCGCTCCCGCTGATCACCACGCCGATCTTCCCGGCCGGCGTCGGCTTTTCGACATACTCGACACGCCCCCCGACAAAGAGCGAGTGCAGGAACTGGTCCTTGTGCATCGACGCACGTTCCACGCGGCCGGGGCCGAACGACGAAAGTGCGTGCTCGCCGGGCCCGTCAAACCCCTCCCACCGGACCTCGTGGAGTCGGGCGGCCCCGTCGGCAAGATGCTCGGGGTACAGCAGGCCAAGGTTCCCGGTCATCTGAAAGAGCCCGCCCCGGACGCGTGTGCGGTAGTCGTTGTGACCCTGCCCGTAGGGCTCTCGCCCCGCGGGTTCGCGGAGCACATACGACAGCGTGATCGATTGGCCGGGATCGTGCCGGATCCTCCAGGTCCGTGCACCATCATGCACAACCCGCGCCGGCTTTCCGGCCGCGGTCGCGACAGGATCGGTGAATGAATCGATCTCGGCCGCACTCCCGCCCCACTCCGGACCGATCGTGAACTCCGTGACGCCGTCCATATCGCCCGGGAGTGCCGCGATCACGCGGACCCCCGTGTCATCGGCGAGTTCTTCGATCGTGTACGTGATGGCCGGCGGCGGTTCATCACCCCGTGCGGCGACCGGCGCCAGGACGTTCAGGATCGACGCGACAATGAAACCGATGAGAGACATGGCAGACGTTCCTTCTCAGATCCCGCTTGGAAATCATGAGATGCTCAATGACGCTCTTTCCGCCGGAAAGTGCCGCGGAAGTCGGACGTACACGCACGGGGATGTGTTCCCGGGGCGCGATGATGCACTATTGTTGGGCGATGTCCAGCATCTCCATGATCTGCTTTGACTGGGGCGGGGTGATCCTGCGGATCTGCCGCTCGTGGGCCGAGGGGTGTGCGGCGGCGGGCCTGGACGTCCGCGGCGAGAGCGGCACCCCCGCCTGGGCGGCGCGGCGCAAGGCGGTGTCGCGTGCGTACGAGACCGGACGCCTCACGGACAGCGCATTTCTCGCGGAGATGTCGCGGGCGATGGACAGCCTGTACACCCCCCGGGAGATCGAACGGGTTCACCATGCCTGGCTCGTGGGCGAGTATCCGGGCATCGACGCCGTGGTCCAGTCGATACTCGCGACGCCCGGGCTTGAGACCGCGATGCTCAGCAACACCAACGCGATGCACTGGGCGCGGCAGGCGCTCGATCCCAATGGCGTCCTGAACCACTTCCCGACGGCCGGCCGTCTCCGGCATCGGCACGCCAGCCACCTCATGGGGCATGCCAAGCCCGACGCGGAGATCTATGAGGCCTTTGCGAGCGCGGTGGGGCGCCGGCCCTCTGAGATTCTCTTCTTTGATGACCTGGCGGACAACATCGCGACGGCTCGCTTGTGCGGGTGGAATGCACACCAGATTGATCACACCGGCGACACCGCCTCGCAGATCCGCGAGCACCTGGTTTCGCGGGGCCTGTGGCGGGGCTGAGGGGGCGGGATGCAACGACGGGGGCCGGGCGTTGTGCCCCGCTCACCTGAGCTTGTTGAGGCCGTTGAGGGCGGCGACCTTGTAGCACTCGGCGAGCGTGGGATAGTTGAAGACCGTGTTGACGAAATACTCGGCCGTCGCCTTGAAGGCGATCGCGGTCTGGCCGATGTGGATAAGTTCCGTCGCGCCCGTGCCGATCGCGTGGACGCCCAGGACCGCGTGGGACTCCTGGTGGATGAGCATCTTGAGCATGCCGATGTCGTCGCCCAGGAGCTGCCCGCGGGCGATCTCCCGGTAGTGTGCGATCCCCGACTCGTACGGAACCCCCTCGGCCGTCAGGCGCTCCTCGGTCCATCCGACCATCGAGATCTCGGGGATCGTGTACACGCCGTAGGGGAGCAGCTCATCAAATCGGTCAAACCGCTCGCCGAACATGGAGCAGGCCGCGATTCGTCCCTGCTCCATGCTGGTGCTGGCAAGCGCGGGGAAGCCGATGACGTCGCCCACCGCATAGATGTTGGGGACCTTGGTCTGGTAGTTGTCGTTGACGACGATGCGTCCCCGTGAATCCGCGCTCAGGCCCGCGTTCTCAAGCCCCAAACCCTCGGTCGAACCCTGGCGGCCGATGCAGTAGAGCAGTGCGTCGGCCCTGAGGCTCTTGCCGCTCTCGAGCATCGCCTCCACCATGATGCCGTCGTTGCTCCTGGGCCCGATCGCGGCCTCGACAAGCGAGATCTTGACGACCTTCTCACCCATGCGGAGCGTCATGCCCCCCTGGCGGGCGTGGTACTGGAAGGCCTCGATGATCTCGGCGTCGACAAACTCAAGGAGCCTGTTCCGACCCTCGACCAGCGTGGTCTTCACGCCCAGCAGGGAAAGCATCGAGGCATATTCGCTGCCGATGACGCCCCCGCCGACGACGATGATCGACCGGGGCAGCGTGTGCAGGTGCAAAAGCTCATCCGACGTGATGACGTTCACGCCGTCAAAGGGGATTGAGGGTGACCGCGCCGGCGCGGTTCCGACCGCGACGACGATCTTGTCGGCGGTCACGGTCTGCATGGAGTGCTCGCCGATCACGTCGATCGTGTTGGCGTCGCGGAACTGGCCGCGGCCGTTGAGAAGACAGATGTCGTTGGCCGCAAAGTGATTGCGGACGATCTCGATCTCGGCCTTGATGACCGTCTGGCACGAGGTCATCAGCTTGCGCATGTCGATGCCTCGCCCCTGCGCGAACGACGTCTCGGTCGCCATCGCCACCCGCTGGCCGGTGGCCATGAGCACCGCCTCGCGAAGCGCCTTGGAGGGAATGGTGCCGGTGTTGATCGCCGCCCCGCCGACGACCTCCTGGCGTTCGACGACGCAGACCCGCTTGCCGAGCTTGGCGGCCTGGATGGCGGCGCGCTGTCCGCCGGCGCCTGACCCGATGACGCAGAGATCGAAATGCCGCATGTGTTCCTGAGGCTAACAGGTCCGGGGAAGATCCGCATGCGTCCGCACGCCGGAGAAGCCGGCGGCCGGACACGGCCACGCCGGTCACGAGCCCGGGGGCGTCAGCGGATCCGTTTCACGACGCGTGATCGAGAGCCGGACGGTCGTCCGGTCGGTGTCAAACTTGAGTTCGGTCGGCACTTCGGCGAAGGTCACATCCTTGGTGGTGATGCCCCGTTCAAGCTCATCAAACGAGAGCGACAGGACCGCCGTGACGCGGATATCACCCCGGCGTACGCGGTCGACCAGGTCGCTCGGGCCGCTGACCTTGACGTCGCGGATGAACCGGTCTTCCTCGGGGACTACCACATCCCAGCGGCCCATCTCCCCCGCCGCGATCTTGATGTGCACCGGCACGCTGGCGATCGTGTAATCCGCCGTTCGTGCACGCAGGGTCAGGACCACGTCCGCCCGGTCGGGATCGATCAACACGCGCGGACGTCCCGCAAGCCCGGCGGGAGCGGTCAACGTCACGCCGGGGATCGTCTCGGCCCGCCCGGGAACCAGCTTGGCGATCGCCTCCGGGGGCACTCGGGCAATCACGGCCGTTTCGGGACCAACGCGGACCGCCAGGGCACTGGGGAGCGTGAGCCGGGCCCGCTGTGGACGCGTCTCGACCGCGCCGTCCACCACGGCGCCGGCCACGTCGGTCGTGATCTTCACTTCCTTGGTGACCAGGGAATCGACCACAACCTTGATGTTGGGAGGATCGACCTTGACGACGGTCACGCCCCGGCCGTCGATCTCCGGGGCTGCACGCAGGGCCTGGTTCAGATCAACGGTGTATTCACCCGGTTCGGCTGGGATGCCGGGCATGCCGGCCCGAAGGCTGACGCCCCGGCGCAGGGCAGATTCGAGCTCGTTGACCAGGGCGGTCGACCCTTCGATCTCGACTTCCACCCGGCTGTTCCAGCCCTGGTTCTCCGTCACCTCGACAAAGCGGCTGGTCTGCGGATCGACCGCAAAGGCCACTTCGATGCGCACGGTTTTGGTGGTCAGGCTCTCGGCCTCGGCGAAGGTCCAGATCATAATGGTGATCAGGGTGACCAGGAGGAAAGTTCGGAGGGCGTTCCACATGGATCAGGCCTCCTTCCTTTCCGCCGAATCACCGCCGTGATCCTCTTCGGAACGGTGCTGGTCGCTGAGATCATGATCGGCGACGGGCCGGGCGGCGGCCGCGGCGGCCTTCTGCGCACGCGTCAGGCGGGTTCGGAGCTCTTCCCGCAGCTGCGCTTCATCCATGGGTGAAGAGAGCTTTCCGCGCTCGGCGATGCGAAGCGCGCCGGTTTCCTCGCTGACGACCACGACCAGTGCATCGCACTCCTTGGTCAGGCCCACGGCGGCGCGGTGCCGGGAGCCAAACCGCAGGTCCGGCATATCGGAGGGCTCCGCCAAGGGGAGCTGGACCCCCGCGGCGTGGACACGCCGGCCCTTGACGATGACCGCCAGGTCGTGGAGTGCAGAACCCGGGAAGAAGATGGTCTGGAGGAGGGGCGCGCTCAGGTCGGCATTCAGGACCGTTCCGCCCTCAAGAAGGCCGGCAAGGCCCACGCTTCGTTCGATCACGATCAGGCCGCCGAAGCGGGCCCGGCTGAGAAATGCACACGCTTCGGCGATCTCGTCGACGGTGTAGGCAATGTCGGAGGGGGTGGACCGAAAGAAGGGTGTCTCGCCCAGCCGGACGAGTGCACGCCGAAGCTCGGGCTGGAAGATCACGACCAGGCCGACGGCGACGAGCGCGACAAACCGTTCATAGAGGTATGAAAGCCGCTGAAAGGCCTCGGCGACGCCAAGGACCCTGGAGATTACCGCGGCCAGGATGAGGACGACCAGCATCCCCTTGAGCGCACCCGCGGCCCTGGTCCCTTGCACGAAGCGGAAAATCCCGTACACGACCAGCCAGATGACCAACAGCTCCGCCACAACGACGAGCGTCGGGTAGGAGTAAATACGGTCAAGAAGGTCTTGGACAGTGTTCCAGAATCGCACCACGGGCTCCGGGGTCGGTCCGGGCGCTGCAACGACGGCCTCACCTGCCGTAAGTTCAGCAGCCCGACTCGGGGTCGCGCGCGACCGACCATCACCTACGCTTGAGTGTATTCGGTGTTTGGGCGCCTTCCTCGTTGAAAGGCTCAACAGAATCTCGACTTGCGCGGGGAGAATCCGCTTGGCCAGGAGCACGGTGCAGTTTCAGGAGACCCCCAACCCCAACGCACTCAAGTGCGTGGTGGGTTCACCCATCCCTCCGATCTCGGATCAGCAGGGCCCCCGGTCGTACGGCAAGTCGGCGGATGTCTCCAAAGACCCATTGGCCCGCGAGCTGCTCGCGATCGATGGAGTCGCCAACATTCTCATTTCCGGCACATGGATCACCGTCAACCGCGAACCCGGGGCGGAGTGGAAGCCGATCAAGTCCGCGGTCCAGGCGGTTCTGAAGAGGTTTGGTAGCCCGACGGGAGAGAAGGACCCGGGCTCAGAGGGAGCCTGAGGCGCATACCGTGCACACGATGGAGGCGACCACGGGACAACTCATTGTCGGGATCGATCTGGGTACGACCAACAGCTTGGTTGCGATCTGTGATGAACGCGGTCCCAGGGTTATCGCCGACGAGCAGGGGCGGGCGCTTCTTCCCAGCGTGGTGCGGCTGGAGACATCCGCCGGGGGCGAGCTTGTGCACACGGTGGGATGGGAGGCCAGGGAACGCCAGCCCGAACACCCTCGAACTACTTATAGCAGCGTGAAGCGGTTGATGGGCCGGTCGCTCAAGGACGCGGCGGGCGACGTTCCGTACCTGCCGTACGAGGTCTCGCAGGGGGATCACGAGACTGCACGCGTGGTGTACCCGGGACCGGATGGTCCGAGGTTGATTACACCGCAGGAGATTTCATCGCACGTGCTGCGGACGCTACGGGATCGTGCATCCAACGCGCTTGGGGTTGAGGTCCGCAAGGCGGTGGTGACGGTGCCGGCGTACTTCGATGATGCACAGCGGCAAGCGACGCGGGATGCGGGGCGCCTCGCGGGGTTGGAAGTTGTTCGGATCGTGAATGAACCGACGGCGGCGGCCCTGGCGTATGGCCTGGGGCTCGACCGTTCGAGCGAGCGCAACGCCGGAGCGCGGGTCGTCGCGGTCTATGACCTTGGCGGGGGGACGTTTGATATCTCGATTCTCAAGCTCTCGACCTCGAACGTCGGGCCGTCGGGGGATACTTCGTTCTTCCAAGTGCTTGCAACGTCTGGGGATACGCATTTGGGCGGGGACGATGTCGATCGCATCCTGATCGACCGCGTCGTCGCGGACGCCGGGGGCGGGGGTTTGTCGGCGGGGGAACTTGGCCGGCTGACGGCGGCGGCCGAAGCCGCCAAACGGCGGCTGAGTTCGGAGGATGCGGCGACGATCGAGATCCTCCGGGATGATGGGACATCGATGGTCCTGCTGATCGACCGCCGGGAGTTCGAGGGATTGATCGGGGGCTGGGTGGAGCGGTCCATCGCGGCGTGCAGACGGGCGCTGGTGGATGCACAGCGGAACCTGGGGGGGACCGGGGATCTCCAGGTGGATGCCGTTGTGCTCGTCGGTGGTTCGAGCCGGATTCCCCTTGTGCGTCAACGTGTCCAAGAGGTCTTCGGCGTCGAGCCGTACACCGCGCTTGATCCCGACCAGGTCGTGGCGCTGGGGGCGGCGGTGCAGGGGTCGATTCTCTCTGGAACGACCAAGGGACAGTTGCTCCTGGACGTAATCCCTCTCTCACTGGGAATCGAGACGGTGGGCGGGGCGGTGGCGAAGCTGATCGTGCGCAACACCACCGTGCCGACGCGTGCGACCGAGATGTTCTCGACAAGCGTGGATGGGCAGACCTCGATCCGGATCCACATCCTGCAGGGTGAACGCGAGATGGTGGAAGACTGCAGGAGCCTGGGCGTTTTCCACGTCCGGGGAATTCCTCCGATGCCGGCGGGGATCCCGCAGCTCCAGGTGGAGTTTGCGGTCGATTCCAACGGCGTTCTGGCGGTCGGGGCGTGGGAGCGGCGATCGGGACGGCGGGCTGCGATCCAGGTGATTCCCAACCATGGCCTGACGCGGGAAGAAGTCGAGAGGATTGAGCGGGAATCGTTGCGACATGCACACGAGGACATGACCCGCCACAGGGTGGTGGACCTGGTGGTGAACAGCAAGCTGGATCTCAAGTGGATTGGTGAGCGGCTGGGACGGTTCGGCGGGCTGCTCGAAGATGGGTACCGGCGCGAGCTTGAAGCCCGGATCGAGGAGCTTGGCGGGTATGTGCAGGCCGGCGAAAAGGATTGGCGCGGGGTGGACGCGAACGCGTTTTACGCCTCCAAGGAGCAGCTTGACCGGCTGAGTGTGCGGCTCCAGGAGATTTCCATCACCGAATCGCTCAAAAGCGACCCGCCCCGCGGGTAGGCCCCGTCCTTGGGAGCGATGCGGGGAATGTCCGGTCCTGGGTCGGCACGCCCCGGTTTGGGGTTGTACCCTTGGAGCCTCATGGCCTCTTCTTCCACTCGGAACAACATCCTCGCCGGCACGTTCCTCTTGTCGTCGGTCGTCCTGGCGGTGCTCGCGAGCTTCGTCCTCTCGGACCTGGGCGAGCGGATGCGCTCGACCAACGAGTACATCGTGCGGTTCTCGATCGCGCAAGGCGCGACGGGGATCAAGGCGGGGTCGCCCGTGCTGCTGGGCGGGCAGCCGGTGGGCAAGGTCTCGGGCGTCGAGATCAACAAGCTGAACGGCCAGCCGGGGATCGACATCAACGTCCTCATCGACGCGAAGTACCAGCTCTTTGACAACGCGATGGTCTTCCTGGAAAAGCCCCTGCTGGGCTCGCTCACGTCGATCAACATCGCTTCGATGGGGAGCGCCGCGGCGGTTCAGAAGGATGCACAGATCGGGCCGGGGCCCGAGCTTGCGGCGGGGGAACGCATCGCCGGGGCCATCGCGCCTCCCTCGTTCCTCGCCGACGCGGGGCTTGGGACCGAGCAGGTGATGGACTTCAAGCAGATCATCGCCGAGGCGAAGCTGGCGGTCGAGAAGATCAATTCGCTGATCGATTCCAACGAGGAACTGGTGACGGCGACGCTGGCGGACATCCGCGGTGCGGCGGGTGATGCACGCGTGGCGGTCAAGGATGTGACCGACCGCGTGCCGGCCTGGACCAAGCAGGTCGACAGCATCATCACGAGCATCGACACGACCGCCGCCGACTTTCCGGGCCTGCGGGATACAGCGCGTGACCTGCTCAACGACGGCCGCGGGCTGGTGGGAGACTCGCGTGCACTGATCGGCGAGAACCGCGAGCAGATCGACCGGTTCATCGACAACATCGACGCCTCGGCGATCACGCTGCGAGATTCGATCGAGCCGCTGGCGACCAAGGCCCGCCAGGCCATGGACAGCTTCGAGAGCCTTTCCACGAGGCTCGACACGATCGTCGCGAGCGAAGCGCCGAGCATCCGCCGGACCCTCGCGAACGCACGGCTGGCGTCTGACCAGTTGAAGCTCACGCTGATGGAGGTGCGTGCACAGCCCTGGCGTCTGCTCGTCCAGCCCGACACCAAGGAACTCCAGCAGCAGTTGCTGTACGACTCTGCGCGGAGCTACGCCTCGGCGGTCAGCGATCTTCGCGCGGCGACCGAATCGCTCGACTCGATGATCGAACGCGGCGCGGCGGGACCCGATGAAGTGCGCGAGATCGCCGACCGTCGCAACGAGCTGGAAGAGGCCTTCAAGCGGTACCGCGAGGCCGAGAAGAAGATGTTCGAGCAGTTTGAACGCAGCGGAAAGTAACGCGATCGCGCGGCGGCCTGCCTACTCGCAGGAAAGGCCCTTGCTGATGCGCAGGACGTGCCCGTCTGGGTGACGGACGTGCATCTCGCGGACACCCCAGGGCTCGGTCGTCGGGGGCATGGTGACTTCCAGACCACGCTCGACGCAGCGTGCGTGCACGGCGTCGACATCTTCCACCCAGAGCGACATCCAGACGCCCTTTTCCTGGTCATCGGAACCATCGGGACCGCCGGTGCGGGGCAATGCACTCCTGCCGCGTCCACCCTGCCCGTTGAGACAGAGGAAGATCTCCATCTCGCCCGACCCCACCGCGCCGAACGTCGGGGGCGTTCCCCACTCCCAGGACCTGCGGAACCCGAGCTTCTCGAACCAGGCCATCGACTCGGCGAAGTCGGAGACATTGAGGATGGGCGTGACGTGGCTGACCCAGAGCCAGGCGCTGTGCTCGGCGTGCTCCCTTTGAGCTGTTTCGAGATCGGGCTGGTTGTAGTGTGCAGCGACCCTGGAGATCTTTCGATCAGGGGTCAATTCCATGAACTCGGTAGCGAGGAGGTCGATGACCGATCGATACTTGAGGATCACCGAGTTGATGCCGACGCCCACGTGCTGCAGCACGAAGTGGAGATCCGGGTTTGCGGAAAGGGCCCTCGACCAGTAGTCCCGAACGGCGTGCTTGCCGCGCAGCGTGCCCGAGGGTTCTCCTGCGATCGCCTTGATCAATGGAGAGCTGACCACGACATCGTCGGTGTAATGCTGGAGGATCTGCTCGATGTCACGGGAGTTCCAGGCACGTATCCACTGTCGTGCGAACGCATCGGCGGCGGCGCGGGTCAGCATGGCCCGATGGTAGAGGGATCAGGGAGCCGCGGGGCTCGCGAGGGTGCGGACCTCGCGCTGAAGCTGCGCGATGGTTTCCGGGGTCGCTCGTCCCCGGGTCGACCAGTAGACCTTTCCCCCACGATCCACAAGTCCGATCCAGATCTGCCCGGGACCATCGATCCCCAGGAGTTCGCGGAACCTGGCCGTATCTGTGTAGAGGGTGATGGTGCGCTCGCGCGCGGCAAAGGCTTGGACGCCGCTCCGCATCCCGTTATCGATCCACCCCCGCGCGATCGTCCACCCCGAGGAGATCGTGGGCAATTCGTAGTACTCAACGTTGGCGTGGTCGGCGGCGATGTCGGCCGCAGCGCTCAGCCAGGTGTTCACATCGGCCTGCTGTTCCCGCAGGAACGCGACAAGCAGCACGTTGTACGGAGCGTCAAAGCCCGCGGGAAGCTGGAACGAGCGGTTGTTGAGGCTGGTCCCTTCAACCGTGGGGAACGCGACACCTTCGATCGCGGCGGCGGGGCCGGGGGATACGGATGACCCGCAGCCTGAAAGCGACAGCCCAGCCGCCAGGCAGACCATGGATGCAGAGAGTCGACGACCCTTCCGGTCGTGATCGGGGTGGTTCATGGGGATGGGTTCGCCGGTCGAGGGGGGCGTGGATGCCGGAATCTCACTCAGGGCGCGGGCCTGGGCTGCGCCCCGGGCACCGCGTGATCGAGGGTGACCCACTCCACCCCAAGGTAGTTGGCCATTGTCCGGCAGGCCGAGATCTCAATGTCGGTAAGGCATGCCGAGGAGCGGTCGCCCTGAACGATCCGCCGGACACCGACCTGGAGGAGCCGGCGGAAGCAGGCTGCACAGGGGGTGCCGGTGACGTACGCGGTCGACCCCCTGAGGTCGCAGCGTGCGAAGGCGACGGCGTTGTCCTCGGCGTGGATGTACCACGCGTACTTCTCGGGTCGCGTGGTGGGGACGAGTTCGTGCGGCATCCCCGAGACGGGTCCGTTGTACCCCGTGCTCAGGACTCGCCGGCCCTGGTCGACCAGCACGCACCCGTGGCGGGTGTTGGGGTCGGGTGAGCGCGTACTGATCTGCTCACAGATCGCCAGGAAATAGGCATCCCACGAGGGTCGCTGATGCGCGGCGGGGGGTGCGTCGTTTGCTGCTATGGGTTCACTCATGGCACACCTGTGCGGGATCTCTTGCGGGTACGCGCGCACTCAGCGGACATCGCTGAGGCGGAAGACGGTGGCGTACGGATCGAGCTTCGCGGGCGGAGTGATCTTCAGGATGGTCGCCTGATTCTCGTGTGTCTGGTTCATCGTGACGGCCCCGGTCGATGGGTCCACCGGTGTGCACCGCATCTGGCGGTGACCCTGGATGTGTATCGACAGGGGTGAACCATCGGAGGGCCAGGAGATGACATGGATGAATATCGAAGAGCCGTCGCGCGACTTGGTCGCGTAGTACACCGGACCATCCGCGGGGGCGACCGCCACTTCCGGCGCGGGGACGGTCGCGTAGATCGCCTGCCCGTTCACGGAGGTCCAGTCGCCGAGCTTCTCGAGATTCGCCACGTGCTCTGCGGGAAACTCGCCGTCGGCATCGGGGCCGACGTTGAGCACGAAGTTTCCGCCTTTGCTGGTTGAATCGATCAGGTTGCGGATGAGAACCTGCGCGGGCCTGTAGTTGGCGGCGCCCTTCACCCATCCCCAGTTGTCATCGGCGGTGTTGGTCATCACCACTTCGAAGTAGCGGCTCTGGAGCGAACCCTTGAGCTGGTTCTCGGGAGTCGCGTAGTCGCCGTGATCGGACGCCGCGCCGACGCCGCAGCGATCGTTGACAAGCATCTGAGGGCGGAGCGAGCGGGCAAAGGCGTAGAGCTCCCTGGCGTGCGCCTCGTCGTTGGTCCACTGGTTGTCGACGTACCAGTAGTTGTCGAACCACAGCATGGGGATGTCGCCGTAATTGGAAAGGAGCTCCTTGAGCTGCGCCTCCATGTAGGACTTGTAATCGGGGAAGCGCGGGTCCTGGACTTCCTTGGCGCACCAGTCGCCGATCGAGTAGTAGACACAGAACGCAAGGCCCTGGCGGCGGCATTCGTCGGCAAGCTCACGCACGATGTCCCGCTTGAAGGGCGTCGCCTCCATGATGTCGTGCGACGTGGTCTGCGTCTCGAACATGCAGAAGCCGTCGTGGTGCTTGGTGGTCAGGATCACGTACTTCTGGCCCGCCTTCTTCATGAGGCTGACCCATGTCTTTGCGTCAAACTTCGATGGGTTGAACTGACCGGCGACCTTCTCGCGGTAGACCGCGGGCGGGATCACCGCGTGACGGTCGCCTAGGCCGATGATCTGCTCGGCGGGCCGGTACGGGCCCTTGCCGTCGTAGTAACCGCCCAAGTGGGAGTAGGGCCCGAAGTGGATGAATGTGCCGAACTTGGCATCGCGGAACCACCGGCCCCGGTCATCATCCACGCAGCCGCTAGAATCCCAGAGTGCATCCGCAAGTGCGGGGGTGACGGCCACCGGCTCTGGGCGGCGTGATGCAGCACATCCGGTCAGGAGGGTCGAGGCGCCAAGGAGTGCACACACGGCGGGCATGGCGAGGTCTGTACGGAAAACGTTCATGCTGGCTCCTGAGTACCGCCACGCGGAAGGTGCGAGTGTACGGGGCGGGGTGCGGGGTGTGCCGGTAGGCTGTGTGCATGTGCACACTGGCCGGATTGATCCTGGCGGGAGTTCTTGCGATGGCTGGACCTGATGACTCCCGGCCGCTTCCCCGGGCGAGCCGCGCGGAGGTGTACGCCTCGCACGGCATGGCGGCGACAAGTCAGCCTCTGGCCACGCAGATCGCGGTCGATGTGCTCAAATCCGGGGGTTCCGCGGTCGATGCGGCCATCGCGGCCAACGCAGCGCTGGGGCTCATGGAGCCGACCGGGTGCGGGATTGGCGGCGATCTGTTTGCGATCGTGTGGGATCCCGGGACGAACAAGCTCCACGGGTACAACGGGTCGGGCGCTGCGCCGATGGGGTTGACGATCGACTTTGTGCGACGCAAGGGGCTCGATGCGATCCCGTCGTTTGGACCCCTGCCGGTGACGGTGCCGGGGTGCGTCGATGGCTGGTTTGCGCTGCACGGCAAGTTCGGCAAGCTTCCCATGGAGCGCGTGCTTGCGCCGGCGATCGAGTATGCCCGGAACGGGTTCCCGCTTTCGCCGGTGATCGCGGATGCGTGGAGCATCTCAGCACGGCGGTTCATGGAGTATCCGAATTTCCAGTCGCAGTTCACGGTGGAGGGCCGCGCGCCGCGTGCGGGCGAGGTCTGGAAGAACCCGAATCTGGCGGCGACGCTGACGGCGATTGCACAGGGCGGACGCGATGCGTTCTACAAGGGCGAGATCCCCGCGACGATCGAACGGTTCATCCGCGAGCAGGGTGGCGTGCTCGCCGCGAGCGACTTTGCGAGTCACCAAGGCGAATGGGTCGAGCCGGTCAGCGCGAACTACCGCGGGTACGACGTGTGGGAGATTCCACCCAACGGGCAGGGGATCGCAGCGCTCCAGATCCTGAAGCTATTGGAAGGATTTGACATCAAGGCCATGGGGTTCGGGAGCGCGGACTATATCCACACGTTTGTGGAGGCCAAGAAGCTGGCGTTCGAGGATCGGGCGCGGTTCTATGCGGATCAGCGGTTTTCCAAGGTTCCCGTGGAGCGACTCATCAGCGCAAGCTACGCGGGCGATCGCCGGGCGTTGATCTCGATGGATCGTGCCGCGCGGGCGTTTGAGCCGGGGCAGATCCCCACCGGGGCGGACACCATCTACCTGACGGCGGCGGATTCAGAGGGGATGATGGTGTCGCTGATCCAGTCGAACTACCGCGGGATGGGGAGCGGGATGGTGCCGCCGGGGCTGGGATTCATGCTGCAGGACCGTGGGGAACAGTTTGCGCTGGTTGAGGAGCACCCCAACGCACTCAAGCCCGGCAAACGTCCCTTTCACACGATCATCCCCGCGTTCATCACCAAGGACGGGGCGCCGTGGATGAGCTTCGGGGTGATGGGCGGTGCGATGCAACCGCAGGGGCATGCCCAGATTGTCGTGAATCTGATCGACTTTGGAATGACGCTCCAGCAGGCCGGCGATGCACCGCGGATGCACCACGACGGTTCGACCGAGCCGCAGGGAATGGTCAGGCCGATGGATGACGGGGGCGTCTTGAACCTCGAGCCGGGCTTTGGGCCCGATGTGCTGGAGGCGCTCGCCAAGCGAGGGCACGTGATCAAGCCGGCCGCGACGGCGGTGTACGGCGGATACCAGGCGATCCAGCGCAATCCGACCACCCGGGTGTACACCGGCGCTTCGGAATCTCGCAAGGATGGTCACGCGGCGGGGTACTGAGGCCCGGATCGGCATCCCTGCACAAGGACCGACGCGCGATGCGTCGTGCTTTTTGCATGCTTCGCGCTTGATATATTCTGTTTTTGGAATATATTGAACGTGTGCAGACCGACTCTGGTCAATTCCACGTCTTCGCGGCGATCGCCGAGCCGCAGCGCCGGGCCATCCTGGACATTCTGGCGAGCGATGGCGAACGTCCGGTCAACGACCTGGTGGAATCGCTGGCGATCCCGCAGCCCGCGGTGTCAAAGCACTTGAAGGTGCTCCGAGAGGTGGGTGTGGTGTCGTGCACACGACGCGGCCAGCAGCGTGTCTACAAGCTGGAGGCAGCGCCGTTGAAACAGATTCACGACTGGGTAGGGCGGTTTGAGCGGTTCTGGGATCACAAGCTCGATCGCATCAAGGTTCGGGCCGAAGCGCGGGCCCTTTTTTCAGATGGCGGGAGCAAGGGCCGGGGAACAAACAAGGAGTAAGCCATGAGCACACAGTCTTCGGGAACGAAAGCCCCTTCCGCGCCGCAGGTTGAGATCCCGCGCGACGTGCGCACGTTTGAGGTGGTGCGCGAGATCGAGGTCGAGGCGCCGATCGCGGTCACCTTTGAAGCCGTGCTGGCCGAGATGGGTCCGGAGGGAGAGATGCCGGGTGGGGAGGCGTTCCCGATGGTGCTCGAGGCGTGGCCCGGGGGACGGTGGTTTCGGGACCTTGGCAACAACAAGGGTCACCTGTGGGGGCATGTCCAGGTGATCAAGCCGCCGACGCTGCTTGAGATCTCCGGGCCGATGTTCATGTCGTATCCGGCGGCGTCGCATGTCCAGTATCGCCTGACGGAAGTCGGGAAGACCACGAAAGTCCGGCTCGTGCATCGCGCGATGGGGCTGATCCCGGCGGAACACTCGGAGGGCGTCGTCATGGGGTGGGAGCATGGCCTGGCCCATATCCGCGAACTGGCGCACAGGCGTGTTGCCGTGGGACGGTGATCTTCGTGACCGGCGAAGAGGCGGGAGTCTTTCTTCACAAGGGAGTGGGTTATGCGCGCGGTTGATCTTTTGCACGGCGGGCTTTCCACGTCGCACGCCTGGATGCTGGGGCTGCTGAAGGACATCGAATCTGAGCCGCTGCGCCAGCCAACGGCGGCGGGCGGAAATCACCCGATGTGGATCATCGGTCACCTGGCATACATCGAGGGCGGGATGAAAACGGTTCTCCTGGGGGAACCCAATCCCGTGGAAGGCTGGCACTCGCTCTTTGCCGCGGGCTCGACGCCCTCAACGGACCCAGCCATCTATCCCCCGTTCAGCGAGGTTGTCGCTCGGTTCAGCGAGCTGCGCCACGGCACACTCCGGATGCTCGGGGCGATGAACGACGCCCAACTCGACCTGCGGCCTCCGAACGTTCCGCCGGGCTTCGAGGAGGCGATGAGAACCGTCGGAGAAGCGCTCATGCTCCTGTGCATGCACCAGATGTTCCATCAGGGGCAGCTCTCGGATGTCCGCCGCGCTGCGGGGATCCCGCCCCGGATGTGAATTCCCTGTATCTTGGGCGCCGTTGGGGGGTTCATTTCGCGTTGGTGCGTGTGCATCCGTCGCGAGACACCCGGATCCTCTGCATGGAAAGGAACTGGTTCATGGGCAAGTACGTCGACGGCTTTGTCATCCCGGTCGCAAAGAAGAAGATGGCCGCCTATCTGAAGGCGGCGAAAATCGGGGCGAAGGTTTGGAAGGAGCACGGGGCGCTGCAGTACTTTGAGTGCGCGGGGGATGACCTTGCACAGAAGGAGATGGTGCCGTTCCCCAAGCTTGCGAAGACCAAGGCCGGTGAAACGGTCGTGTTCTCGTTCATCGTCTACAAGTCTCGTGCACACCGTGACAAGGTCATCGCCAAGGTGATGAAGGACCCGCGGATCACGGGGATGGACATGAAGAACATGCCCTTTGACATGAAGCGGATGGCGTACGGCGGCTTCTCAGTCGTCGTCGAGTCGTAATCCGGCGAGGGCGTCGATACCCAAGGATGGCTTCCTTTCGTCGTCACGGACATGGACGTGTGCATATCCGTGATGGAACGCACACAGCCGCCCGACACGTGCGACACGGAACGTTCAAACCTTCGGCTGGACCCATAACTTGGAACATGGCTGGATGAGGAGTTTTCCTTGTCGAGCCTGCCCGATGAAGATCTCGGAAGATCCACCGGATCTCCAGGGGATGCGCCACGCCATGATCGAACCGCCACTCAGCCCGGACGAGCCCGCACGCCTTCAGGCGCTCCAGCGGCTGGTGATCCTCGACACGCCGCTGAGCGACCGCTTCGAGCGGATCACGCGGGTGGCTCAGAAGGCGCTCGAAACGCCGATCGCGGCGATCTCGCTGCTTGACGCGGACCGCCAGTGGTTCAAGTCGATCCAGGGGAGTTCGCTGGCGCAGACAGCGCGGGCGGTATCGTTCTGCACGCACACGATCCTCCGGGAAGACGTCATGGTGGTGCCTGACGCCAGGATTGATCCTCGCTTTGAGGGAAATCCGCTCGTGTGCGAGGATCCGCACATTGTCTTCTACGCGGGTTGCCCGGTCCGCGCGACCGACGGCAGCCGGATCGGGAGCCTGTGCGTGCTTGACCGCAAGCCGCGTTCTCCGAGCTTTGAGGACATCGAGATTCTGCGCGACCTTGCGGCCGTGACGGAGCGCGAGCTCTTCAGCGCCATGCAGGCGGGCGCGCAGCAGGAACTGATCACGCAGCTCGACCAGCTCTCACGCCAGGCGAGGATCGATCCCCTGACGCGGGTCTGGAACCGGGAGTCGATCTTCGAGATTCTTGATCTCGCGCTGGCCCGGGCGCGGCGGGCACGCCAGGGCGTCGCGATCATCATGGCCGATGTGGATCATTTCAAGCAGATCAACGACACCCTCGGCCACGCCGCGGGAGATGAAGTGCTCCGGCAGGCAACCCGCCGATCGCTGGCGGCGATCCGCGAGGAGGATGCGATCGGGCGATACGGCGGCGAGGAGTTTCTGATCGTGCTCGGTCCGTGCGACGGGCTTGAGAGTGCGATCAAGATCGCCGAGCGGATCAGGTCGCGGCTGTCATCCGGGCCGATCAAGACCGAGTACGGCAGCGTCACCGTCACTTCAAGCCTGGGCGTTGCGTACGCCGAGTCGGCCCGCGGGCTTGATCGCGACGTCCTTGTGCGGATGGCCGACGAATCGCTCTACCGGGCCAAGAACCAGGGGCGTAACGCCGTGTGCTCCAGCTTGGTCCCTGCCGGCGATTGTGCATCCATCGCCGCATGAATGAAGGTTGCGCCGGGGTCAAACGATGCTCGGGGCGGTCAGTCAACCGAGGTCGCGTTGCCGCTCTCACCATCGATTGACGACGACGCCCGCGTTTCCTAGGGTTCCATGGCGATGGAGTCCGCCCGAACCGCCGCCGCGCGAGAGATACCGCGCGGACCGTGCTGATGACTCCTACTTCTTCGGTCGGTGCGGTTTTTCCGCGCACTGCCGGCAGGTAGGAGCGTCATGAGCACCCGAACTGTGAACAGCGATCGATCTCCTGAATGTGCACGCTCTGTCGTGACGCCGGCGCCGCGCCATGGTTGGCGTGCGTGGTGCATCGTGTATGCGCTCTGTGTGCTCCTGGCGGTTGTTGTCGGAACGCTCTGCGTGCTATTCCTGTGGTCGCTCGATGCGGCGACCTTGCTCCACCAGCGGCGCCCGCAGCTTCTCTTCCTGCTGCCGCCGGCGGGGCTCGCGGTGGGGCTCGTATACCACCGCTGGGGCGCGAATGTGGAGCGGGGCACCAACCTGGTGCTGGATCGCATTCACGAGCCGGGCGCAGGACTCCCGGTTCGCATCGTGCCCATGGTGCTGATCGGCACCGTGATAACGCATCTCTTCGGCGGTTCGGCGGGACGCGAAGGGACGGCGGTGCAGATCGGCGGCGGTGTAGCCGGTGGATTCCTGCGGCGGTTTGGGCGAGTGTCGATCGAGCATCAACGGCTCGTACTCATGGCCGGCGTGGCGGCGGGCTTTGGCGGGGTGTTCGGCACGCCCGCGGCGGGCGCCATCTTTGCGATCGAGGTGACCAGGCGCTGGAAGCATGCACCCCAGGCCGCGATTCCATGCATGATCGGGGCGTTTATCGCCGACCGCGTGTGCATCATGCTGGGCGCTACTCACGTGCATTATCACATCGCCTTTGACCGCATGCACATGCAGCCCTGGGATTTCATGCTGCTGGGCCGCGTGGCGCTGGCCGGGATCTGCTTTGGCCTGGCGGCACGTCTCTTTTCCTGGACCTTGCACCGCGCACAGGACCTGTTCAAGGCGTGGATCATCAGGCCGTATGTTCGCCCGCTGGTCGGCGGCGTCGGCGTGATCGGTCTGGCGCTGATCTTTGGGGCGGATTGCCTCGGGCTCGGGGTCACGAACATCGATCCATCGATCGTGACCATCTCGTCTTCGTTTCAGCCTGGCGGCGCGGGGTGGTGGCACTGGCTCCTCAAGATCATCTTTACGGCAATGACGGTTGGAAGCGGGTTCAAAGGAGGAGAAGTCACGCCGCTGTTCTATGTGGGGTCCACGCTGGGGCACGCACTCGCCAACGTGCTTCACGCGCCGATCGACCTCTTCGCGGGGCTGGGGCTTGTGGCCGTCTTCGCCGCGGCAGCGCGGACGCCGGTTGCATGCACCGTGCTCGCGGTTGAACTCTTTGGATTCGGGCACGCCGCCGACATCGTTCTGTACAGCGTGGCGTGCATTCTTGCCTGTGCTTCGGGGGGACGAACGGGCATCTACCAGCAGCATCCTGCCCCGGCGGCGTTGCCAAGGGCACTGTGAGTTGAACGGAACGCACACGACCCTTGAATAGGGTTTCGGCAGGGTGTCAACGCCGGGAGGGTGCATAATCCTGCACTCTGCCGGGATGACTGCTGGCTTTCATCCCATGGTCTGTCGCACTGTGTGATGGGAGAGACACACCGTGACCAGGCGAGACATCATGCACGCGTTTGAGGAGTTGCCGTACTTTGCGCAGGCACTCGTGGCCATCCGGATGGTCCGCCGCGCGGTGCTGGGCAAGTACGAGCAGGGCGATGCCGAGCGCCAGCGCGTGTGCGACATCCTCGACATCGCCGAGAGGTGCTGTGCCGCGGGCAACATCCATCCTCACAAGCCGCTCTTGAAGGAACTGATGTCGCTCCGGGACCTCTACGACGCACGGAGGAGTGAACGGGCGGACATCCGGCTGGCGCTGTGGTGGGCCTCGGACGCTGTGCTTGCGGCCGATGCATCACAGGACTTTGCGATCGACGGGACCTGTCCACGTTCGGCACGGTCGGCCATCGCGACCCTCGGGGAGGACCGCGAACTGAACCGCGTCCAGATCTCAATCCTTCTGGCGAGCGATGTTGACCAGATGCTCTTTGCATGCGGCGAGGTCGGCAAGCTCCCAAGCAAGAACATCGCCGCCAGGTATGAAGGAGTGGGGTCGCATGTCCTGGGCCGCCTGGCGCCCGTGCACGCCCTGACGGTGGAGCAGTATGTACCTTCCGGCGAAGACGCCGCACGCTGAATGTCATCGACCTGCATTGTGCATTGAACACTACCTCTTACAGGACGACCCATGCTCGCGTCTCTTGCCACCATCGCCATCGTGCTCGCAGTGCTTGCGATCCTGCTCATGAACGGGGGATGCACGGGCCTGTTCCTGAACAACCCGCCGCGTGGTTCCGATGCCATGGGACTTATCGTGCCGATCGTGGGCCTGGGCGCGGGGATCATCCTGCTGACCCTGGGGGCATTGCTTGCAGCCTTCCGGGCGGGGTCGAGCGCGATCGGTTTACTGCACACGGAGCCGGGCGTTGCGGGGCTGCTGACCGTGGTGGGCGTCTTTGGCGCGGGGCTCGCGGCCGGGATGGCGTTCATCCTGTGGTGCGATGGCGGCGCGGTGGGCCCGGGGCTCAAGTCGGTGCAGGCCCTGATCGAGTTTGTGGCGGGGCTGCTCGGTCCACTGGCGGTGGGGGGATCGCTGCTGCTTGGTGTATGGATGACCAGGGAGGCGGGGGCCTCGCACCTGGCCGCCAATGACGGCACGGGCATCCTGCTTCGGGTCATTCCCTGGATGGTCGGCGTGCTGGCGATCGCGGGGTACGGCCTGGGGGGATCGATGCTGTACAGGGACTTTGCGCAGAAGGCGGCGAGCCGCGCTGCACAGCTGGAGATTGATCTTGCGACGCAGGCGGAGCGGCGGGAGTTCATGAGCAAGCCGATCGAGGAGCGGGTCCGGCTTGAGCTTGGCGAGTTCGGAGCCTCGGCGCCGCTGTGGTCGCTGGCGGTCTATCTGCCCGACAAGAAGGGAGAAGAGCCGCTGAACGATGCGGCACGGTTGCTGGTGATCGATCGCATCCTGCAGATCACCGACCTGGACGAACAGGTTCGGTCGATCATGGAATGCAACTACTACCTGTACCGGCAGGGGATACTGGAGCTGATCATTCACGCGCCCGAAGCGGTCTTTGCGACCAAATCGGCATTCTGGGCGGAGATGCTGCGGCGGGAGATCCGCACGACGGCGGACGCCGTGTCGTGCCGACCGGCGTGGCTGCACGAGACGTTTGATCTCAAGCCCGATCCGATGGCGCACATCACCGCCCTGATCCGCGCGACGCGCCGGTTCGAGAAGTCGGAGCACCATGCAGCGCTGCAGAACGCGATGAACGCTCTGTCCGCGTCCGCACATGATCTCAAGGAAGATGGCGCGAAAAGAGAACTGATCGAGCTTCTATCGAAGGCGGGGTACCGCGCTCCCGAGCCGAGCGGCTCTCGGTAGCAGCGCTCAAGCCCGGCGAACCTCGGCATCACGGGGGAACATCATCGAGACCCGGAGCCCGCGCGGCTTGCCACCCGAGAGCTTGATCTCTCCCCCGTGTGCGTGCACGATGGTCCTGGTGATCGAGAGCCCCAAACCAACGCCCCCGGTCTCCCTGCTGCGCGATGATTCCAGGCGGACGAACGGCTTGAAGACTCGCTCGCGGTCCGCCTCGGGGATGCCGGGACCGTCATCCTCGACCGCGATCTC
>DATGXW010000276.1:0-11336 GCA_035298585.1 Phycisphaerales bacterium
AAGATCCTCGATGAATCCAACACGTTCAACATCGGCCGCCGCAACCACGCGGCGATCCGCAAGTGCCTCTGGCAGCGCGGGATGATGATCGGGCTGGAAGACGTGGGTGGGAGCGCACCCAGGCACATGATTCTCACGATCGCCACCGGGGAAACCCAGATCAAGACCGTCGGAACCGCAGCCGCGGCCGTCTAGGAGCTGCACACACATGCCACTCACGATCCTTATCGTCGACGATTCAGCCACGACCCGCGCGGTGATCCGCCGGATCATCTCGATGTGCGGGCTTGACGCGCCAACGGTCGTCGAGGCCGCCGACGGCGGGGCGGGCCTCGAGGCCGCCAAGCGCACGTCCCCCGACCTCATCCTCGCCGACCTCCAGATGCCCGTGCTCAACGGCGTCGAGATGGTCAAGCGGCTTCTTGCCGATCCGGCCACCAAGTCGATCCCGGTGGTGATCGTCTCGGCCGAGCCGAGCAAGGAGACGATCGCGCAGCTGCGGGACGCCGGGGCCCGCGGGCACGTCACCAAGCCCTTCACCCCCGAGCGGCTTCGCACGGTCATCACCGAGATCCTGGGAGTTCCCAATGCCTGAGCTTGACACCGACCTGTTGACCGAGTCGCTCGTCGAGGCGCTCGAGACCATGGCGTTCATTTCCCCGATGCCCTGGGAGGGCGACCTCCCGACGGCGCCGCACATGGGGTATGCCGTGTCGATCCGCCATCACACCGACCAGGTCAGGACGTGCCGGCTGATCGCCCCGGGCGAGTTCGCCGAGCACCTGGCCGCGAACCTGCTGGGGGATCTTGAGCCGGGGCAGGATCCCGTGGTGCGGAACTCCGACGCGCTGAAGGAACTGATGAACGTGGTCTCTGGGGCGATGCTGCGTGCGGCGGATGCACACTCGACCGCGACGCTCGCGATCGATCTCCCGCAGGTCGAGATCGTGCATGAGGAGAGCGCATGGTCGCGGCTGATCGGTGAGCCGGGCGCGATCCAGCTCAACGCCGATGGTTTCCTGCTGGTCCTGACCCTTTCTCCTGGAGCGTAACCATGCCCGCCGAGGCTCCGAAAAACCAGGTCGCCCGCCGCATCCGCGTCCTCATCGTGGACGACTCGGCGGTGGTGCGCGAGGTCCTGACGCGGGAGTTGAGCAAGGATTCCCGGATCGAGGTCGTCGGAACCGCGGCGGACCCGTACATCGCACGCGATAAGATCGTCGAGCTCAACCCCGACGTCCTGACGCTGGATGTGGAGATGCCCCGGATGGACGGGCTGACGTTCCTGCGGCACCTCATGAAGAGCCGGCCGATGCCCGTGATCGTCCTGAGCTCGCTGACGCAGGAAGGCACGATGACGGCCGTTGACGCGCTCGCGGCCGGCGCGGTCGACGTGCTGGGCAAGCCCGGGACATCCTTCTCGACCGATGCACTCGGCCCGGTATTGGCCGCCAAGATCAAGTCGGCGGCGACGGCCAAGGTCGCCGCGCCAGCGGTGCGGCCCAGCGTCGCGCCGCCCCCCAGGCTCATCACGACCAACAAGATCCTGGCGATCGGCGCATCGACCGGCGGCGTCCAGGCGTTGACGGCGGTATTGACCGCCTTCCCGGCCGGAGCGCCCGGGACGGTGATCGTCCAGCACATGCCCGAGAAGTTCACCGCCTCGTTTGCGCAGCGGCTCTCGACGATGTGCCGCGTCGAGGTGATCGAGGCCAGGGACGGTGACCGGGTGGGCCCGGGCCGTGTGCTGATCGCGCCCGGCGGGAAGCACATGCTGCTCCGCCGGTCTGGCGCGGAGTACTACGTGTGCGTCAAGGACGGCCCGCAGGTCTTCCACCAGCGTCCGAGCGTCGAGGTCCTGTTCAACTCCGTGGCGGAGATCGCCGGCCCCAACGCGGTCGGCGCGATCCTGACGGGGATGGGGGCCGACGGCTCGACGGGGCTCCTGGCGATGCGGCGGGCGGGCGCGCGGACCATCGCGCAGGATGAAAAAAGCTGTGTTGTGTTCGGGATGCCTGCCGAAGCGATCCGGTGCGGCGCCGCGGAACAAGTTGTCCCCCTCGATCAGATCGCGACTTCGCTTCTCAATCTCGCGTCCGCAAACAGGCGTCCGCAGGAGGTCTCGCAATGAGTTCGACCGCGACGGAAATCGCCGCCCTGGTCGTGCCGTTTGTTTCATCGGTACGAACGGTGTTCAGCACCATGGTGGGCATCGACATCAGTGTGCGGCAGCCGCACCTCAAGAGCGACCCGGTGCCCACGTACGACATCTCGGGAATCATCGGGTTCTCGGGCGGCATCTCGGGCTCGGTGGTCCTGAACTTCCCGGTGGCGGCGGCCCAGGGCATCGTCCAGGCCTTCACGGGTTCGCCCGTGTCGGTGGATTCGCCCGACTTCGCCGACGCGATCGGCGAACTGGCCAACATGGTCGCGGGCGCGGCCAAGACCGAGCTGGGTCAGAACTCGACCATCAGCACGCCCACCGTTGTCCGGGGATCCGGGCACTCGATCGCACGCCTCACCGACGTCCCCTGCATCGTCATTCCGTGCAGGACCGAGATGGGTGAGTTTGTGATCGAGGTCAACATCAAGTGCGCCAACGGCGCTCCCAAGCAGGGAGGCAACTGAACATGCACGTACTTCTCGTTGATGACTCAAGCACGATGCGAACCATCCAGAAGAAGGCCCTCACGGCGCTTGGCGAGGTGAAGTTCACCGAGGCGGGCGACGGCGTGGCCGGGCTCGCGGCGATCACCGCCCCGGGGGCGCAGTTCGACGTGGTGCTCCTTGACTGGAACATGCCCAACATGGATGGGCTCACCATGGCGACCAAGGTGCGCCAGGGGGACAAGAAGACCCCGATCATCATGGTCACGACCGAGGCCGAGAAGACCCGCATCATCGATGCACTCAAGGCCGGCGTGAACAACTACGTGATCAAGCCCTTCACGCCCGATGTGCTCGTCGCCAAGGTGCGCCAGACGCTCGAGAAGGCCAAGGCGGCCTGAGCGACTATCATGAACGCATGCCGCGGTGAGCGACCGCGGGGGCCCGGGGCTCGCGCCCCGGACCTCTGAGGAAAGTCCGAGCACGGAAGGACACGACGGTGGGTAACGCCCACCCGCCCGGGTGACCCCAGGGCGAGGGAAAGTGCCACAGAAATCACACCGCCGATGGCCCGCGAGGGATCAGGCAAGGGTGAAATGGTGCGGTAAGAGCGCACCGCCCGGCTGGTGACAGCCGGGGCACGGCAAACCCCGTCGCGTGCAAGGTCAAGCAGCACTCCCTCGCGTGAGTGTGCCGCGTGCGGCCGGTCCGGCCGCCCGTGGAGTGCGGGTAGACCGCTTGAGCACACCGGCGACGGTGTGCCCAGAGAAATGGTCGCTTCGCGCGGGGCCCGGCAGGCCCCGCACCGACAGAACTCGGCTTACAGCCGCGGCGGTCACTCGCGGGCTCCCGTTCACGCGGGAGCCCGCGGCCATTTTCTGGCCGGCCCGCCCGTGTGCACACAGGAGCTGCCACCGGGCGGGTGTGCACACGCGGGTATGAACGGGGACAAGGGCATTCGCCGACCAGCTCTCACTCTGGTTGGACGAGGATTCGGGTTTGAGGGCACTCCATTTTGGCGCCGTGGTCCTGGATCCAGAAGATCCCCGCATGGCGTCGTGTTTGTCGATGGCGGGCCGCCCGCCCTTGGGAGACACCGGCGCGTCGGGCACGCGTTCGGCCAGCCAGTCGAGTTGTTCCTCGGTCAGTCGCATCGCCATGCGATGCTATTCGCGCCGGAACCCAATCGGTTGCGCGGTTCTGGGATAGGCTCTAGAGCCTGTCCTAGAACCCCGGTTCGCAGCTCATTTTCCGGTTGGTTTACGCGGTTTCAGGACAGCCTCTACTCATTCCAGTCCTTGCATCGAGTTGAAACTTCTGCCACGAATCGCGCGATGCCATCCAACCTTCGCCTGCAATGAACGGCCAGGTCACGCTGATACCTCGGATTTGATCGGAAGCCAACCGTTCACTACGCCAACAACTCCCATCCGCGCCAATTCCCACAATGTCGATGTGAGACAGCAACAGAGTAACGCCATCGTGATTGCTGATCTCCACAATGTCATCACCTGGAATCTGACGCGTGCTTTCAGGTCGGAGCACGTCAACAACATACGCGCGACCGTCAATCACTGTACAGCAGTGCAATGAGGAGGGAGTTGAAACGACACCCGTACAGCCCGTGCGCAAGCCTCCGGCTTCAAAGTGGCCCATCCAGCGTTGACCATTGTGCGGTGTGACCATCACAGACACCGCAGGATCATCTCCCCATCTATATACGGGATCGCTGCTCACTGCAACGTCATGCACAAGGTCAATTTTGTAAGTGTCTGTACGTAGCGATGTCATCATTTGGCTGGCCTAACAGGCTGTTGAAGAATTGACGCCAGGACGCAACCAGCGTGAACGGTGGTGCGAACAGTTGGGGATGAAGGGCACACCCGAGCGTCAGGCGGCGGTCTACCACACGTTCAACGTCGAGGACATGATCGAGGCGGGGCGCCCGCTGCGGGCGATCAAGCGGATGGTCGACTGCGCTCTGGCCGACATGTCCCGCGCGGGGATCTTCTCGTGCCTCAATCCCCGACGAATTTGAGATAGAGATGCTGTTTTGCTTGTACACGATGGCACATGCTCCGGATTGCTGCAAAGACCTCTGCGTGCAGTCCATGTGCTGCACGCTCGCACCGCGTCAACTCATCCTGCATCACGTGCATCTGAAGCCGATTGAATACTGCATCGCCGTATGGGTCGACGAATCGCAGGCAGATCGACGAAGCGTCGTGCTCTGCATGGAGCAATTCCGCAGGGAACGCTACCACCTCGCTTTGCACTGCCCCGTTCTCGTCAACGACCATGACCTCCAGCATTGCATCCTTTCGCACTTGGCTTTGCGATCGGTCAGTTCACAAACGGCGGACCCACGATGTCCGCATCACGCTTGTTTGGATAATACTGCTTCTTTGATGCAAGCTCAAAGAACAACGTTCCGTGAATTCCCATGGCGGTCTCTTTGCGAATCCGTTTCGTGGTACTTCGCAGCACCAGCTTGCCCGCAAGTTCATCCCCGAGACGTTTCGCCAGATCCTCGGCGAACTCGATGTCCTGCCCTGGCTCTGGAAAGATCAACGCAAAGTCGGCTTCATCCACCATGCAGATCGAGTAGCTGCAGTTGGTCGCACCGTCGATCACCTGCATGTACTTCATCGTGCGTGTTCCTTTGAAAGAACGCTTGGCGCGGCAAGACAGATGCGTGAGCAGTTCGTTTCACATCGATCTCCGCGACAGCGGTGGTTGCTCCCCAAGGTCGGAACATCGCAGCGGCGCCCAGTATGCAGTTCGGAGCTTGGCCTTGCGGATTGCAGCGCGAACCGACGCATGCACGTACTGAGCTCGCAGAAATCCGTTCACCCGAAAAAAGCGAAGTGATGGTGGGATCTTGCCAAGGTGTACAACGATGTCCAGGTAGTTCTTGTTCTTCTTCAGATTGTCCGTGTACTCAGTGACTTCGTAATTGATGCATTCAACTCGGTGCAGGAAATTCACGACCCACCAGTTCCCGATGAGACGTTCACCACGCGACACGAGTTCCATCGGGATGAACTGGATCTCATCACCCGCAAGAGGCTCGATCACGCCTCGAAATCGCTCGTTGATGACCGGGAATTGGTGCACGGAATTGATGCAATCGGTGGCCCGAGAGACATCCTCAATGGACCCTCGATACCGCCGATCAGCGAGCTTGACGCACTCCACCAGCAACTTCTCTTCTTCTGGAGGTATGTCCGGACACACTTCGGCCTCAATCGGCGCGCACATATTGAGCGTACCCCACCTCCAGTATGGATGACCTCGCCGCAGAACGTAGCTGGATGGTGTTCTTTGGCTCATCGTCAGCCTTGCTCCGAAGAGGTACGTGCGACCGAGCACTCGTACAGTCCCGCGTTCTCTCATCCTTTGCGCGTCACGATGTGTGCATCCCCATCTGCACACGTTGGCCCTTCTTGCAGTCCCTACTGCAACCAGGTTGGCCGTGACAGGCGCCGAGTATACCCATGCTCCAACTCCGCCGAGTAACGTCATCCGTGGCTGCGACAATCCGATGCGACCGAGTCGTTGGGCCGGCGGCGCGTGCGGAGTTGGGAAGCCGCAGTGACACGAGGAACGCCCGAATCCTGCATCCAGTGTACAAGGATCCTGCGAAGGTGTGCGAGCCCTGCGTAGGATGAAAAACGCCCCGCGATCACTCGCGGGGCGTTGGGTTCAACGTTGAGCGGGCTTATCGGCCTTCGAGCCTTATGCCGATTCCTTCCGCGCCACGCGCAGGTCCTTGAGGGGGCGCGGCTTGCGGATGGCGTTCTCGTCGATGATGAATTCGGCTCCGTCGGCGTCGAGTTCGGGGAGTTCGAACATCATGTCGAGCATGAACTCTTCCATGACCGCACGGAGTGCACGTGCACCCGTGTCGCGGCGGACCGCACGCTCGGCGATGAGCCGCAGGGCGCCGTCGGTGAACGTGAGCTTGGCGTTCTCGAGGCTGAAGAGGTGCTCGTACTGGCGGACGAGTGCGTTCTTGGGCTCGGTGAGGATCGAGACCAGGGCCTCGATCGTGAGCGGCATGAGCGGGGCGAGGACCGGGAGACGGCCCACAAACTCGGGGATCATGCCGAACTCGATCAGGTCGTCGGCGGTGACCTGGGCGAGCATCGCGGCGCTGTCGTCGGCCGCGACGGTCTCGGTCGGCGCACTGAAGCCGATCCTGCTCTTGCCGACGCGGCGGCGGATGATCTCTTCCACGCCGACGAACGTGCCGCCGCAGATGAAGAGGATGTTGGACGTGTCGAGCTGGATGTACTGCTGCTCGGGGTGCTTGCGGCCGCCCTGGGGCGGGACGTTGGCGACGGTGCCTTCGAGCATCTTGAGGAGGCTCTGCTGGACACCCTCGCCCGAGACGTCGCGCGTGATCGAGACGTTGTTGGAGGTCTTGCCGATCTTGTCGATCTCGTCGATATAGATGATGCCGCGCTGGGCGGAATCAAGATCGAAATCGGCGGCCTGCAGGAGCTTGAGGAGGAGGTTCTCGACATCCTCGCCGACGTAGCCGGCCTCGGTGAGGGTGGTCGCGTCGCCGATGGCGAAGGGGACCTTGAGCATCCGGGCGAGGGTCTTGGCCAGGAGCGTCTTGCCCGAGCCGGTGGGCCCGATCATAAGGATGTTGCTCTTGTCGAGCTCGACCCCGGTGCCGTCGGAGTTCTCGATGTGGAGGAGGCGCTTGTAATGGTTGTGGACGGCGACCGAGAGGGCTCGCTTGGCCTGCTGCTGGCCGATGATGTACTGGTCGAGGAAGTCCTTCATCTCCCGGGGTGCGGGGATCTCGCGGAGCGTGCTGGCGACGCTGGTCACGCGGCGACGCTCCTGCCGGAAGATGTTCTGGCACAGGCCGGTGCACTTGGCGCAGATGTAGACCTCGCCGGGCCCCTCGACCATGGGGCCGACATCACGGCTGGTTTTGCCGCAGAAGGAGCACGTCGTGACCTTGCGACCACGGAACCCGCCCGCGTCATCGCTGCGGCCGGGCGCCTGGGGCGGGAGTCCTTCACCGTCGTTCTTGCCCTTGGCCATTCAACCCTCTCGTTACGAATGTGGAATCAGACGTGCAGCGCGGGGCCGCGACGTATCGGCCAGAGTCTATCGGCGGAACCGCTGTACTTCTGCACGCCGGGTGGATGTTCCGTGTACACCGGGCGATTCCCCGGTTGTGCACATGGAAGGTATGTGGGTAACACCCACCGGACTTTCGACGCTCGGCCGCGGTTGGGGGTTCATCGCACGGGGGAATCTTCCCCACTCCGCCATTGCGGCACGTCTCTCCGTGCAGGGTGTGCACATCGAGCATCAGCCGCGCGGGCCCGGCTGCTCGGGGGGGAGCTCGATCAACGGGGGGAAATCAAGATCCGGAGGGAGCGTGGACTGTGCAGGTTTTTCCGCGGGTCGGGGCCGGAGAGTCTGCCGCGGGCGATCATCGACCGCGGGTTGATCGGGTGATGGAGGAGCTTGCGGAGCCCGAATCTGTGAACCCTTGGGACCGCTCGGCGGTGAACTTTGCGGGAGTACCGCATCCGCGTGTCCAATGGCCGCGGGTCCACCGGCCGCTGACACGCCGACCAGGGCGGGTTTGCGTGCCGAGACGCGCTGGGCCATGGACCTGATCGAGGCTTCGTACTCTTCCAGCGAGATCTGCCCGGTATCCCGCATCTTGCGGAGCGTGCCCATCAGCGATTCATCAACCTCGCCGGAATCCTTGGCCAGGAGCGAGCGGCGGAAGATCAGGATCAGGAACCCTCCCACCAGGGCGATGGCGAGAAGACCGGCGAGGTACGGCCAGGCATCGATCAGCGCTCGGGTTGGGTCGCCACCGGTGGGTTGCATGCAGCGTGGGTTCCTCAGCCGCTGCCGGTCGCGGCGATCATCTCTCGTATCGGCGTGAGGAGGGTGGGCACCACACGCTTCTCGACCAGCTCTTCGCCGGTGGCGGTCAACTGGGCGAAGATCTTGGGCAATTCCTTGAGATCCGTGACAGCGCCCAGCCGGCGGAGGATCAGGTAAATACTGATCGGCTCGGCGACGGGTTCGCCTTCGCGCCCGTGGCTGTGCTGGCCGCGGGTCTTGATCTCGACGTTGATCTCGTACTCACCCCGCTGGCCGAAGGTCACCCCCAGGGTCGGCTGGCACTCGGTGATGGTTGCGCCCTGTAACTCCAGTGCGGACCTGAAGGGGGAGCCTCCTAACACCGCGTCGGCGACGATCTGGTTGTGGTTGCCCGAAGCCGCCAGATCGAACCCAAACAGAAGTTCGAGAGAGTCGATGTCGAGGGGGCTGACATTGAGGAAAAAGGGCGCGGTTTCCAGGACGTGCTGGTGGAGGGAGTAGCCCTCCTGCGTATCGGGAGGGTTGACCGAGCCGGAGCGGATCGTGCTGGAGCGGACCGCCAACCAGCGGTGGGGGACTTCTGACTGGGGGGACTCAAGGGCCAGCTCTTCGCGGTATCGGCGGAACTGTCCCATCTGTGGAAACTGCTTCCGCACGCGCTCGAAGAACTCAAGGACCGTCTCGCGGCTGCGAGGGAGATCCATCTTCACCGTGAGCTTCTGGTTGATGTAGAAGTCGCTGCACAACGCCTTGTAGCTGTCACCGATCATGCACAGTCTCCGGGCAACGCGGCCACTGTAGCGTCGAGGCGCGGTTTGTCAGCCCGCGGTCGCTAACCGACAGGTGTTCCGGGCCAATTGACGGTGAACCCCGCGGATGAAAGACCGCCAAAGACCCTCTCACGAGGCCAAAAGCCAGCGGAGAATGTCGTCGGTTTCCGAGAGATCGGGGACGGTCCGGTGTGCACCTGCCCGTTCCAACTGATCCACCGTGTAGGAGCCCGTGGCGACCGCCAGGCATCGCATGCCGGAGGCAAGTGCACACCGGACGTCGTAGGGCGTATCGCCGATGATCGTCGCCCTGTGTGCATCCAGGGCCGCTCCATGGCGGCGCTGGTAGGCCGCCAGCGCGAGCGGGGGGAGGTGGTCCCGACTGGGGGGCGTATGGGGAGAGTGATCTCCCCACACCGAGATTGCAAATCGTGAAGGATCGATGCCGCAGGCGCGGAGTTTGATCTCGCCGGTATCTGAGAAGTTGCCGGTGAGGAGCCCCAGCGTGACATGGGTGTGCGGTGTCAGCGCGGCGAGCAGGTCGTGGACCCCTGGCAGGGCACGCCCGACGCCGGGGATCTTCAGCCGCGCTTCGATGTTGCGTCGGTAGCCCGCGCGGAGGGCTTCGCGCGAGGCGGGGGAATCGGGGACTTGGTTGTGCAGCAGGAGGTCGGAGATAATCAGGGGATCGAGCCGCCCGGCGAACTCGGTCTTCTCGACGGTGAATGAAGGTCCAAAGAGCTCGCGCCCCGCGTCTTGGAGTGCGAGAATCCCCGAGCGGCTCGTGTTAATGAGGGTCGCGTCGATGTCAAAGAGGATCAGCATGACGGGTCGAGGGTAGGTCCATCCCGGCGGATCGCGGCCGCATGGACGCCGGTCTGGCGGCCCAACTCCTACCATGACGCCACGTGTCTGCGCCACGGCCAAAGGTGCTCGTCGCCATGTCGGGCGGGGTTGATTCCTCCGTCGCGGCAGCGCTCCTGCTGCGCGCGGGGTACGACGTCGTGGGGTGCTTCATGCGGCTGGGTTCGCCCGGCGAGACGCTGGATGAACTGATCCCCGATGACTCGGGGTGCGCGCTGCGGAAGGATGGGTCCAAGGTTCAGCTCAAGATCGGCCACCAGGGGTGCTGCTCGATCGGGGACGCCGCCGACGCGAGGCTGGTCGCGGCGGAACTGGGGATTCCGTTTTACGTCTGCAATTTCCGCAAGGATTTCGGGCGGATCATTGACTATTTCGTGGATGAGTATGCACAGGGAAGAACGCCCAATCCGTGCGTCCGGTGCAACGACTGGCTGAAGTTCGGCAAGCTGCACGAGTACGCCCGGCAGATCGGCGCGGAGTTTGTGGCGTCGGGGCATTATGCGAGGGTGGTGCGGGAGGGGACCGGCGGAGAAGGCATCGAGGCATCGATGCGACAGGGGATCGAGGCGGGGGGGGGCGGCGTCTACAGCTTGCGGCGCGGGATCGATCATGCGAAGGATCAGAGCTACGTGCTGTTCGGCGTGCCGCGTGTGCAGTTGCCGCACATGCTTCTGCCGATCGGCGGGATGGAGAAGCCGCGCGTGCGCGAGCTTGCGAAGGAGCTTGGCCTGCCGGTCTTTCGCAAGCCCGACAGCCAGGAGATCTGCTTTGTTCCGGACAACGACTACGCGGGCCTGATCGAACGGCGGCGTTCGGAGCTTTCCCGGGAGGGACCGATCGTTGACACGGAGGGGAACGTGGTGGGCACCCACGGGGGCCAGCACCGTTTCACGATCGGGCAGCGGCGCGGGCTTTCGGTGTCGCTCGGGTATCCCATCTACGTTGTCGCCAGGGATGCGGCGAGCAACACCGTCACGGTCGGCCCGCGGGAGCGGCTGCTCTCTGCGGGATGCACGGTCGGCGAGGCCAACTGGCTGAGCGATCTTCCCCCAGCGCAGACATGGTCGCCCGCCTGGATCAAGTACCGCTACAACACCCCCGCCGTGCGCGGCCGGTTCCGCGTGCTGGAGCCCGGGGTCAACTCGGGAGGGGGTACGCACTCGGGCCGGACGGGCGTCTTTGAGGTCGCCTTTGATGAGCCGCAGGCGGCGGTCGCGGCGGGGC
>DATGXW010000277.1:0-5045 GCA_035298585.1 Phycisphaerales bacterium
GAGGGTGTCAAGGGTGATGCGTTCCAGCGCGTGGAACTCCCGCCGGGTTCGCCGCGCGGCGGCGTGCTCACGATGGGCGCGGTCTTGACCGTCACGAGCAACACCACGCGGACGAGCCCTGTCAAGCGCGGGTTCTACGTGCTCGACCAGATCCTCGGAGCCCCGCCGCCGCCGCCGCCCGCGGACATTCCGCCGCTTGAACAGTCCACCCCGTCGGATCACGAAGCCTCGCTCCGCGAGCAGCTCGCGCTGCACGTGGCCAACCCCACGTGTGCAGTCTGTCACAACCGCCTCGACCCGATCGGCCTGGCGTTTGAGAACTTCAACGCGGTGGGGCGCTGGCGCGATCAGGAGAACGGCAAGGCGATCGACGCGACGGGAACGCTCCCGGGTGGTGTTTCGATCAACGGCGTTGAGGACCTCAAGAAGCTGCTTGTCGGCCGGGCGGATGAGTTTGTGGAGACGCTGTCGGGAAAGGTGTTGATGTACGCACTCGGACGCGGGCTGGAGCCCTTTGACCGGCCCGCCGTGCGTCAGATTGCAGAGCGAGTGCGGGCGGATGAGTACCGCTTCGCCTCGCTCATCAAGTCGGTCGTCATGAGCGATACGTTCCGTTCCTGCCGCGGAAGGGAGAAGAACCGTGAAGACTGACATCTCTCGTCGGACGGTCCTGCGTGGCCTGGGTGTGACGATGGCGCTCCCGTGGCTCGAGGCCATGGGCGGCACGGGTAGCATCGTCCGCGCGGCGTCCGGTATCGCCGGGAATGCGGTGTCCTCCTCCTCGGCGCCGCTGCGCATGGCGTTTGTGTTTATTCCAAACGGCGTGAACTACAAGGCGTGGGAGCCGACGGGGGAAGGCACGGGCTACCAACTCTCCCAGACACTCGAACCGCTGGCGGGCGTCAAGAAGCACTTCAACATTGTCACGGGCCTCACGCTGCACCGAGCGCGTGCCAACGGTGATGGTCCCGGTGACCATGCACGTTCTTCGGCATCGTTCCTGACCGGCCACCAGGCGCGGAAAACATCGGGCAATGACATCAGGATCGGCGTGAGCGTGGACCAGATCGCCGCGAGGAGCGTCGGTGGTGCGACGCGGCTTCCATCGCTTGAACTGGGGTGCGAGGAGAGTCCGGCGGCGGGCAATTGCGACTCCGGCTACTCCTGTGCGTACACCTCCAACATTTCATGGCGCGGGGAAGACGCTCCCACCACCAAGGTTGTCGACCCTTCCATCGCCTTTGAGCGGCTCTTCGGGGATGCGACGCAGGCCGCCGCGCGGCAGGAGCGGCTCTCGCGTCGAAAGAGCATTCTTGACTTTGTGAGCGCTGATGCACACCGGCTTGAGCGGAAGCTCGGTGTGCAGGATCGCCGCAAGCTCGACCAGTTCCAGACGTCGGTGCGGGAGATTGAACTCAGGGTTCAGCGCGGGCTTGAGGAGACCGGCGACGTTCAAAGGCCCGACATCGCCTCCCCGGCGGGCATTCCGCGGCTCGCGCGGGAGCACATCGACCTGATGTACGACATGCTGCACCTTTCGTTTCAGATGGATGTGACGCGGATCAGCACGCTGATGCTGGGCGTTGACGGCAGCAATCGAACGCTCCCGGAGATCGGCGTCACCGAGGGCCATCACCACCTGTCGCACCATCAGAATAACGGCGAGATGATCGAGAAGATCCAGAGGATCGACCGTTTTTACGTGGAGCGGTTCGGCCGGTTTATTGAGAAGCTCGCCGCGACGCCCGAGGGTGAGGGCACGTTGCTGGACAATTGCATGGTGCTGTACGGCGGCGGGATCAGCGACGGCAACAAGCACAACCACGAGGATCTGCCGATCCTGCTGGCGGGACGTGCCGGCGGCGCGATGGAAACCGGGCGGGTTGTTCGGTATGCACGCGAAACTCCCCTGTGCAACCTGTACGTCTCGATGCTCGGGCGGATGGGGTGCCCGGTCGAGGGCTTTGGCGACAGCACGGGCAGGCTCGACGATCTGTTGAGCAGTTCGTGAGGTGTGTCAGCAGATCGGCTTCCCGCAGACGACGCGTATGCCTGTTTCGAGTGCATGACGACCTGTGCCTGTTAGGGTTCCGGCGATGGTGCTTTCGTTGAATCTTCTGAAGATGGTTGTCAGTTTCAGCGGTGCGTTTTCGCTTCTTGTCGTGGCTGTAGCGGATCGCTCGGGGGGAGATCCGGCGTTCGGCCAGCAAGGAGCACACAGTGCACTCTCAGACAATGGTCCTGAGCCGGGATGGCGTTCAGGGAGATCACGCGGGAATCGAACGCGAGAAGATCGCGCACGCGATGCAGCAGATGGCCTTGGAAGCCTCCCAGGCCGGACGCGTCGCGCTTGACACAAGGGACGCTCCGGGCCGGTGCCCTCTTCACGCCATGTTCGCGCCGGTGGGCGCTGTCAGCCCGCTTCTTCGCTGGTCAACGCTGGTCACCGGTCTTGTGGCATACGCGATGTTCCTGGTGACGATCCTGTACGCGATCGGGTTTGTCAGCGGGCTGGGTGTTCCCAAGTCAATCAACTCGGGGCCTTCGGGGAATCCGATCCACGCCGTCTTGATCGATCTTGCGTTGCTCGGTGCGTTTGCCGTTCAGCACACCGTGATGGCGCGTCGAGGCTTCAAGCGGTGGTGGACGAGGATCATCCCCGCAACGATGGAGCGAAGTCTGTTCGTCGCCGCGGCGAGTGCCGCGTTGATGGTGCTCTTCTGGCAGTGGCGGCCGTTGCCGGGAATCATCTGGTCGGTGGAGCCGGGGGTTGTGCACGCGGGTCTCGTGGGGATATCACTGTCGGGGTGGGCCATAGTCTTCCTTGCATCGTTCGCGATCGATCACCTGGATCTCTTCGGGCTTCGCCAGATGATGCAGGGGTTTCGCGGGGCCGCGTTGTCACAGGTCGAGTTCAAGACGGCCGGGCTCTATCGATACGTCCGGCATCCTCTCATGGTCGGTTTTCTCATCGCCTTCTGGGTGACGCCCGTCATGACGGCTGGGCATCTGCTCTTCGCAACCGTCACGACGATCTACATCCTGGTTGGAACCGCGATTGAGGAGCGTGACCTCTACGCGACGCTGGGATCGAAGTACGCGAAGTATGCACGTGAGGTGCCCGGTTTCATTCCGCGGTTCAGGCCCGTGCGGAAGGCGCGGGGTACTTAAGGCCGCGAGTGGTTCGGGGTATACTGAAACTCGCGTGCACACCGGAAGGTGTGCATGCGGCTTGATATGTCCGATCCGCGCGAGAACATCTCCAGGCTGCTGCAGGAACTTCCGGCGCGTCCGCAGGCGGCCGCGGAGATCTGGCCGCTGGTCTACGACGAACTGCGTGCCTTGGCGCGTGCGAACATGCAGCGGGAACGGCCCGGTCACACGCTCCGTGCCACGGCGCTGGTTCACGAGGCATACGTTCGGCTCGGTGATGCCGCCAACCCGCGCTGGAACGGGAAGGCCCACTTTTTCCGCGCCGCCGCGGACGCGATGCGTCGAATCCTGATCGACCATGCCCGCGCCAGGGCCGCGATCAAGCGCGGGGGCGGCGGCCAGCGCCGCATGACGAGCGTTGAAACGATTCAACTGGGGATGGATTCTGATCCCCTCGAGATCCTCGCGCTTGATGAAGCGATGGAGAGGCTGCGGTCAGAAGACCCGCGGGCCGCGGAAGTCGTTCGGCTCCGCTATTACGCGGGCATTTCTTTCGCCGAGATCGCCGATCTGCTCGACTGCTCGGAAAGGACCATCCTGCGGGAGTGGACCTTCGCGCGTGCACGGCTCGTGGAGCTGATAGAAGCGCATGCACAGGAGCCCGGCGCATGAGCCATCAGCGTGCAAAGTCGGTGTTCCTTGAGATCATCGAGGCGGATCCGGAGCATCGGACGGCGATGCTCGATCGGTTGTGTGCAGGCGACGAGGCGCTCGCCCTTCGCGTGCGTGATCTCCTGTGTGCACACGACCGTGCAACGGCGGTCCTGGCGGATCCATCCTCGGCGCCGACGATCGATTCATCGATTCTGGCGGCCTTCGGCACGCCCGCGGCGGCGGTCGGCTCCAAGATCGGCCCTTACACGCTGGTCCGCATCCTGGGCGAGGGCGGGTTCGGCACGGTGTACGAGGCGAGGCAGGACGTCCCCGTTCGCAGGACGGTGGCGCTCAAGCTCATCCGCCCCGGGATGGGATCCCGGGACGTGGTCGCACGATTCGAGGCCGAGCGGCAGGCGCTGGCGGTGATGGATCACCCGGGAATCGCCCGTGTCATCGAGGCGGGCACGACCGAGGCGGGCCTGCCCTACTTCGTGATGGAGTATGTCGACGGGCTTGAGATCACCGAGTTCTGCGACCAGGCGCGGCTTCCAATCCACGATCGCGTCGGACTCTTCGAGCAGGTCTGTCATGCGGTGCAGCATGCACACGCCAAGGGGTTGATTCACCGCGACCTCAAGCCGTCGAACATCCTGGTCACGAGGGTGGACGGCAAACCATTCGCCAAGGTGATCGACTTTGGCATCGCCAAGGTGCTGGGCGCGTCGTCCATCGCCGATCCGAAGCTGACACTGCCGTCGCAGATCGTCGGCACGCCGCTCTACATGGCGCCGGAGCAGGCATCTCAGGAGACGCTCGACATCGATGCACGCGCGGATGTCTACAGCCTGGGCGCGATCCTGTATGAACTGCTCGCGGGCGTGCCGCCGATATCCCCCGATCGGCTCTCACGCGCCAGGATTGCCGAGATCGAGCGCATCATCCGTGAAGATGACGCCGCCCGGCCTTCGCGGCGGGTTCGCGAGCTCTCCCGCCAGGAGCGGATGCAGGTTGCAAGCGCCCGGTCCATAGAGCCCGGCCGGCTTGCGGGCGAGGTGGAGGGCGACCTTGACTGGATCGTGGGGCGTGCGATGGAGAAGTCACGCGACCGGCGATACGGAGCGCCGCTGGCGTTGGCGGCGGATCTTGCCAGGTACATGCGTGATGAGCCTGTCGATGCCGGCCCGCCGTCGGTCTCGTACAAGCTCGCGAAGTTCGCGCGGCGGCACAGGATCGAG
>DATGXW010000278.1:0-46903 GCA_035298585.1 Phycisphaerales bacterium
CGGAGCTGGCCGCAGGCGGCGGCGATGTCGCGCCCACGGCTGGCGCGGATGTGCGTATTGATCTGTCGCGCCTTGAGCATGCGCTGGAACTCCAGGACATCCTCGGTGCGGGGACGCTGGAATGGAACGCCGGTGACCTCGTTGTAGCGGATGAGGTTGATGTTGGCGCGGAGTGTCCGGGCGATCTGGGCGAGCTCGGCGGCATGCTCGGGCCGGTCGTTGATCCCTCGGAGGAGCGTGTACTCGAGGGTGATCTCGCGGCCGGTCTTCTCGAACCACTCGCGGCAGGCGGCCAGGAGATCCTGGATCGTGGTGTAGCTCGCCCAGGGAATGAGCTGGCGGCGGATCGTGTCGTTGGGTGCGTGGAGCGAGAGGGCGAGCGTCACGGGCAGGTCGAGCTGCTCGGAGAGTTTGCGGATCGCCTGCGGGAGCCCGACGGTCGAGATGGTGATCTTGCGTGCCGAGATGCCAAGGGCCCAGAGGGACGACATCGTGCGCACGGCGGCGACGACGTTGGTGAGGTTGGCGAGAGGTTCACCCATGCCCATGAAGACGACGTTGCTGATCCGGCCCACGCCCGGGAGGCGGCCAAGCCGCCAGATCTGCTCGATGATGCGGCCGGTGGAAAGGCTGGCGTCGAGGCCGCCGAGGCCGGAGGCACAGAACTTGCAGCCGACGGGACAACCGACCTGCGAACTGATGCAGGCGGTGCGGCGGTCGTCGGCGGGGATCATGACGCACTCGGTCTGACGCTTGGAATCAAAGGGATCGCCGGGGGCGACCTCGGGCACAAGAGCGTTATTGAGGACCGTCAAGGGCACGCCCGACATCGGGGCGGGGTCAATGAAGGCATCCTCGTTGGGAATGGATCGCTTCTTCGTGAAGCCCGCGTCGGCGGAGGAGGTCGTGGATGCCGGATCGGCTTCCACGCGGGCGAGCGTGCCGGCGAGCGGGTCGGTGATCGGTGGGTTGGGAGCGCCTTGCGTCCACTGGACCAGGAGCTTTTGGGTCTGGTCGGTGGCCATCTGGTGGCGGATGATGTGGCCGGAGAGGAACGTGAAGCTCTCGGCCAAAGTCTGGCGGTCGAGCTTGGACAGATTGGACATCTGGCCGGGGTCGGCGACCCCCTTCTGGTAGACCCATTCAAGTATCTGGCCCGCGCGGAACTTGGGCCAACCCTTGGCGCTGCACCATTCTTCAAGGGTCTGGGGGGTCTGCTCGAAGATGTGGTTGGACGGGTGGTTCATGGGATCGCGGGGGCGTGGGTCGTGTCCGGCACGGAGGTCGGGGGGATTGTTCGCCGCACGAAGGCTCGGGGTTGGCGCGGAAGGCTTCTGGACCCTGATATTGGGGTCAATCGGCCGGGAGCGCGACGATCTGGGTGCTTCTCAGGCGTTGTCGGCCACGATCGGACGGATGGCGGGCCAAAGCTCGTGGTGCATCCGCCGGGAGTCGGTGTACCGGCTCGCTTCGAGGCCCGGATCGCGGGTCTCGGTGAGGCGGATGGTCGCGTTTGCCGCCTGTGCGGCATCCTGCCAGAGACCCGCACCCACGCCGGCCATCAGGGCGGCACCAAAGGCGGGACCTTCTTCGGTGTTGGTCGTGACGACGGGGCAGCCGTAGAGGTCGGCCTGCATCTGTCGCCAGAGCGGGCTCTTGGCGCCGCCCCCGCCGATGCGCACGCTGGTGACGGGCACGCCGATCGATCGGACCAGGTCGAGGATCTGCGCCATCGAGAAGGTAACGCCCTCGATGATCGCGCGGATCATGTGTGCACGCGTGTGGCGGGAGGTCAGCCCGATCCAGCCTCCGCGGGCGCGGGGCTCGGCGTAGGGGCAGCGTTCACCCGTGAGATAAGGAAGGAAAACCAGCCCGTCGCAGCCGGGTTCGGCGGTCTGGGCATCGCGGATGAGTTCATCGAAGGTTGACTGGGGGAAGAGCTGATCGCGCGCCCACTGCAAGGAACCGGCGGCGGAGAGGGCAACGCCCGTCACGCACCAGCCCGTCCGATCGCGAGAGGTGCCGGTGCCTGCACACATCGTGTGGAGTCGGCCGGGGGAAATCCCTTCGGGCGGGAGGTCCTTGCGGGGGCGTTCTGCGTGTGCATACAGGACGCCGCTGGTGCCGAGCGTGGCGAGAACCAGGCCCGGAGCGACGACGCCCGCGCCCAAGGCGCCGCACTGGTTGTCTCCCGACCCCCCCACCACGATCGTGCCCGCCTTGAGGCCGGTCAGCGAGGCGGCGTGGGAGGAGATTCGCCCGGAGATCTCGGTTGATTCAAGTGCACGGGGGAAGATGGATCTCGAGAGACCCAGGCGGCTCATCACCGACTCGCTCCAGCGCCGTTCATCGACATTGAAGACGAGGGTGCCCGAGGCGTCGCCGACGTCGGTCGCCAGTTCGCCTGTGAGCTTGAGACGGATGAAATCCTTGGGCATCAGAACGTGTGCAACCTTCGACCAGATGTGCGGTTCGTGGCCGCGGACCCACAGGAGCTTGGGGAGCGTGAAGCCGGTGAGCGCTGCGTTGCCGACGTACTCGACCAGCCGGCGGCGGCCCCCCATCTCCTTCTCGATCTGTGTGCATTCCGCGGCGGTGCGCTGGTCGTTCCAGAGGAGGGCGGGACGGAGTGCACGTGCATCGCGGGCCTGGTGGTCCTGCGCTTTGGCGTCGAGGAGGACCGAACCGTGCATCTGCCCGGAGAGCCCGATTCCCTGGACTCGGTCGGCGGGGGATGGACCCAGGGCTGGGTCGGCGAGGAGCTGGCGGAGCGCCGCGATCGTGCCCTGCCACCATGATTCGGGGTCCTGCTCGGTCCAGCCGGTCTGGGGCTGGAGAAGGGGGTAGGAGGCGGATGCGGCGGCGAGGACAGCGCCGTCGGGGTTGATGGCGATGACCTTGACGGAGGATGTGCCGACGTCGATGCCAAGGAGCAGGCTCATGCGGCGAGTGTAGAGCCCGGTCGCACGCACATGACGGCCCGTGCGGAAAGGGTCTATCGTCCGTGCATGGCGAAGAAGTCATCCGGCAATCAGAAGGGCGGCAAGGGGGGACCGAAGAAGGAGGCCGCGGATCGTCCGATGGTGGGCGTGATCATGGGGTCAACATCGGACTGGGAGACGATGCAGCACACGGCATCGACGTTGGATGATCTGGGTGTTCCGTACGAGGTGGAGGTGGTGAGTGCACACCGGACGCCCGACAAGCTGATGCGGTACGCCGAGAGTGCGGAGGGCCGGCACCTGGAGGTGATCATCGCGGGCGCTGGGGGCGCTGCACACCTGCCGGGCATGGCGGCGAGCAAGACGGTGCTGCCCGTGCTGGGTGTACCGGTCGAGAGCAAGGCGCTGCAGGGGATGGATTCTTTGCTTTCGATCGTGCAGATGCCGGGTGGGATTCCGGTGGGGACGCTGGCGATCGGGAAGGCGGGGGCGATCAACGCGGCGCTGCTGGCGGCGGAGATCCTGGGGTGCAAGCACAGTGCGATTCGGGAGCGTGTCCGGAGGTTCCGGGAGGAACAGACCGCACGGGTGCTCGACAAGGCGGACCCGAGGATGTAGCAAAGCCTCGTACGCCGCGCAGTTTTGCAGAGTTATCCACTGTTACATTTCAATTGCAGGCCATTACAGTAAATATTATATATTGTAAGTGCCTGTCGAACAGAACATTACAAAATCACTCGTGCGCGCACGGGGGCTTTTGCATGGTAAGTCTGTCAGACTGCGGTCCGTAAGCTCGGCGTTGTGCCGGGCGCCGTATACCGCGGACGAGCTGCGCGGGATCCGGGGAGCGGAAGTCCAGCGAGGACTGCCGCGACAGCACAAAGGAACTGACGATGAGCCTGATTCGTACGGCGGCCCTGGGGGCCGCAACGGTGGCGGCGTGCGCTGGGATGGCCTTTGCGTTCCCTGATCCACCGGAACCGCCATGCCGCGGGCCGTTCCGGGCGGAGCTTCCCGATCTTCGCGTGTGCCGAAATGCAGCGGATTTCAACCAGGATTCATTCGTCGACTTCTTTGACTACGACGACTTTGATGTCTGCTGGAACGGCGATCCCGGGTGCGTGGGGGATCCGGATCTGAACTGCGATTCCTTTGTTGACTTCTTTGACCGAGACCTCTTCGACTACGCGTGGTACACCTCACAGATGTTGCCGGCATGCGACACGGCGGAGATGACATACCACTGGACGGTGACCGCCCGCAACGCGATCGACGGGCAGATGGACGACGCGCCCGCGGGGTGGGGCTCGGGCTACGACAACCTCCGCCTGGACACGCTGCTGCTGTACCAGCAGGACTTCGAAGGCGCAGCGTTTGAGATTCCCGGCGCCAGCGGATTCGGGGCAGCGCCTTGGGCGTACTTCGAGGACGACAGCTATTCGAGCCCCGGGCCCAACTGCCCGGGACCGGAGCGGAACTTCGGTCTGCACACGCTCTTTTACATTCCCGGCACAACGACCTTTGACGTGGACTGGCGCGACCAGTTCGAGAATCGTCTTGATCTCTGGCTGGGCCTCCTCGAAACCCGGATCGAAGAGTTCTTCTCGGGACTTCCCGGCGAGGGGGATCCGGATCGGCCGGGAGCACAGATCCTGCTTGGGATCCTCGACTTTGAGAACATCCCGATGGTCTACCACGACATCAGCCCGTTCGGGATCCAATGCCCCGTCGACGGGTGTGCCGTGTATGAAGGAGAGAGCGAACTGCGGGTCTTCACGGGGCAGTGGAATGGGTGTGCACTGCGTGAACTGTGGGACGACCTGCTCGACGATGTGATGATCCCCAGCGACGAGAACGCCACGGCCGAGGCGCAGCTCTCGGACCTGATCGATGCGATGGTGACCGAAGGCTTCTGGGAGTGGCCGACGATCGACACGATCGCGGAGATCCGCGGGAGTGCACTGAACCGGGCCCGCTTTGCGTGTTATTCATACAACTACTTCTCCTGGCGATTCCACGGGGAGAGCATGGATTCGGCCCGCGCGGCCTCGGCGTGCGACGCGGACTGGGGGTACTACGGCGTGCCGCGCGGGGTCCAGAACAGCATCACGACTTCGGGCGGCACGGAGTACGGCGCTGCGCCGACGGAGTTCTACCTGAGCAAGGCGTGGTCGGTGAACAATCAGATGAAGCGGATCATCGAGTCGGTCGACTTCCTGTCGCCGGTGATGTACGCCGCCTACACCAATGAGCCGGGCACCATGAAGAGCGGCACGGGGGGCTGGTATTCGCAAGCCGACTTTGATGCGTGGCTTCTTGCCAACCTCGCCGGTGATGGTGAACTGCCGTCGACGAGCGTGCGCAATCTGCTGCCGGGGGTTGCGCTCGGCAGCCAGACATGGGACACGTTGACCGACGGCATGCTCGTCGCGGTGCAGGATGAGTTGGGCCTGTATCGTCCTTCGTACCCGTTCTTCCACTGGCGTGCACACAACCAGATCCCCGGCACGTGCGTCGCCGGAACTCCACCGACCCGCGCCCCCAATTTCATGAATCATGATGAAGCGCGGCACATCTTCTCGGCGATGTGGCACATGGGCGTGGACGGCGTCCTGCTGTGGAGCGCCTTCTACGGCTGCAACAACGACTATCCCGAGGATGCGGCAACCTCCAAGTCGGGCTTCATGGATCCGGTGGTCGAGGACCTGCTTGTCAACGACTTTGTCAATCAGTCCCCGATGTGCGATTACCCGCAGTAATTCCCACACCGACCCGCTCCGCCGCGGGAAACCGCGGCGGAGTACTTGCCAGAGGCATCACGGCCGTGCATACCGTCCTCCATGGCCGACACCATCTTCTCCAAGATCATCCGGGGCGAGATTCCCAGCCACAAGGTGTACGAGGATGCGCACGTCTTTGCGTTCCTTGACATCGGCCCGCTGTCGCGCGGGCACACGCTGGTGATCCCCAAGGAAGCGGCAGCGCAGCTCGATCAGCTCTCGGATGATTCGGCGGCGGCGATCGGGCGTGTGCTGCCGAGGCTGTGCCGAGGGGTGATGAAGGCGACGGGGGCGACGGCGTACAACGTCCTGCAGAACAACGGGAGCGCTGCACACCAGGCGGTGTTCCATGTCCATTTCCACATCATCCCGCGATTTGAGTCGATCGCCGAGGGTTCGAGCGGGGGCGGGCTTGGGATCCGCTGGCCGTCGGGAAAGCTCGACGCCGCGGAGGGGAAGCAACTGGCTGCGGAGATCGCTCGGGCGATCGCCTGAGGGCGTCGCGTCACTCGGGGATGAAGCGCCGCCATTCGTCCGACTCTGCACACTGCTTGAGACGCCGCTGGTGGCCGTGAAGCAGCCGGCGCATGTACGCGGTCAGGAAGAGCCGTTCGGCGAGGATCCCCAGCGGGCCCCACGGCGCTCGGTAGGTGAAGGTGTCCTCGACGAGCGTGGCTCGATCGGGCGCGGTGGAGAATCGATGGACGTGGCGGAAGGAGTGGAACGCGCCCTTGACCTGTTCATCGGCGAAGGTGAAGGGGCGGTTGAATTCGGTGATGATGCTGGTGAGGTGCTGGGTGATGAAGAGGTGGCGGGCACGCCAGGTGACGGTCTGCCCGCGCTCGATGAGGCCGGCGGTGCATCCCGCGACGGCACGCTCACCGGTGTGCCGCATGGACCAGGAATGGAAGTCGATCGAGCGGGCGAGATCGAAACATCGCTCGATGGGTGCTCGCACGGGCGTGATGATCACGAAGCTCGGCACGCGGGGAGTGTAGTGAAGAAGCCGCGTGAGAAAACGAAGCGGGGCGGCGTGGTACGCCGCCCCGCGAGGGGTTGATGCAGGATCGGAACCGGGGGTTCAGCAGCCGGCCTCAAAGTCCGTGACGAAGGCGGAGAAGTCTTCGATATCGACGAAGCCCGAACCGTCGTAATCGGCGTTCTCATCGCCGAGTTCAAAGGCCTGGACGAAGGCCGAGTAGTCCTCGATGTCGACAAAGCCCGAACCATCGAAGTCCGAGGGGCAGGATGTGTCGGTGATCGTGAAGGTCCACGAAGCGCTGCCGTTGGCCAGGCCGTCGCCCGAGGGGAGGGAGGCGGGACTCGCGCCGTCGGCGATCTCGCCGTCGAGTCGGCGACCGGAGGTGTTGGTGAGGAGGTCTGAAACCTGGACGGTGTAGGTTCCAGGTTCGAGGGCCGAAGCGGGGGTGAGGGTCGCGGTGAAGTTGGAGGCCGAGTAGGCGAAGGTGGTCGCGACCGTGCCGGAGGGGCCGGTGAGCGTGAAGTGCGAGGCGTTGGCGTTGACGTTCTCGCTGAATGTCACGGTGAGAGCCGCGGGGGGCGCATCACCATCGATCTCAGCGCCCAGGGCGGGGGTCGCCTGGACGATCTTGGGCGGGCCGACGACGTAGGTGACGCTGGACTTGCCGGTCTGGAGGATCCAGTCGTCGGGATCGAGGCTCACGCTCGTCGCCGCGGTGTGGATCGGGATGACAAAGTGCTCGGTCTTGGCGTCGTTCCAGACGCGGTAGTCGACGCCGTTGACGCGGACTTCGATCGGCATCGTGTAGACCGGGTAGCTCGCCGACTGGTTCTGGTTGACGTAGAGGCGAAGGTAATTCTGCCCGTTGATGTTCGCGGTCTGCCAGCCGTACTGGTAGGCCGGGGCGCCGGGGGAGTAGACCCACTGGTTGAGGAACCAGGACATGTCGTAGCCGGCGACTTCTTCAAGGTCGTCGATCAGGTCTTCGCTGGTGGCGGCGCCGCCCTCGCGCTTGGCGCGGTAGTTGGCAAGGCCGGCAAAGAAGTCGGTGTCGCCCATCACGCCGCGGAGCATGTGCACGAGCCATGCGCCCTTGTTGTAGCTGTTGGTCGAGCTGAAGATCGTGTTGATGTCGGAGACGTCGCTCACGTAGACCGTGCCCGCGACGCTCGAGGGCTTGCGTGCGTTGATGGCGCTGCGGAGGGCGGTCATGTTGGATGAGCCGCCCTTGCGCTCCTCCCAGATGCACTCGCCGTAGCTGGCGAAACCCTCGTTGAGCCAGATGTGGTTCCAGGTCTTGCAGGTGACGTTGTCGCCCCACCACTGGTGTGCAAGCTCGTGCGCGGTCACGCTCTCGGCGAAGGTGCCCTGACCGGTGATGGTCTGGTGCTCCATGCCGCCGCCGAACACGAACTCGTACATCCCGTACTTTTCGTTGATGAAGGGGTAGAGGCCGAAGACGGGGCGGAAGGCGGCGAGCATGTCGACGCACTTGCCCCAGGCCGCGCGGTTGCCGGCGGTGTCGCTGCCGGGGGTGATGTAGAACTGGACGGGCATGGAGCCGGTCCCGTAGTTGTAGTTGAGGGTCCAGGTGTTGTACGCGGTCGAGCCGATGCTGACGAGGTAGGGAGCGATGGGGTAATTGCTCGCCCAGCGGTAGCGCTTGCGGCTGCCTGAGAGTGTGTCGACACCCTGGAGGACGCCGTTGGAGGCGGTCACATACGTCGCCGGCGCGGTGAGGGCGAGCTGCATCGTGAACTTGTCGCCGTTGTCACCGGGCTGGCTGAAGTCGCCGTCCTTGGTCGGCCACCAGGTGGCCGAGAAGTAGGGCTCGCTGAGGGAGAAGATGCCGGGCTGGCCGTTGATCGTGGTGAACTCGATCGAGCCGAAGCCGCGCGAGACGGCCGTGCCGCTGTAGACGATGTAGACCGTGAAGACTTCGCCCGCGTTGTATGCACGCGGGAGCGTGATGGTGCGCCCGTAGCTGTTCGCGCCGGGGGTCGAGATCGAGCAGTTGGTTCCGTCGACCTGGCACGTGCTGACGTTGAACTGGCTGCGCAGGCGGATGGTGAACTGCGTCAGGCCGTTCTTGAGACTCTTGACGGTCATCGTGTTCGACCCGGCGATGTTGTCGGTCGAGTACACCATCTCGATGTCGAGGTTCTGGTGCAGGACGTCGGTGTCGGTCAAGAGCTCGGCGGGGAGCACGCCGCCGTCTTCCCCGGGCAGGTCTTCGAGGAGGATGGGCCGGTGCGACTTGCCCTCGGGGTTGAAGTCCTGGAAACCGCCCTGCTGGGCGAGGAGCCGGGCGGCGGTCTGCTTGCCGCACATGTAATCGCGGCCGGGCATGTGGTCGTGCGTGCAGTCGTGTGATGGCGGCAGGGCCTGGAACCCCAGGGCGCCGCCGGCCAGCGAGGCTAGCAGCATGGCCGACAGTGACATCCGCATGCACATGGGCATGCACCGTGCTTCGCTCGCTCGCATCATTACCTCACCTCGTGAACATGAACCTTATAGAACAGACCGGCACGAGGACCTCGCAACCCCAGTGCTCATATATCCGAACTTGGGTCATGGAGTCAAGGAGATTCCCCGGAGGCTCGGGGCTGCTCAAGGTCCACGCCGCCCCAGCGGCTTATCGGGCGGGGGGGATGGCGGGGGCTCGCGTGTGCGTCGGGTCTATGGACTCGCGGGAGGATTGCCTACATTGACTTCCCCAAGACGAGGATTCCAGATGCCGACGTACCCCTTTCTTCGCCGCACCGACGACCTGCTCACCAAGCTCCACGCCGACGGGCTGTACAAGCACCTGCAGACCATCGAGAGCCCGATGGACGCATCGGTCAAGATCCGCAAGGCCGACGGGTCGCTCCAGGAGGTCCTGTGCTTCTGCTCGAACAACTACCTGGGCCTGGCGAACCACCCCGAGGTGGTCGAGGCGGGTGAACGTGCACTGCGCGAGTACGGCGCGGGCACGGCGAGCGTCCGGTTCATCTGCGGCACCTTCGGCCCCCACCATGTCCTCGAAGAGATGATCGCCCGGTACATGGGGACCGAGTCGAGCTACACGTTCGTCTCGTGCTGGACAGCGACCGAGGCGCTCTTCCCGACGGTGTGCGAGGCGGGAGACCTGATCATCTCCGATGAACTGAACCACGCCTGCATCATCGACGCGATCCGGCTGACGCCGGTCATCAAGAAGGGTGTGCTCAAGACCATCTACAAGAACAACCGGCTCACGGGGCCCGACTCGCTCCAGGCGAGGCTGGAGGAGGCGCGGGCCAACAAGGATGTGACGGGCCAGATCTTCGTCGTGACCGACGGCGTCTTCAGCATGGAAGGTTCGATCGCGGACCTCCCGGCGATGCGCAGGCTGTGCGACGAGCACAACGCGATGCTGATCGTGGACGATTCGCACGGTCACGGGGTGATGGGTAAGACCGGCCGGGGCACGCACGAGCACTGGGGGATGGAAGTGGAGCGGGGGACGGGCTCCAACCGCGTCGACATCTTCACGGGCACGCTGGGCAAGGCGCTGGGGGGCGCCGCGGGCGGGTTTGTGGCCGGTCCGAAGCGCGTGACGGACCTGATCATCCAGCGGGGGCGTCCGACGCTGTTTTCCAACGCACTTCCGGTGACGGTGGCCGCGAGCGCGGCCAAGGCGATCGAGATCCTGATGCGCGAGCCGCAGCGCGCACAGAAGCTCAAGGACAACGTGGCCTACGTCCGGGCGCAGATCAAGGCGGCGGGCTTCCAGGTGCTCGAATCCCCCACCGCGATCTGCCCGATCATCGTGCACGACACGGCCAAGGCGATCGCGATGAGCAGGAAGCTCCTGGAGATGGGCGTGTTTGTGATCGGGTTCGGGTACCCGGTGGTGCCCGAGGGGCACGCGCGGCTGCGGGTCCAGATCTCGGCAGCACACGAGAGGACGCACATCGACACGCTGGTCTCGTGCCTCAGGAAGCTGTGAAAGTCCGGCACTGAGACCGAAGGTTCAGATCGTCGCGGCGACGCCTGGCGCGACGGGGAAGAAGATCCGGAAGCACGTGCCGCACCCGGGCCTGGAATCGACGTGGATCATGCCCCGGTGGCGGCGCGCCACGCCGGCGACCACGGCCAATCCCAGCCCCTTGCCCCGGGGCTTGGTGGTGTAAAAGGGTTCAAAGAGCTTCTCAGCGCGGGTGATATCCATGCCCGGGCCGTCATCGCAGACCTCGACAAAGGCGTACTCGCCGGGCCCTTCGGCGGCGGAGACCTGGGCGGCCTTGATCTGTGCATCGGTGGCGAAGATCGTGCCGATTCGCGCGACGACCCGCCCCTTGAGCCCGACGGCGTCGACCGCGTTCTGGATCAGGTTGAGAATCGCCTGCCGCAGCGGCGCGGGGTCGGCCTGCACGACGGCGGTGACCGGCGGCGTCTGAGGCTGTCGGCCCTGACCAGCCGTGGTCGGGGGCGCTGATGCGGACGACTCGCGTCCGCACGGCAGCGCCGCGTCATTGGTTGTGGGCAGCGCGGGCTCGACGTGTATCTCCACGCCAGGGGGAAGCACGGCCGCCAGGTCCCGGAGCGTTTCCTCCACGATCTGTTGGAGCCGAACGGCCTCGCGGCGGGCGGAACTTCCCCGGCCGGTGAACGTGAAGAGCTGGCGGGTGATCTCGACGGCGGACTGCGCGGTCTCCTCGATCGCCCGGACGCGCTGGGCCGCCGTCGAATCGCTCGAAAGATCGGACATCGCCAGGGCGGCGTTGCCCATGATCGCCGTGAGCAGGTTGTTGAAGTCGTGTGCAATCCCGCCCGCGAGCAGTCCCAGGCTTTCGAGCCGCTCGTCGTTCTTGGCCTTGCGCTGCATCTCGAGGATGGTGACCTGTGCCCGCCTGAGCTCCGAGACGTCCATCGCCGCCGAGACGACCCCGCGGATCGAGCCGTCAGACCCGCGCAAGGGCTCGACGTTCAACCGGTACTCGCGGACATCAAGCCCCGCGCCCTGCTCGAGCTTGAGCGTCAGGCCCGTCCCCGTCGCCATGACATGCTTCTTGGCCTCGGTCAGCGCGGCGGCCGATTCGGCCGAGAGCATCTCGCCGTCGGTGCGGCCGATCATCGACCCGCCGCCGAAGCACTTGAGGGGGTTGTGCACCCACGTATAGCGGAGGTCCGCATCCTGGTTGGCGACCATGATCTCCGATCCTTCGAGCGAGACACGGAAGCGTGCCTCGGCCTCGCGGAGGGAGTTTTCGGTCCGGCGATGCTCGGCAAGCTCGATCTCCAGCTCGCGCGTGCGGTCCTTCACGCGGACGCGCAGCGTCCGGTTCCACACCAGCATGATGACGATCCCCGCGGCGATCGGGATGCCGACCCACGCGGCGATGCGCATGACCTTGATCATCGGAACCGCCGACCGGCCCGAGACGCCGAACCAGCGTTCGTAGATCCGGTTGTACTCACCAGACGCACGGACCTTCGCCAGGCCCTGGTTGACGCGTTCGATGAGGTCCTTGCGGGCGAGCGGGGCGGCGAAGGCACGGTCGGAGACCAGGACCTGCGGGCTTGTGGAAACAATGCCGTACCCGCCCGCGGCGATGGCGGTGCGGCCGGTCTGCGAGCTCACCACCGCGGCGTCGTGGCGGCCGGAGGCCAGGAGGGCGATGGCGTCGGGCTCGGTATCGACGGTCACGAGGGTGACGTCGATCTTGCGGGACGTGATGACTTCCTGGACGATCGACCCTCGCTTGACGATGACGGTCTGTCCCCTGAGATCTTCGAGCGATGCGGCGCCGCGGCCCCCATCACGCACGAAGATCTCCCAGCCGTACACCGCCACCGGATCGCTGAACGCCATGATCTGCTTGCGGTCGGGGTCGACCGCCATCGCCATGAGGTCGTACTCGCCCGTCGAGAGCTTGAGCATGACCGAGCCCCAGGCGTCGAGTTCGACGGTGACCGGGGCGTTGATCTCCGCGCCGATGGCGTGGATCAGGTCGATGAGGAACCCAGCGGGCCGGCCCGAGCTGTCGATGAACTCATAGGGAGGAAGGTCGCGGTCACCGCCGTAGCGGATCTCCGGGCCAGACCCCTGCCGCGCCTGAGATGGAGCAATCGCCTCGCCAGGGCGTGCCTGGGAGAGGCTGGGAAGCAGCACCGCGAGCACCAGCCACGCAAGAGCGCTCAACCCCGCGAACCCCGCCGGAGGATTGAAAAGCACGAATCGACCTGGCCTGAACGCGAACACTCGCATCACCAAGCCCCTTCCCCCCGCCTGACACCATTCTATCGGCTTGGATCTATCGGCCTAGGGAATGTCCCAAGTGCGGCCAGCGCGGAGAGATCGCGTGAATGGTCGGAATCGCGGGACGGCGATCCCCATGTTCGCACAATGATCGGATGGATGAGCCCCCCACGCCCGGGCATCCATCCCCTTGATCGACGGCCAGGACACCGGCGGCACCGGACGACGGCCGCTTATGGCTGCTGCGGTCAAGCTCTGACCAGGTTCACGGGCCATCCGTGCACCGGGCCCGGCCGTCGATCAAAGGGACAGATAACCACGCCGGTGTGCACCGGGCATGCGGGAAGAGGGTACGCCCGCCACCTGTGCTGGTACACTCCCCGCACGTGGATCATCCCGACACACCAACAACCAGCGAGCGGACACTTGACCAGGGCACCGAGCGGCCGGGCATGCACATTCGCCCGGCGGCGACCCCTTCGCAGCAGTCGCCCGCGACGTACGTCGATCCCCTGGTGGCGACGATGCGTGCACGTGCACGGCTGCTGACGCTGGTCAGGATCGGGTTTGTATTCGTGCTGATCTCGGCGGGGATGATCCGCCTGTATGCACTGGGGCAGACCACGGCGACGAGCGACCTGTTCCTGGCCCGCCACTGGTATCTGCCGATCACGGTGGCGGTGATCATGGCGGCGCTGTTCATCGCGATCGACCTCCTGACGCCCAGCAAGAAGATCGCCACGCTCGTCTCTGTCTCGGTCGGCCTGCTGGTGGGCGTGACGGCGACGATCGCGTGCGGGTTTGTGATCGATTTCCTGGCCGAGATCTACGCGCTCGACAAGGGCTTTGTCTTCATGGTCAAGGTCTTTCTTGGCATCTGCCTGAGCTTTCTGGGCGTGACCTTGGTGCTCCAGACGCAGGATGATGTTCGCCTGGTGATCCCGTACGTCGAGTTTGCCAAGCAGCTCCGCGGGCCGCGTCCGCTCCTGATCGATTCCTCAGCGCTGATCGACGCGCGCTTTGCGGACGCACTCCAGACGGGGTTCTTTCAGGCCCCGATCGTCATCCCGCGGTTCATCATCGCCGAGCTTCAGCAGCTTGCCGACAGCAGCGACCGGCTCAAGCGTGCACGTGGGCGGCGAGCGCTGGACATCATCGCGCGGATGCGCCGGCACACGGCGCTTGACGTCACGATCGACCCGACCCACATGCCGGGAATGGGGGCCGACCAGGCGCTTGTCGAACTGGCGGCCAGGACCCGCGGTTTGATCGTCACGACCGACTCGGGCTTGGCCCGGATCGCGACGATCCAGGGCGCGACGGTGCTCAACGTCAACGACCTGGCGACGGCGCTGCGGCCAGCCTTGGCGGCCGGCGAAGTCGTCTCGGTTCGGCTGGTCAAGCCGGGAGAGCAGGCGGGCCAGGCGGTGGGATACCTTGCCGACGGCACCATGATCGTCGCCGAAGACGGCGGGCCATTCATCGGCCGCGAGGTGCCGCTGATGGTGATTTCCACGCTTCAGACCTCGGCGGGTCGGCTGGTCTTTGCGCGCACGGATCGCCAGAGCGAAGGAGCCGGAGAACCCCGCGCGGCGTCCGCCACCCGCGAAGACGACCACGAGAGCACGACTGAATCGGTGGATACTGACGATTCCCAAACACCAAGTTCCATGCCGGGTTTCACGACTGGAGATTCGTCTGGTGATTCGTCTGGCGAACCTGACGGCCCGGACGCGGGCGAGGATGGAGTTTCGCAAGGTGGTTCGGGCTCAACACCGAACACACCACGGCCAGGACCCTTCCCGCCGCGTGGAAGCCAGCGTCCCAAGAACCGATTTCGCAACCCGCGGCGGTGAACTTCCAATATGATGGCGTCACGCGGCCGGGCCGCACGGGGGAAGTGTGCACTTTGCACGGCTCCCCTGCATGCGCTGGGCTGTACATGGGGAGGATGCACATGGAAACCGTTCGTCGCAGCATTGATCTGCTCCGCCAGAGCTGGCGGGTTCTCAAGGCGGACAAGGAGCTGGTCGCGTTCCCGATACTCAGCGGGATCGCGGGCCTGCTCGTCCTGATCTCATTTGCGCTGCCGATCGCGCTGACGGTGCCTTGGGAAGAGCTCCGCCAGCAGAAGGGCGAGCAGCTCCGCGACCAGGTGTCGCTGCTTCACTACGCGGTCCTGTTTGGCTTCTATGTCGTGAATTTCCTGGTGATCAACTTCTTCAACGCAGCGCTCGCGGCGTGCGTGATGGAGCGTTTCCGGGGCGGCAACCCGACCATCGCCTTCGGGCTTCGTGCGGCGGCGGGGAAGATCCACCTGATCCTGGGGTGGTCGATCTTCGCGGCGACGATCGGGATGGTGCTGCGTGCGATCCAGGAGCGGGTCGGGTTCCTGGGCAAGATCATCACCGGGCTCCTGGGCGCGGCGTTCACGATCGCCTCGTACTTTGTCATCCCCGTCCTGGTCGCCGAGAACGTCGGCCCGATCGAGGGCCTGAAGCGGTCGGCCAAGCTCATGAGCAAGACGTGGGGAACCGCGCTGGCGAGCAACGTCGGGCTCGGGCTCGTGGGCCTGGCCGTGGCCGTGCTCATCATCATCCCGTTTGCGGGCGGCGTGACGCTGCTCATCATGGGAACTGCGGGTGTGCAGACGGTCCAGCCCATGATCATCGGCGGGATTGCGTGCCTGGCGCTGGGCGTGGTCATGATCATCGCCTGGGCGCTGATCTCCTCGACGCTCAACGTGATCCTCAACACGGCGCTCTACACGTTCGCCACGTCGGGTGAAGCGCCCAAGGGCTTTGACGCCGAAGCGATGCGCAGGGCCTTCCGCGAGAAGGCCAAGAAGTAACGACCGATCGGATACGCGGCGACAGATCCGACCCCGGTCCTTTGGGACCGGGGTTTTTTCATTCAGCGGATCTTGATCGTCGCCAAGGCGGCGACCACCAGGAGGATCGCGATGATCCAGAGACGCGCGACGATCTGCTGTTCCTTCCAGCCGCCCAGGTGCAGGTGGTGGTGGTAGGGTGCACACCGGAAAACGCGCTTGCCCTTGGTGAGCTTGAAGAAGCCGACCTGGATCACGACCGAGGCGATCTCGACCAGGAAGACGCCCGACATGATGAGCAGGACGGCCTCCTGGCGGAGGATGGTCGCGATGTAGCCCATCAGGGCCCCGAGGCAGAGCGAGCCGGTATCACCCATGAAGACCTGCGCGGGAGCGCAGTTCCACCACAGGAAGCCCAGGCACGCCCCCCCCATCGAACCCGCCAGCACGGCCAGCTCGCTCGAATAGGGGACATACGGGACCAGGAGATAGCGGGCCCAGCCGGTCTCCCCGGCGACGAGGCAGAGGATGAAGAGGCCTGCGGCGACTGCACACGAGATGCCCGAGGCCAGCCCGTCCATCCCGTCGGTGATGTTCACGGCGTTGCTCATGCCCGTGAGCATCAGCGTGGCGAGAATGATGTACGCGGCCATGGGCAGGTAGATGAGTGAAGAGCTGATCTCGCCCCCCGACCAGGTCTTCTGGAAAGGGAGGTTGAGGACGTGTGCAAGATCCAGTTCGGCCGAGCTATCCCCGTGCGTGAACCCGAAATACCCCACGAGCACGCCGATTCCGAGCTGGAAGACGAGCTTTTCCCAGGCAAAGAGGCCTTGGCGGCCGGTGCCCCGTCGCTTGGCGGTGAGCTTGAGCCAGTCGTCGGCGGCGCCGATGGCGGCGGTCCAGAGCAGGACGATCAGGCCCATGTAGATGTAGAACTGCCGGACGTCGGCCAGGAGCGCCACCGAGATGAAGATCGCCCCGGCGATGAGAACCCCCCCCATCGTGGGGGTGTTGGCCTTGGACTGGGCCTGCTGCTGGAGGAGCTCGGCGTCAGACTGTCCCGAGTCGCCGATCTTGAGCCGGACCAGGGCCGCGATGACGCGGCGGCCCAGCATGAGCACGATCGCAAAGGAAAGTCCCGCGGCGGCCAGTGCACGGAACTGGACCTGGTCCAGGACACTGAACAGCCAGTAGATCTTGGAGTCGATCAGCCAGTCGCGGGTGAGATCAAGCAGCCAATACAGCATCGCTTCTCAGGAGGATGAACCGGTCAATCACGGGATCGCCCGCCGTGCGTGCGATGGGAAAGTTCAGGATGGATTATCGCCCGCTCGCCGCCCGAAGGATCAACCGAAAGGACTTATGCAGGTCCGGCGACGGGCAACGAAAGACTCTCAATCGCCTTGAGCACCCGCTCGATCCCCATCCCCCGCGAACCCTTGAGCAGGACGGCGTCACCCGGCTTGAGGTGTTCGGCGACTTTCATGCCGCCCGCTTCGTCCAGCTTGGGGAGCGGAATGACCCGGTCGGGGCCCATCGCCTTGTTGACCCGGTCGGCCGCGAACATCATGAGCGGGCCGATGAGGATGCACAGGTCAAAGACCCCCGCCGCGGCCAGCGCATCCCCGATCTCGCGGTGACAGTCAGGGCCGTGTTCGCCCAGTTCGAGCATGTCGCCCAGGACGGCCACCTTGCGGCGGGGCCGGGCGCCAAAGAGGTCCTTGAACGTCGAGATCGCCGCGAGCATCGACTCCGGGTTGGCGTTGTAGGCGTCGTTGATGATGTCGATCGAGGGCGGACCCTTGGGAAGGGTGATCGATCGACGCTCGAGCCGCATCTCCGCGCCCTTGGCGCTCGCCAGGCAGGCCGTGATCACGTCTCCCGCGACCCCCAGGGTTCTTCCGACCCCGACGGCCGCGGCCGCGTTGTGTGCATTGTGCCGACCGATCAACGGCACCGTGAAACGGTCATCCCCCAGCGAAAACGCAACGCCCGCATCATCACACAGGATCGCCGAGATTGAGAGCTGCGGGCCCGCGCCCTCCCCAAAGCGGAGCACCGAACCCGCCAGCTTCCCTGACCCGACGGGTGTTCGGGAAATCGCCGCGTCGAGCTCCGGGCACCCCGACGGCATGATGACCGTGCCCCCCGGCCTGAGCTTTCGGACCAGTTCGACGGCTTCGTTGACCGAACCCTGGATGCCCCCCAGGCCTTCGAGGTGCTCGCGGCCGATGCTGGTAATGACGGTGATGTCGGGCTCGATGACGGCGGCGAGTTCGGCGATCTCGCCGATGGCATTGGTGCCGACCTCGCAGACCAGGAAGCGGTCGGTGGGCGCTGCACGCAGGATCGTGAGCGGAACGCCGATGCGGTTGTTGAAGGACTTGATCGAGGCCGTGCCCGGTCCCAGGCCGCGGAGGACTGATTCCACGAGGCGGGTCGTGGTGGTCTTGCCGTTGGATCCGGTGACGGCGACGACGGGCACGCCGGTCAGCGCGGCACGCCAGGCGGCGGCGAGGGCCAGGAGTGCATCGCCGGTGTCAGGCACCTGAACGATCGCGGCGCCCGGCCGGAGGTCGTGCGGGATCTTGCCCGGGTCATCCACCACCAGGAGCGCGGCCCCCGAGCTTGCCGCCTGGCCAAGGTAGTCGTGCCCATCCATGCGTTCACCCTTGAGGGCGATAAAAACCTGCCCGGGCATGACCGCACGCGAGTCGGTGGAAACGCCCATCGCGGTGACCGAACCGGCGCCGGGCGGGCGCAGCCAGGAGCCATTGAGTCGAGACCGCAGAGATTCGAGTTCCCAGAACGTCATGGCTCGTCTTCTCTCTTCCGGACGCGCAGCGGGCGTCCATCAGCGTTCGGTCGCGGTGAGGTGCCGGGCACGCAGCGCCTCGGCGGCGTGCTCACGGTCATCAAAATGGCTTGAAACCAGGACGCCGTCCGCGCCAGCCCTGATCTGTTCGGTCTCGTGGCCCTTGCCCGCGATCACGATGACATCCCGGATGTCGGCATCGATCACCGCGGCGCGGATCGCCTGGTCGCGCTCCACGTGGACTTTCACGCGATCTCGGGCCGACTGCGGGATGCCGGCCATGATCTCCTTGACGATCGCGCCGGGGTTCTCTGACCGCGGATTGTCGCTGGTCACCACCGCGACGTCGGCAAGCTCGCTGGCGGCAAGACCCATCCGCGGACGCTTGGTCCGATCGCGGTCGCCTCCGCACCCAAAGACCGCCCACAGCCTGCCGGCGGTGGGGTCGTCCTGCATCGCCCCGCGAACCGCCTGTAGCACGTTGCGCAGCGAGTCGTCGCTGTGTGCATAATCGACGTACACCCGAGGACCCGCCGCGCCCTGCACCTGCACACGCTCCAGCCGGCCGGGAGGGGCGGTGAGCGACGGAAGAATCCGCTCGATCTCCACTGCGGGAACGCCAAGTGCATGTGCGGCGGCCACCGACTCAAGCACGTTCATCGCGTTGTATCGCCCGATCAGGGGCACATGGGCTTCGATGATGCCCCACGGTCCCTTCAGGCGGAGGTGCATCCCCTCGACGCCCCCCTGGACAACCTCGACGGAAGCATCGACGACCGCGCCCGATGCGTGCCGCTCGCCTGCGCGCGACTGGGCGCTGCACATGATGGTGGCTCCCGCGTGAGCGCGGGTGATTCTTCCCGCCCAGGGATCATCGATATTCACGATCGCGACGCCCGACGGGATGAGCCTTTCAAAGAGCCGGGCCTTGGCCTGTGCATAGGCCTCCATCGTCCTGTGGTAATCGAGATGGTCCCCGGTCAGGTTGGTGAAGATGCCGACCTTGATCGTGATCGCGTCCACCCGCTTCTGGTCGAGCGCGTGGCTCGATGCCTCCATCGACGCCGCACGGCACCCCGCCTCGACCATGGACGCGAGCGTCCAGCTCAGTTCGATCGCGGGCGGAGTCGTCATGGAGGAGCGGGCGACCTCGCGGCCATCGTCGGTGATGACCGTGCCGATGAGCCCGCACCGTGTCTGCGAATCGTTGAGGATCTTCCAGACCAGGTACGAGATTGTCGACTTGCCGTTGGTGCCCGTGACGGCGACGACGTCGAGCCTGGAAGACGGCTCGCCGTAGAAGCGCTCGGCGACCTGCCCGCTGACGGCGGGGACATCGGTCGCGCGGAGGATCGGGACCGTCCACGCGGGATCATCGGGTGTTTCGGGGGTGGTCAAGACCGCCACCGCGCCGGCCTGGATGGCGGAGGTGATGTATGCACGTCCATCGGCCTTGAGACCCGAGCGCGCGACAAAGAGCGAGCCGGGCACGGCGGTCCGGCTGTCTTCGGTGATGTCACAGATCCGGACCGAGGCATCCTGCGGTCGGAGGGTCTGAACGTTCAATCCGGCAAACAGGTCGGCCAGACGCATCGGGGCGCATCTCGGGGGACGGGCTGCACATTGGCCGCGGGAATCCGATCGGACGTGTAAGGACCGGCGTGTGTGCGGACAGCACAACGTGAAGCATCGCGTCTAAAGGGATGCTATCGGCCCGAGGATGGATGGAGCGGCCACAATTGATCGCCGGGGGGGGCGACTGGACTGCAAGATGTCCAGATGGGCGAGAGGCCAGAACGAGGAACAGGCCAGAAGCGAAGAACAGGGCAGAAGCAGTGCACACGGCTTTCACCGGGCACACTGTTTGAATCGTAATCTACACCAGCGCTTCCGCGAGAGAGCCCCTGCGGCGTGGAGGTGTTGAAACCGCCCGCGCTTCCCTGCCGGCCCGCGTTGAGGGGCACTGTGGCGCCGCCTCGGGACCGGCTTCTGGCCGGCATCGGGACGCGTTTGCGGCCCAATCTCGGCAGCCCATTTCAGGGGCCATTTCGGGGACCCGTTTCAGACTGCGGATCAGCGGCCGTATCGACGGACGACACCCTTCACCACGCCCTGGACCTGGCAGAAGGGAACCCGGATCGCCTCAAAGGCGGGGTTTGCCGGCTGGAGGCGGATGTGGTCGGGTTCGCGGAAGAAGGTCTTGAGCGTGGTGGAGCCGTCGGGCAGGAGCGCTACAACCCGGTCGCCGTTCTGGGCCACCTGGCTGCGCTCGATCAGCACGAAGTCGCCATCAAGGATGCCCTCATCACGCATCGAATCCCCCTCCACCTTGAGGGCGAAGGTCGACTCGGTCTTGCCGGTGCGGCCGCCGAGGACTTCGGCCAGGTCGATTTCCTCCAGGTCGGCGACGCGCTCGATCGGGTTGCCGGCGGCGATCTTGCCCACCAGGGGGAATCGCAGGGGACGCGACTCGTCGGGAACGGCGATGCCGTCAGCGATCGACAAAGAGCGTGCCTTGTTCGGCTCGCGCACGAGCGCGCCCTTCTTGATGAGCGCCTCGACGTGCTCGAAGACCGTGACCTTGCTCACGCCGATCTCGTCCGCGAGCTCCTGCATGGTCGGGGAATACCCCCGCCGGACGCGCCAATCGCGGATGAGCTGGAGGATTTTCAACTGCTTGGGGGTGAGATTCATCGCTGCTGGACTCCTCGGCGTTTGCCGCCTGATCCACAAGGGTGGAATCGACTGGTTTGGAAGAAGACTGACCTGGGTGGCGGACGCCCGCACCCCTCACGTCGGCGGCCGTTGCCGGGCGATCGCCCGGGCAAAGAACGCCGGTAGTTTGTGTATGACCCGCCGCCGGCGCGACCCCCCGGGGAGGACTCGACGGCTCGATCACCTCAGCGCTCGATGCTCCGCATGGCGCCGCGTTCAGGCTCAGGCTCGAAGCGAGATTGGACCACGCCACCTGCGCGGCGATGAGCCGTCCCGCCTGGGCGTCGAATGCACGCTCGGCGACCACCAGACGACCGAGCCCTTGGGCAAGCCGCGACTCGAGAGATTGACCCAGGACTTCGCGGAAAGAAGTGCCGGAGGAAGGGGTTGCACACGAATCCTGCCCCGCCAGACCAGCCTCGCCCGGTCGACCGATGCCGTCAACCCAGGCCGACGTGACAGGGTGCGAGGTCTCCGCCTCAGAAGCCCGAAGGCTGCCATGACCATCCCACCGCGCATCTACCTCTTCAAAGACGGTGCCGTCGGTGGTCTCATCGTGAACACGGAGCTGGATGAGTTCGCGTGTGAACTCCCCGCCCGGTCCCAGGCAGACGACCGAAACGCCCGGTGCACGCCGAAGCTCGGGAGAGGTCGAATCTGCACCCACATCACTGTCCGCAAAGTCGTCGGCTTCGAACTCACCCTTCTCCGCATCGCCCGCACGAAATGTAAAAGATCGGAGCCTTCCAAGGAGCGAGCCCACCCCGTCTACTGATCCGGTGATCAAGCTCCAGATCATGCTTGAGATGGAAGATCCGCTTTGCTCGACCTGCATCTCGGGCTCGGGCGTTGAGACCGTGCCCCCCGCGGGGCGAAAAGAGCGGGTGAGGTAGCTTGCGGATGCGTCGGACGTGATGGAGCCCGAGCGGCTGCTGGACAACCCCGTGTGCACAGGCTCAAGACCGGGCGAGATTCGCGGGCAAAGAGCAGACCACGCCGAGTGCAGGGCGACCACCGAGCGATCGCACACCGAACGAAGTGCGTCAAAGCCCGCATGGAAATCTGATGGAGCCCCCGTCCGGCCAGGCACTTGGCGTGCGGTGCTTGAACCGCGAACGAACGAACCCGCGCCAGGAGGATGCTCGCGTGTGGCCGCACCGGGGCCGACTCTGGATGCACATGGTGTGCGTTTCACGGTGTTCCAGCGTTCGTCGGTTTGCATCGCTCAGCCTCCGTGCCGATCGAGCTTGGCGTTGGATTCGCGGTGAATGGTCGGTGGTGCAGGCGCGATGAACGTGCTGCAACCGGACATCGAAACGCGAAATTGGGACGCCTCAATCCACACCGCGCCGACCGCGAATCCCGCGAACGACGCTCGAACCTGCGAACGGACCTGCCTCCTGCGGGTCCTGACAACACTTGCCCGCGATGCACAACGCCGATCAGACGTCGTGTCCCGCGTTCGGTACATTGTAGGCGATCAGAGCCCTTCGTCAAGTCAATGTTCGGATGAACCGTACAGGCGGATTCAAGGGGGGCGCGGAGCCCTATCTCGCGCGTTCGAAGGCACTTCCTGCACGTCGAACGCTGCGACGGAGTTCGAGGATCGTCAACTCGGAGCGCAGGACATGGATCGGCGTGCTGGTTCGGTCGGCGATCTGTTCGATGGTGGCCCGTTCGCCGCAGGGGCCGATGGAATCGATGATCGATTGCTGACGGGGCGTGAGGCCGATCTCGCGATCCGCGGTGGCCAGCGCGTCGGGCACGCGTGTCGGCGGTAACTCCGGGGGGACGTCGGCAGAGGGATCGGCGGATTTCCAGAGCGAAACTTCGTGTCCCTCGTGGTGGCGGCGGCCGGGTGCGTGCAGCAGGTCGATCACGTCGGCGGGCTCGGTGACGAGGGATGCACATCCTGACTTGAGGAGTTCGTTGGCGCCCCGGCTGGCCAACGAATCAACGCGGCCCGGGAGCGCCATGACTTCACGCCCATGGTCTTCCCCGGCCAATCTCGCCGTGATCAGTGAGCCCGAGCGCGGGCCAGCCTCGACCACCAGGACGCCCAGGCTCAGGCCAGAGATGATCCGGTTGCGTGCGGGAAAGTTCTCGGATTTGGGAGGCGTTGACATGGGCAACTCCCCCACCACCGCGCCCGCCTGGTCCGCGACAAGGCGATCAAAGAGCTCGGCATTTTCCGGTGGATAGCACTGCGCCAGTCCGCACCCCAGGACCGCGACCGTCCGGCCACCAGCGCTTCGGGCTCCGCGGTGCGCGGCGGTGTCGATCCCGCGTGCTCCGCCGGAGACCACCGTCAGGCCCGAACCCGCAAGACCCGCGGCGAACCGGCCGGCCTGTTCGAGCCCGTAGTGTGTGCACTCGCGCGATCCCACGATCGCGACGCAGTATTGATCAAGGCCGGCATGGTCGATATGGCCGCGGACATAGAGCAGGGGCGGGGGGTCTGCGATCTGGGCGAGCGCGGGGGGATACGCGTCGGTTCCGATCGCCAGCAGCCTCACCCCGTGGCGGTGGATGAGCTCCAGTTCGCGGTCGAGCTGATGACCCACGTCGGCGATGGCGGCCGCGATTGCACGCGAGCGCGCGGGCCCGAGCCCGCGGACGCGCTCAAGCTGGGCCGGGCTCGCCGCCAGGATTGCCTCGGGGGAGCCAAAGTGCGTCAGGAGCCTTCCGACAAGGATGGGACCGAGTCCTTCGGCGAGGGTGAGGCGGAGAAGTGCACATGTGCGTGGATCGCACGAGATCTGGTCAGCGTTCACGTCGATCCCCCCGGACCTTGCGTGCACTCCCGGCGGCGGGATGGCACGCACTTACTTGACGATCAGGCCGTCATTGTTCTGCGGCGCGGCGATGAGCACCTGGGCCGCGAGACGGTATTCATCCTCGATGTCTTCCTGTCCGTGGTCGGCCACGCGGGCGAAGACCGTAATCTGCTCCTTGGTTTCCACGGTGGTGAGCAGGCGGAGCTCGGTGACAACCTGTGCGTACGTGAATCGCGGGTCGGGCCTGCGAACAGTGACGTACACCTGCTTGCCGCGGTAGGCATCCCAGGTGGAGTCCATGATCAGGGCGTAGCCGGGGGAACCAACCTGCGCGACGATGACGTACTGCCCGCCCTCGGGCTGGACGGTGATCTGGGCGGCGGAGAACTGCTCGGCGAGCACATCCGGAGGGCCGGGACGCGAGTAGCATCCGGCCGGGGAACCCGCGAGAAGTGCCGCGGTGAGTGCAAGGGCAGATCCTCTTCCCGCAAAGAGGAGGCGACGGCGCAACCTTGCCGATAGGCTGTGACCGAGGGGATCGGATCCGGAATGGCAACGCGAGGATCGCATCGGTCGGGAACTCCTTGCCGGTGTCGATGACCGGCTGGGCCGCACGGTCCCTGTGCAGGATGTGCACTGTGCAGGGCTTCCGGGCAGCGTGCAGAACATTATCCTACCGGGTCGCGGGCGGTTCGTCGCGGACGCGTGGTCGGGCTGGGTGGAAGTACGTGGTTTGAACGCAGGAAGCGGGTGGTCAGATGGGCAGGACTCAACGAGGCGGGGTTCGCAGGCACGGTGGGCGTGGCGGCCGCAAGGGACCGGGTCGTCGCCGTGCGCGCAGGCTCGCGATCGCGGCGTTTTCGCCGGCGACCGCGCTGGTGGCGCTGGTGCTGGCGGCGGTAACGCTCTCGGTCTGGTCGTGTTCATCCTTTGACCCTGTCGCGAGCCGCCGCAGGCCCAACCGGACCTCGGACAGCACCGCCGCGGCGGGCGCCGACAAGACGACGACACCCGTGCGCGTGCCGGGTGCGCCGCTCTATGAGAGCGAACCCGACATCCGTGTCCGTGTGAAGCCGGCGGCGGATGGGAGCAGGATTGAATCGAAGGTGGCGCTGCAGGCGATCGGCCACCAGATGCGGCCCGTCCCGATCACGTCGCCGTTCAGCGCCGGCATGACGCCCGAGGGAATCAGGCTGGTGACCGCCTCGGGGGAGTACGTCCAGTTCCCGAAGGGGATCACGGTCACGATCGCGTCGAGCTCCACGGGGGCGGGAAATGTCGGGCACCCGATCTCGCCGGCCCCCAACATCACCGTTGACGGGGTCGAATATCCCGGGCAGGTGATCCTGCGTCCGGCGTCTGATGTGGGTGCGGGGAAGTTTGACGTCATCATCGACATGTCGATCGAGGACTACCTGCCGGGCGTCCTGGCCAAGGAGCTCTTTGCCAAGTGGCCGCTCGCCGCGTACGAGTCTCAGGCGGTGTGTGCACGGACCTACGCACTCTTTGAGCGCGAACTTGACCGCAAGGCGGGCCGGCCCTTTGACGTTGAGAACACGCAGGCCGACCAGGTCTTCGGGGGGGCGACAAACAACCCGACGGCGCGGCAGGCGGTTCTGAACACGCGGGGCGTGGTGCTGACCTTCAACGGCGAACTCTTCAAGGCGTATTACTCGAGCACGTGCGGGGGCCGGGCGGGCTCGGCGGCGGAGGTCTGGCCCATCACCAAGGGGTACGAATACAACCTCGCCGCGCCGATCCAGGGGCAGGTCCGCAACCACTATTGCCAGCAGGCCCGGCTGTACCGCTGGGAAGTCGTTCGGCGGGCCGACGAACTGGGCGCGCGCCTGGCGGCGTGGGGACGATCGAGCGGACACCCGGTCCGGGCGATCGGCCCGGTGCGGGCGGTGGTTGTTGAGAAGGTGACCTCTACGACGCGGCCGGCACGCTACACGGTGATGGACGACCGACAGAAGTCCTACTCGCTCTCGGCGGAGGAACTGCGGGTGGCGTGCAACGTCGCCGCGGATGGATTCACGGCGATCACCGCCCCCACGCGCGTGAACAGCAGCGATCTGGAGTTCACACCGTCGAACGACAACGGGATCCCGACGTTCATCATCCGGGGCCGCGGGTTCGGCCACGGCGTGGGCATGTGCCAGTGGTGCCTCAAGGGCATGGCCGACGCGGGCATCCCCTGGAACCAGCAGGTGCTGGCGTTCTATCCGGGCGCGACGGCGGTCAAGGCATATCCGTAGGCGGCTGGCGAGGCGCGGTCGCCCGGCTCATACGACCATGTCGATCAGTCGACCCGTGTTGGTCTTGGTGATGGTCCGGTACGTGGTGAGCAACTGGTGCGAAACCTGGGTCTCCAGCGTCGGAAGCGGCGCGGGTGCATCGGGGATGCCCGGCCGCGAGTTGCAGCGGCACTGGCAGCTCTGCGCGGGAGGATTCAGGAGCTGCGCGGTCCAGCGGTCGACGATTCCCGCGTCGGCGGTCAGGGATGCAAACTCGCGTGCCCGGCGCGCCAGCACCAGGTCCAGCGGGACCATGGGGGGAGCGTTGAGAACCCGCGAGGCTTCGCGACGGTCAGCGATGGCCTGCTGAACGGCGTCTTCCTCGGGGCGAGGAGCCCCGCCGGCGCGGAGGGTGGCATGATGTGCAGCAACGGATAGCCATGCTTCCACTCTTGATATGTTGTCGACCATGACACCGGGGAAGAAACGAAGGGCATGCCACGGCCCGGGCTATCGGACGGGTCCGAGAATAAGCGGCTTTCGAGACCTGCTCGGGGCCGCTTGGCGGCAACTACGCTCCGGCCGCTGCGGGGTGTTGTCCTCGGGCCACGGCGGGATGTTGCGGAGAAACGACGGTGTTGCGGACCAGCGACCTTGAGTATGAATTGCCACCCGACCGGATCGCGACCGTGGCGGCCACCCCCCGCGACTCCGCCCGGCTGCTCGTGACCGCGCGAGATGGGCCGCGGCTTGAGGACCGCCACGTCCGAGATCTCCCGGAGATTCTTTCGCCCGGGGATCTGTTGATCTTCAATGCGACGCGGGTGCTGCCGGCCCGGCTTGCCGGCAAGCGTGAGGGGACGGGCGGAAGGATCGAAGGGCTTTTCCTCGCATCGGCGGCCGGGGGGGGGTGGGTTTGCCTGCTCAAGGCCGGGCATCTGAGGCCGGGGATAGAGATACGTCTTGACCGGCCCGACGGCGCACCATCGGAGATCGTGCTCGCGCTGCGTGAGCGTTCGCGGGAAGAGCACGGGGCGTGGGTGGTGGATGTGCGCGGCGGAACCGGAGAGGTCGTCAACGATCTTGAGCACATCGGAAGAACCCCGCTCCCGCCCTACATCGTCAAGGCCCGGCAAGCGCAGGGCCGGGAGATCGATGACCTGGAGGACCGGGGGCGGTACCAGACGGTCTTTGCAAAGGGCCGGTCGAACGTCGAGGGTGTGCAGTTGGGTGTCGTGGGGTCGGTGGCCGCGCCGACGGCGGGGCTTCACTTCACGCCCGGGTTGCTCAGCGCACTCGACGCACGGGGTGTGCAGCGCGCCGAGGTCGTGCTGCACGTGGGCACGGGAACGTTCCGGCCGGTGGACGCGGAGTTTGTGGAAGAGCACGAGATGCACGAGGAGTGGTGCAGCGTCGGCCCTTCGGTGCGGTCGGCGATTGAACGTGCACGGGTCGCCGGACGGCGCGTGATCGCCGTGGGGACGACCAGTGCACGGGCGCTTGAGTCGTATGGACAGCGTGAGGAGCGGGGCGAATCGCTGCCCGAGTCGATTTCGACGCGGATACTCATCACGCCGGGGTATCGGTGGCGTTGGTGCACGGGGATGATGACGAATTTCCACCTGCCGCGTTCGACGCTGCTGGCGATGGTGGGATCGCTGTACGAAGGGGGCGTGCCGCGGGCGATGGAGATCTACCGGCATGCACTGAGTGCTGGGTATCGCTTCTACAGCTACGGGGACTCGATGCTGATCCTGCCCTGAGGCAACGACGTCCGAGAATCGGACTTTCCGGGTAAACACGCGAGGAAAGCACCCCACGTGCGACTTGCGGGGGATGCGAGGGAACCTCCTCGATCTGCACGCACATGCCCTTACAGACCACCCAAAGAGCGTTCGCCTGTGACTCTCGCTCATGCATCGATACGGCTGGTCGATGAGAACCCGGGGAATTGAGTCTTCTTTGCCGTGGGCCTGCCGTCTGACCGGGGACATTGATGAGCGAGGTTGCGAACGGGGTCCAGACTGCCTGCGAGGCGAGCGTGCACAACGCTGGTCCGGGTGGTTATTGGGACGGGTTCGTCAACTTCTGGACGGGCAACGGCTCGTACATGCCTCGGACGCACTGCATGGTGACGGCCGAGGGAAAGCCCGACTGGCCGTGGATCATCGCGCTGGTTTTCCTGACGACGCTGGTGATCGGGGCATATGCACGCATCTTTGTCTTCTGGCGGTGTTCGTACCTGGAGGTTGCTCCGCCCGACCGCAACCGCAAGCTGATGCAGCTTGCGTGGATCTTTGCGCTGTGCGCGGTGTGCGGGTACGCGATGTCGATCCTGGCGTTTGTGTGGCCGGCGTACCGGCTGCTGACGTGCCTGATGGTGGTGCTGGTCTTCTGGTCATGGAAGTTCGCCTTCAGCCTGGGCGAGTTCCGCGTGTCGTTCGAGGCGAGGCGTTACCAGCGCGAGCTGCACGAGACGCTCAAGAACCGGGAGATCGAGCTTGAGCGGCTGGTCTCTCTGCGGACGCAGGAACTCGAGGCGGCGCGCCGGGAGGCGGACGCCGCGAACGTCGCCAAGAGCGCCTTCCTGGCGAACATGAGCCACGAGATCCGGACTCCGATGACGGCCATCCTGGGTTTCAGCGAGCTCCTGCGTTCAGAGGATCTCAGCGACCAGGAGAAGGGCGAGTATCTCGAACTGGTCCGCCGCCACGGCGAGCACCTGCTTGCGATCATCAACGACATCCTCGATCTTTCGAAGATCGAGGCCGGAGAGCTGAAGCTCGAGAGCATCCCCTGCGACCCGGCGCAGATCGTTCGCGACGTGTGTGCATCGCTGCGGCACGTGACGGCGGCCAAGGGCGTTGAACTGGTGGCGCACGTCCAGGCGGGTTTCCCCGAGACGGTTCGGAGCGATCCCACGCGGCTGCGTCAGATTCTTCTCAACCTGGTGGGCAACTCGACCAAGTTCACCTCGCGGGGTTCGATCGACGTCGTCTGCGGCGCGACGCACACGGAGGATGGGAGGTGGCTCCTCTCGCTCGCGGTGCGAGACACGGGGATCGGGATGACCGGCGAGCAGATGAGCTCGCTCTTCCGACCGTTCACGCAGGCGGACGCGAGCACGACCCGCAAGTTCGGCGGGACTGGCCTGGGGCTTGCGATCAGCCGCCACATCGCGCTGGCGCTTGGGGGGACGCTGCGGGTTTCGAGCGAGCCGGGGATCGGCAGCACGTTCACGCTGGAGATACCGGCGGGGGCGGCCGAGGGCGAAGCGGTCGTGAGCGGCTCGGCGAGGAGCACGGGTGGGCGGACGCGCTTCCGCAGTTCAGACCGCGTGCTGATCGCCGACGATGCGCCGGATATCAGGAGGCTGGTCACGTACGTGCTCGAGAAGGCGGGCGCAACGGTGGAGTGCGTCGCCGATGGCGTGGAGGCGGTCGAGATGATCGCACGCGAGCACGCGGCGGGCCGTGACTATTCGCTGGTGCTGATGGACGTCGACATGCCCAGGCTCGACGGGATCACGGCGGCCAAGGAGCTCAGGTCGCGGGGCATCAACGTGCCCTTGATCGCGATCACGGCACACGCGATGGCGACGGATGTCGCACGGAGCCTCGCGTGCGGGTTTGATGCACACCTGCCCAAGCCGGTCAACCGGGATGTCCTGGTGAGCGCCTGCCTGCGTGCGATCATCGCGCACCAGCGTCAGAATGATTCAGGCGCGATCGCGGCCTAGCGAGGGGACCGCCGGAGAAGGGCGCGGAGCTGGAGCTTGGCCATGGGGTGGCTTGCGCCCTCCCACGACTCGTTGTAAAGAAACTCAAAGCCGCGCGGAACAAAGAGATCCTTGAGCCTCTGCGCGGACATCGGGCTTGGGTGCATGTGGTCGCTGTAGTCCATGAGATCGACCAGGAGCCAGACGAGGCCGCCGGGTCGAAGAAGCCGCTGTATTTCCTGGACGACCAGGGCGGGCTGGTCGGTGTGGTCGAGGCAGTTCTCGGCGATGACCAGATCGCAGGATGCGGCGGGGAGCGGGATGTTCTCCCCGCACGCGGTGAGGTGGACGATGGGACGGTTCAGCACCGCGGATGGAACCAGGCGCGAAGAGAGATAGCCGTCGGCGAGTGGATCAACCGCGACGGCGGAACGGAAGGGGCGGAATGCACAGCAGGGAATGGGGCCGCCGCCGATCTCCACAACATCCCGGGCGGCGGTCCACGCGTCCATGGCGGCGCCGCGATCGATGGAAAGGCGGTCGGCGAGCTCATTAAGCCGTGTGCACTGCCAGCCGGAAAATACTTCCACGAACCGCTCGCCGTGGGTTGGTTCCGCACCGCCGACGGCGGCGACCCAGTAGTGCAGTTCGTCCCGGTATTTGCCGGTGGCGACGGGGTCCTCCGTGGCGTCGGGTCTTACGGCACGGCCGTCGGGCCCGCCGCGCCAGACTGAACCATGGGAAGGGGCGGCTTGATCCGCCAGCGCGGCTTCGATGCGGTTGAGGGACTGCTGGAGGTCCCAGGTGGCGGGGCGCAGGAGGCGGCGGACCGAGGACTTGAAGAGTCCGCGCAGGCCGCTGGGCTGGGAGGATGGCGTCGGCGTAGTCACGCGCTGGGTGTGCGGAGAAGCGGTCAATTTCCGACGGCGAAGATCTGGAAGCGATGGCCCTTGGGCTCGAGGTTCAGGCGTTTACAGATCGCGTCGCGGATGGCGACCAGCTCGGGTACGTCGATCGGGATGATCTGGCGCGTATCCATTCGGATGACCAGGTCGCTGGGCTTGCGGCCGTAGACGAGCTGGTAGTGCGATTGCTCCTGATCAAAGAGGACGCGCTGGATGATGCCGGCCTCCTGGAGCAGGCGCACGGTGCGGTAGACGGTGGCCTTGCTGACACGGAGGGGACCTTTGCGGAGGGTGTCGATGAGGCCTTCAACCTCGAAGACGCCGTCGATGCGGATCACGCTGTCGAGGATCTGGGCTCGCTCGGGCGTGTACTTGAGTCCCTCGGCCTTGAGCTTGCGGCGGAAGACCGAGCACAGCGGTTCCACGATCTCAAGATCGGGCGCCAACGGCTCGTCGGGCTCTGGGCGTGGGGCCGGCGGGTTCTTCGACGTGGCGGGCATCTTCGTATCCTATCCACTCGCACGAGGTTCTTTTCACTCCACCCCGACGGAACGCACCGGCCATGTCCCAACCTCCGCCCGCACTTGAGACTGGGTCCAGACGAGTCTCGCCCGACCGGCTCCTGTGGATGCTGGTGTTCTGCGCCATCGGGCTTGCGGTGCTGGGGCTGGTGAGCACATCGTCGGTGCAGAATCCGCAGAACCTGCTCTCGTTGATCTGGATTCTCTTTGACTCGGGTCCGCGTGCGCTGCTGTATCTGGCGGCGTCGGTGGGCTGGGGGATGCTTCTGTCGATGATCGCGCGGAGGTGCGCGGGGGTGGAGCGCGGCGTCTGGGATATGCCGTGCCTTTCGGTGGGATTGGGGCTTGCGTGGATGCTGAGCGTGAGCCACCTGATGGGGGTGGCGGGGCTCTTTGGGGGCGGGCTTGGCCTTTCGGGTCGTGCGTGGGCGCTTGCGCCGCTGGTGATCGGCGCGGGGATCGCGGCGGCGCCGGTGTTTCGCGCGCTCCACCTGGGCGTTGACCTGATGGCCCTGGCCACGCCGCTTGGGTGGCACAGCCGAGTGCCGATCGCACTGGCGTGGATGTGCGGGGGCGCGATCCTGTTCGTGGCCGCCTCGAACCCGCCGGGTGCGTTGTGGGAGAGCGAGTTTCGCGGGTATGACGTCCTGAGCTATCACCTGCAGCTTCCGAAAGAGTGGCTGGCGGCGGGAAAGCTTGAGCCGCTGGGCCACAACGTGTACTCATACCTGCCGGGGTATGTGGAAGCGGCGTTCATGCACATGGGGGCGATGACGGGTTCGAAGGACCTGCTTGCGGGGGATGGCACGGTGCTGCTTTCATCGCAGCTCCTGGTCGCGGGGATCGCCGCGCTTGGTGCGTGGTGCGTGGGGCGGGCGGGGATGGCGGCTGCACGTGCGGCGGGCGTGGGGCCTACCGCAGCGCGGGCGGCGAGCGCTGCGACCGCGGCGGCGGCGGTGATCGTGCCGTGGCTCCTGGTGGTTGGATCGATGGCGTACAACGAGAGCGCGGTGGTGCTCCTGCTGGCGTGTGCGTGCAGCGCTGCGCTGATGGGTCAGGGCTCCTCGGCGGGGATGACGGCGCGGGCGGGGCTTGTCCGCGGCGTGGTGTGCGGCGTATTGGTCGGCGCTGCGTGCGGGGCCAAGCCGACGGCGATCTTCATGGGCGCGCCGGTGGTCGGGCTCATGCTGCTTTGGAAGACACGGCCCGCGGCGTGGTGGGCGGTGACAGCCGGGGCGTGCGTCGCGGGGCTCTGCACACTCGCTCCGTGGCTCGTGAGGAACTGGGAAGCGTGCGGGAATCCGGTGTTCCCGCAGGCGTCGGGGCTCTTTGGCAACGGGCACTGGAGTATGGAGCAGGTCGAGCGGTATCTGGGTGCACACCGCTTTGATGGATCGTGGCTGGATCGCTTCAAGCTGATTTTCATGGCCGACGGGCTGGATCCGGCGGGGGCGAGGCACCGCGGGTTTGCACACCCGCAGTGGGCTTGGTTCTTCCCGGTCTCCATGGCGGCATGCGTGCTGATCTCTCTGATTCGGCAGAGCCGCGGGGTAGGGCTGCTGCTTGCGACGTGTCTGGTGGTGCAGACGACGGCATGGCTGGGGTTGACGCACATCCAGTCGAGGTTTCTGATCCCGCTGCTGGTGACCGGGTGCATGGCGATGGCGGTGATGGCGGGTATCGCGTGGGAGAGCCATGATCAGAAGGAGGGTTTGCGTCGGTGGCCTGCCTGGGCGGGAAAGGTCCTTGTGATCATGCTGTGGGCGATGGTGCCGGAGGGGGCGTATGCGGTGCACCGGTATCTTGAAGAGGGTCCCGGCGGGCAAGGACCCAATGGGCTCTTGACGCCGGGGCCGGGCGTGATCTCTGGATCGCTCGCCAGAAGCACCTTTGAAACAATGGTGGAGGGCGATCAGAGGCAGTTCCTGGCGGAAGCCGGGCCCATCGTGTACTGCAATTTCACATCAAGACCCGGCGATGTGCTGTACCTGCTCGGGGATGCGACGCCCCTGTATCACACCGAGCCGGTGATCTACAGCACCACGTACGACACCTCGCTCTTTGCTGAAGCCGTGGGGAATCACCCCGAATCCCCCGCGCGGTGGATCGATGAACTGCACACACGCGGCGTGACGCGCGTGATGGTGAATTACTCGGAACTGGCGCGGCTGAAGACTTCGGGGTGGCTGGACCCGCGGATCTCGCTCGAAGGTGTGCAGCGATCGATTGAAGGTTTCGGGCAGATCGAGCGGACGTGGGGAGAGCGTTCGCTCGTTTTATACCGGATCAAGTAAATCGATCAGACGCCGGCAGCGGCCATCCGTTCGCAGGAGTCGGCGCACCGGCGGCAGGTCTCCGCGCAACGGTGCATCTGCGTGTCATCAGCGCCGAGGCGCTCGCAATCATCTGCACAGGCTCGGCAGATTTCGGCACAGGCACGGCAGGTGTGCATGTGCAGGGCCGAGCCGCGTTGGAGCACGTCGTGCGAAAGACCGCACATGGCGGCGCAGTCGGCAAGGAACGTCTGGTGCTGGCGTGAGGCGTACTTTCCACCCAGTTCAAGGCAATGAACGATGGTCTTGAGGCACATGTCCTGGCATTCGTGGCACAGGTGTGCACATGCTTCGAGGTGGGCTTGCGTGTGGGGCATGATGATCTCCCGGGATGTTCAGGATGGGCGCGTGACAAACCGCGCTCAGTTGAGTGGTGGTGTGCACGCGTGAAACAGGCGTGAAAGCCAAGTGGCGGACGAGCCGGGAGAATCGCGGGGTTCTCCGGGAGTGCCGCTTCACATGCTCCGCAATGGGTCGGTGTCGGCGGAGCTGACCGTGAATTCCACGCTGGGAAGCAGTTCTTTGAGTCGGCGGGCAAGGCGGGGGAGATAGCCGCGCTCGGTGGCGGTGTGCCCGGCGAGGATGATGGACATGCCGCAGTTGATGGCTTCGAGGACCTCGTGGTGCTTCATCTCGCCGGTGATGAAGACTTCGCACCCTTCCTGGCGGGCGATGGCGGCCTGTGCAGCGCCCGCGCCGCAGACCACGCCGACATGGGTGACCGACTTCTGGCCGCCGGGAGCGCGGGCGACCTGGATGGTCGGCGTGCAGGTTGTGAGCGTGAGGTACTTCTTGAGCCGATTGGCGAGTTCCTCAAGAGTGGCGGGTTGGTCAAGCACGACGCGTCGGCCACCGCCGATGGTGCGGTCGGGCTGCTGGCCGAGTTCGTAGACGTCCACGGCGGGCTCTTCGTAGGGGTGGAACTGGCGGAGCGTGGCGATGACGAGGGGGAGGCTGGAGCGGCTGCACACCATCTCCAGGCGGACCTCCTGGATCTGCTCGAGTTTCCCTGCCTGACCGATGGCCGGTGACGCGTCATCGCTCGCGAAGAATGTGCCGGTGCCGGGCGTCGCAAAGGAGCAGACGGAGTATTTGCCGATGAGACCCGCGCCGGCGGTGGCGAGCGCGTTGCGGACGCACTCGACTTCCTTCTCGGGGACGAAGGTGACGATCTTGCACTCCTGGGTCGATCTGCGGCGGGCCATGGGCGCGAGGGCGCGGCAATCGCCGGCGATTCTGCCCGTGGCGGTGGAGCCGGAGACGCCTTCACAGAGCCAGTCGGTCATGCAGCCGGGGGCGTTGTCGAGGCTGGTGTGGGGGGCGTAAACGGCGATATCGGCCTGGATGGCGCGTGCGAGGATGCGCTCCTTGGGGGTTGCGTCGGTGATCCGGCGCAGGGGCTCCCAGATGGGCGGGTGGTAGGCGATGATCGCCGAGGCTCTGGCCGCGAGGGCCTCTTCGAGCACGGGCTCGGTGAGGTCGATCGTCAGCAGGATCGGGCCGTCGATCGGACGGGAAGTTCTTCCCAGTTGCAGACCGACCTTGTCCCAGGGCTCGGCGAGTTCGAGAGGGGCGATGGTCTGAAGTGCGTCGATGAGGTTCTTGACGTGCACGGGGAAGCTCCGGTGGGTTCCAGGCCTTGGGCTCACTCTAGGAGCTTGCCGGGGATGGTCGGCGGCGCTTCCGGGGGACGGAGCCGGTAGACCTGGAGGGAGCGGAACCAGCGCGATTCGATGATCGCGAGGCGTGATTCGAGACCCTTGAGCTGGTCCTGGGGATGTCCAAACCAGAACGGGTTATTGATGAAATAGGTGTCCGCGGCCGGGGCAGCGCGGCCGTGTGCATCGATGAGCGGAGCGATGTCCACATTCCAGGGAATCTCGATGAGTGTCGCGCTGGGGAGGTAATACCGAAATGGAAGCAAGGGACAGGTGGAGATGATGGTCAATCGACGGGACGACGTTTCACCGCGTGCGATGTAGGCGGCGGCGGCGCGCCAGTCGGGGTTGGGGTTCATGACCGTGGGTTTGTCGGCACGCCAGGTGACGGCGGCGAGCGACGAGGCGAGACCCAGCAGGCAGAGCATCGCCACGCAGGGAATCCGCAGCGGGCCCAGTCGCAGAGCGCCGACGGCAACGATGGCAAAGAGCCAGGGCATGGCGACGAGCGTGTTTCGATCCTGGTAGATGCGGGGAGGATCCAGGCCCAGGAGCAGTGCGCCATAGGTGGCGGCCAGGAGGATCAGCAGAGGTCCGATCGCGCCAGCAAGGATCAGGAGTCCGGGCCTGGATCTTCGGAGCGTGCGAACCCCCGCGATGAACGGTGGGATGACCAGCACACCCAGCGTGAGTGCGTAAGGCCAGAAGGTGTTCTCGCGGACCCGCACGAGTGCATTGCCGGTCGGATACCAGATGAAAAGCAGTCTGGCGGCGTTGGTCAGATCCAGCGGTATGACGTACTCGCGGGCAAGTTCGGCGATGTGCGTGGCCTTGAAGACCAGGAGGGGGAGTGCTGCACCAAGCGCCAGGGCGATCGAGATCAGGAGACGGCGGCCTCGCGTCACCAGCTCTGGCGTGAGGACGGGCTCGGCGGGGCGGGTGGAATTGAACAGCAGAATGGCCCAGAGCGGGATCAGGAGCAAGAGGGTCTGCCAGGAGGTGTAGATGCACATGGCTGAGCAGAAGGCCGCCCAGAGGATCCTGAAGCGGCCGGGACTGCTCCAGAGCCGGTCGTGTGCGGTCAGGGTCAGCACACTGAGCACGAGGACGAACATGCTGTTCTTGGCTTCACCTGAGTACCACGCGTGGACGGGTGAAAGCACCAGCAGCACCGCGGCAAGCCGCGCTTCGGGGATGCCGACGTGTCGAGCGAGCCACACGCGGAGCAGCAGGATCGAGAGGACGCCGAAGATGAGGCTTGGCATCCTGATCGCAACCTCAGAATCTCCGAAGAGCGCGGTCCACCCGTACATGAGCAGGTTGTAGAGCGGGTTGTGAACGTCGTAAAAGAGCAGGTCCATCAGGCGGCCGTTGCGCAGAACCGCGTCGGTCCGCCAGATTTCATCGAACCAGAGGCTCTCGACCATGTGCGGCACACGGATGGCGATACCGACCATCACGACCGCCAGCACGGCAAGGAGCTTCGCTCCTCGCGAGCGCAGCAAAGCCGGCCTCGCTGCCGCGAGGTTGAGGGGCGGCTCGGGGAGGGGCTTGGCGGGGGGCCCAATGTGCGTCACCGCATGAGACTACCGGCGGTGCACACGGCGTGCCCGCGGTTGAGCGGCGACGGTCAATTGAGGATCACTGGATCTCGAGAATCTCAAACCGCTTCACGCCCCGGGGCGTGTTGACGCGGATGACTTCGCCTTTGCGGGCCTTCATCAGCGCCTCGCCCATGGGGCTGGTGGCGGTGACCTCGGTGTAGTCGAGGGGCGGGGTCGCGGAGGCCTCCCCGACGAGTCGGTACATGTCCTCATCCTCGGTATCGACCTGCCGCATCTTGACGGTCGAACCCAGGAAGACGACATCGCCCGACGACTTGGTCTCGTCGATCACGCTCACGACCGAAAGCCGGTCCTGCAGACGGCGGATCTCGGCCTCTTCCATGCCCTGCTGCTCTCGGGCGGCGTGGTAGTCGCCGTTTTCCTTGAGATCACCCAGTGCACGGGCCTCGGCGATGCGTGTGGCAATCACGGGGCGGTTGGCAATGAGGGCGGCAAGCCGCGTTTCGATCGTTTCCTTCTCGGATTTCGTGATGAATTCCATGGCCAATCGCTTCCGACAATGCCGCACCCCGCGTCCCGGGCCACGCCCGGCGTACGAGGGGGTCCAGCAAGGTTTACTGGGAAAGGTGATTGAATGCCCGCCGCCCGACCGCGACCACCCGGAGGGAGCGGTTGGTTAGTTGGTTTTGGTTTGGTGACTCAGCGTGCGCCGGGCGCCGGCTGAAAGGCCGTGTCGACGCCTCGGAGCGCGAACATCTCGATGATGATCGTAAGAATCCACAGGCACAGACCGCCCATGAGCAGCACAAGGCCCGACCACCAGTGGATCGGCTGAACCGCGCCCGCCACGCCGAGCCACGAGCGATCGGCGGTGATGTCAAAGACGACCGAAGCCGGAGACCAGACGTAGGTCGCAGGTGCGGATGAGGGGGCGCCCAGGTGGTCGAAAGCGCCGGTGAGAAATGCTACTACCGCGGCGGCGAACGTGGTCAACACGTTGAGACCCATCCACCCGGTGCGGCGGAGCTGTGAGGATTCTCCCCGGGCCTCGCGGCGAAGAATGTGCACAAGGGCAAGGGTCAGGATCGCGCCGGCGATCAAGAGCCACGCGGTCGCGTGGAGCGCCACCGCGGCGGTGATCGTCGCGTTCCACGAGGAAAGTGCCGGCATCGCCTGCGGCCAGATGGTGGCCTGAAGCGGAAAGAAGATCGCGATCGAATCGAGCACGACCGATCGGGAGGGCCGCTGCGCGGGAAGCTGCTGGCTCAACCGGATCATCGGCCAGTAGATGGTGACACCCAGCAGCGAGGCGGCCATCAGGAGCGATGCGGCAGGGCGGTACACATCGGGCGTGAGGTAGTGTGCGGCGGTCACGGGGCCGAGGCAGGCGATGGTGGCGACCAGGAGATACCCGGTCCACATCAGGGCCAGCGGGCGAGGTTCTGCCCTGCGGTGCGCCCAGGGATCGCTGTTTCGGCCCTTGCCGACGGCGTGGACATGACTGGGGGGTAGCTCAAAGAGTTCTTCGGGCGCATCATCGAGCCGCGCGGTCTGCACATGAAGCTCGCCGGGAAGGTCGAGGCCGGCGTCGGTCGGAGGTTCGGGAGCAGTGTGGGCGGGGAGGGGGGATTGCGTCACCGGCTCTGATGAACCAGCGCGGAGGGCATCGCCGTCCGGCGCGGGGGTGGAACCCGGTGCCGGCTGGTGTGCGGCGGACGATGGGTCGGGCCGGTCATCCACTGAGATGATCTTTGCACATCAACCCGGCGGGAGGGGCGACGTGGGGTACTGATGTGCGGGGGCGGGGTGCTGACCTGCCGCGGCGGATGCTGAGACATCGATCTCAAGGGCCTGGCCCTGCCACCAGACGTCGTAGACGCGACCGCCGTTGTCGATCGAACCGGTCTTTCGGAGGATCGATTCGATGGTTGCGATCTTGGCGGCGGTGCTGGCCTCGCCCAGGCGGGGCTTGTTTGGCCGACCCCCGAAGTTCACCTGGCCGCCCGCGACGGTCTTGATCGCGAGCGTCTTGTCCTTTTCGAAGGATGAGACATCGATCGAGGCGACCTGCTTCATCCAGGGCTTGTTCTTGATCAGGCGGAGCAGTTCAAGACCAGCCTGGACGTCTTCACCCGTCCAGGCGCTGACGTAGTCGGGAACGCTTCCGGCGGTCGGGGCCGGATGGGCGACGCCCGTGAGGACCGGAAGCTGGGCCTGACCCTCTTCCCAGATGACGGGCATGGGCTTGCCATCCCAGGAGATCAGGTGGTCCTTCCCGTCGCGGCGGATCACCGCGGAGGGGATGCGCCACTGGCCGGTGATGGTGACAAGACCTCCGGGCTCGCGGCGGACGACCGGGCGGCCATCAAACCAGCCCGAGCGCTCCATCGCGGTTCCCACCTGCGTCAGGGGGTCGACCGAGAGGGGCGAGGCCTTGGGATCAAGATTTCGGCTCGCCAGGGCGATGATCTCTTCCTGCATCTGGCGCGGGAGCCAGGTGGGAGCATCGGGGAGGGAGGCCGAGGAGACCGAGAGCAGCGCGTTGTCGAGGATGCCCGGGCGGGGCGTCTTGGTCTGGGTGGTTGAGGTCAGGGTCGGCCAGCCGATGGCGACGCGGGGAGCACGTGCACCCAGGATCGAGACTGCACGCTCTTCGAGAGGGCTCAACCCCCGGTAGAGGCCAAAGCCGATCGCGCCGACGATGGCGATGGTCAGCAGCGACGCGAGCATGGATTTGAGCGCGGCGGGCCTTCCACCCTGCTCGGCGGTGTCTTCGCTCGTGTTGTCCGTGCCTTCATCTCGAGCCATGGGCCCGCTCCTGACCCCATCGGGGCATCCATACCGTCTGGACGGCGGGCGATCGTTCGCCGTGCCGCTCTATCAGTTCATCGGCCGCCGGTCCCTGGCAGCCCAACTCATTAGTGTCGCGGTCAGGCGGGGCATGTCCAGTCCGATGTGGTTCGCGGCCATCGGAAGGAGTGAATGACCCGTAAACCCCGGCATGGTATTGACTTCCAGCAGCCATGGCCTGCCCTCGTGATCGAGCAGGAAATCAACCCTGCACAAATGCCGAACACCGAGTTCGCGGGCCAGCGCCAGTGCATACCTCTGGATGTCGTCCTTCACGGTTCCCGGCAGGGGAGGGTCCACGATGTACTGGGTGTCATCGCGGTTGTACTTGGCTTCGTAGTCGTAGAACTCGACGGCGGGGCGGATCTCGATGGGGGGGAGTGCACAGGCGTCGGTTCCGGCGGGGTCGAGGACCCCCACGGTGATTTCCGTCCCTGCGATGAGCCGTTCGATCATGTAGGTGCGGTCGGGGTAGATTCGTTTATCTTCGCGGACGATGGGGAGCGCCTCCGCCCAGGCAGCGCGGGTATGGCAAAGGTGGACGCCCACGCTGGACCCTTCGTGCACGGGCTTGAGGACGACGGGGAGCTCGATCGAGCTGACTGAATCGGCGGGGTTGAAGATGGCGGCCGGGGCGGTCGGGACGCCGATCCGGGCGGCGGCGAGCTTGGTGGCGATCTTGTCCATCGCCTGGCGGGCGGCGATGGGGCCGCACCCGATGTAAGGCCGGCCGTCGCGTTCGAGGACGTCCTGAAGCTGGCCACCTTCACCGAATGGTCCGTGGAGGATGGGTACGACGACGTCGCCTCCAAGCCTGGCGAGTTCGGAGGCCGAGATCGTGTCGATGACCTCGTAGGTGACGGCGATACCACCGGATTCGAGGGCGTCGGCGACTGCACGTGAACTGATGAGGCTGACCTCTCGCTCGGCGTCGGGGCCGCCGCCCAGGACGAGGGCGGAATGCCCCTGCGCAATCGACTTGGGGTGGCGATCGGCGTTGTGATGGCGCGAGTGCGTGGTCACGAGGATCGCCTCCAGATGACCACTTCGGTTTCAAGCTGCACGCCGTGGGCGTCGAGGACGCGGCGCTGGACCTCATGGATGAGGTTGATGACGTCGCGTGCACACCCGTGCTTGGCGGCGGTGATGAAGTTACCGTGCTGGGGGCTGACCTCGGCGGATCCGAGTTTGAGCCCCTTGCAGCCAGCGCGGTCGATCAGGAGGCCGGCGCTGACCCTTGCGCCCTTGTCGAATTCCTGCGGGGCTGAAGGAGACTCAAGTCGGAGCGGAACCGCGAGGGTGGGGTTCTTGAAGCAGCACCCGGCGGAGTTCTCGGCCAGGGGCTGGGTCTGTCGCTTGTACTCCATGACTTCGAGGCGGCGGGCCTTGAGGCGGGCGGGGTCATCGGGGATGAGCTGGAAGCGGGCGCCGGTGATGACCAGGTGGTTGAGGCCCGAGTGGCGGTAGGAAAAGGGGATCTCGCTTCGCGTCAGCGTGAGCTGGCGTCCGGAACGATCGACGGCGTGGACGTGGGTGATGAACTGGGAAATCTCGCCGTAACGTCCGCCGGCGTTCATGACGACGGCGCCCCCCACCGTCGCGGGGAAACCGGCGAGCGTTTCGAGCCCGGCGAGGCCGAGTTCGGAGGTCTTCTTGATGAGCGCGGGGAGCTTGGCGGCGGCGCCGGCGTAGACGCCGCCGGTCTTGGCGTCGATCTGGACCTTGCCGAACTCGGGGCCATCCAGCACGACGACCAGTTCGCTTACGCCGTCATCATCGACCAGGAGGTTGGCCCCATCACCCAGGACTTTGAGCCTGGGTTCTGATTCAAGGCAGGCGCCAAGCTGCTCGATCGAGGCGGGTGCGGTGAGCCGGTCCGCGCCGCCGCCGACGCCGAACCAGGTCGGGATCGGGGCGCTGGTCCTGATCTCGGGAAGGTGTGCCACGGACATGCTCACGAGGCGGACTTTCCGGGGTTCGAAGCTGCGGAGGCGTTCTGGCCGGCGAGGAAGCCCTTGCCGACCTTCCAGACATCACCCGCGCCCATCACCACCACCGTGTCGCCGGGGCGGGTGATGTTCTCCAGCTGCTCGATGATTGCCTCGAAGGGGTACAGGTGCATCGCACGGACGCCCCGCTGACGAAGGCGGTCGACCAGGTCGCCGGCGGTGACCTTGTGCTTTTCCTCCTGGCTGTCGCGGACAAAGTAGATGTGCGGCACGATGACCACATCCGCCTGCGAGAAGCTCGCGGCGAACTCCTCCAGCAGGTGGCGTGTGCGGCTGTGCTGATGGGGCTGGAAGACGCAGATCAGTCGGCCGCCGCGCTCTTCGGGACGCTCGGCCTCTCGGAGCGCGCGGAGGGTGACGTCGATCTCGGTGGGGTGGTGGCCGTAATCGTCAAAGACGCGCACGACGCCTCCGGCGGGGTGGACGGGGCGTTCGCCCAGGAGCTGCATGCGCCGGTCGATGCCGTGGAACCTCGAGAGCGAGGCTGCGAGGCGCTGTGCATCGCCCCCGGCCATGATGCCCAGCGTGAGCGCCGTCGCGGCGTTGATCGCGTTGTGTGCACCCGGCAACGACATTGTCCACTCTGCCACAAGGTCGCGGCCGCGCGACAGGCGGACCCGGCGGGAATCGGTGTCGTAGGCGACGACCCAATCGGCCTGGGGAGAGAAGCCGATCGTCTGCACATCGCAGGCGATGCCGGCGGTGACCTCGCGGCGGTGTGCGCCGTCGTGTGCAATCAAGAGCTTGCCGCCCTCCTGCGCGGAGGGGATCAGCATCGCAAACTCGTGGAAAGCACGGACGACCTCGTCCAGCGAGCCGAAGACATCGAGGTGGTCGGCCTCGACGGAGCTGATGGATGCGATGAGAGGCCGGTAGTTGTGGAATGACCTGTTGAACTCGCACGCCTCGGCGACGAGGAACCCGCTGCGGCCAGAGAGCTGGCCGGAAGGAACCATTGGCGCACCGATGCGGTAGCCGATGGGTTCGCGGGGCCCGGCGAGGGCGCCGCCGGTGAGCTGGTCGCTGGTGGCTCCGACGATGACGGATGGGTCGAGCCCGGCGTCGGTGAGTGCACACCCGAGCATGGCGGTGGTCGTGGACTTGCCGTGGGTGCCGGCGACGGCGATGCCGGTCCTTCCGAGCATGCACTGCCCCAGGGCCTCGGCGTAGCTGAGGGCGGCAAGGCCGCGGCGGGTGGCCTCGATCATCTGTGGATGGTCGGGCTTGATGGCGGCCGAGGCGATGACCAGGTCGCAGGAATCCGGGAGCGTCCCGGTCGACTGATCGAAGGTGACGCGGATGCCGTCGGCGTCGAGCGCGCGGGTCGCATCGGAGGCGGACATGTCAGAGCCCGTGACGGTCGCGCCGTGCGACTTGAGCAGGCGGGCGAGCCCGGACATCCCGCAACCGCCGATGCCGATCAGGTACGCGGTGCGTCCCTTGAACGCGATCGGTCGAGGCGGCGGCGGAACGGGGAGCGGCATGGCGGGTGTTTGCGCAGCAGAGATCACGGCAACGGGCGGCGTCATGGCAAGGGTATCGGTCGCACGGGCGAGGCGGCGTGAAGGATCCAGCCGCTGATTCGGGGGCGATTTTCGGGCGGTCGATGTGCACATCGGCGGAGCGCGCTCATCCATCCCACGCCAGGTCGATTCGATCAAAGCGCGAGCCCTCCGGGCCATATCTGCGGATCGCGTGGGAACCCTTGGGAAACGGGTGTTTTTGAAGCTCCTGGGCGAGTGCATCCCAGAGCGAATCGGCGTCGGGGCCGTGGAATTCGATGGCGCAGAAGTTCTCGTTCCAGTGGGTTGAGGTGTGGACGCCGGCGTGGTGGCGGTGAAGTGCTTCGATCAGGTCACGCTGGAGGGGTTCATACCTCTCGTGCAGTTCGTGCAGATCGCACGCCGCGGGGAGATGGATGAACAGCACGACCGCGTGGGGTGAGGCGGCGGGCGAAGCCGGGGATGGGCCGGTGTTCAGCGGGGGGCGGCCGATCCCAAAGAGCCAATCCAGGAGTCCCATGACATTCGAGCGTATCGAGAGGCGGCGGTGGGCAACAATGGCCCGCCATGGATGTTCGCATCATCAGCATCGGTACCCTTTCGGTTCATCCTTTGTGGGGGGAGCGGACGCCGACCCGGACGGGCCACGCCACGACCACGCTTGTGCGCACGGGGGGCAAGGCGATCCTGGTCGATCCCTCGCTTCCCGCGCAGGTCCTCGAAGCGAGGCTTGCCGAGCGGGCCAACCTCAAGCCCGAGCAGGTGACGGACGTCTTCCTGACCTCCTTCAGGCCGGATGTACGCCGCTCGATCACGCTGTTTGAATCGGCCAACTGGTGGATCGCCGAGTCGGAGCGCGAGCAGGTGGGGATTGCACTTGCGATGCGGCTCCGGAAGGAAGCCGAGCAGGATGAATCGGGGAGCCGGGAGATCGTGGATGCACTTTCGCAGGATGTGGCCATCCTGCGGCGGTTCAAGGCGGCCCCGGAGAGTCTGGCCGATCACGTCGATCTTTTCCCGATGCCGGGGGTGACACCCGGCTTGTGCGGCCTGCTGCTGGAACATCCCCGGTTCACGACCGTGATCTGCGGGGATGGGATCCCGACGATCGAGCACCTGGAGCAGGGCATCGTTCTGCCAACGGCGGTTGATGTTGAGAAGGCGCGAGCCAGCATGGCGGAGGCGGTTGAGGTGGCGGACCTCCTGATCCTGGGGCGGGACAACCTGGTCGTGAATCCGACCAAGCGTCCCTTCTGACCGGGGTGCTCCGCCCAGTGCATGGGAGACCTCGGGCGCGATTTTCGGGGTTCGTTGTGGCGTGCGGGGGAGGGGTCGGGTGAGAACCCGTCAACTCATGGCCATGGGGAGTGGACTTAGGGAGGGTTTTGGTCAACCCTTCACTTCTGGTCTTGGCCGAACCCGCGTGCATGATGCACACGGGAGGTACTTCCGGGCACGGAGCACACGGAAAGACTGTTCAGTCAACGACCTACGGATCGCATGAACCCCAGTCCACTGAACCCCAATCCCAACCGCCCGATCCAGCCGCAACTCCCGGCCAAGCCGCGTCGCGTCCGGGGCGGGTACAAGCTTTCAGCGGGTTTCAACGCGGCCGACGGGGCCCCGATCGCGTGGACGACGCAGCGATGGGTTCGGGTGATCGAGCAGGCAGCGCAGGGGCCCAAGCTGGTCGAGGGGCTTGAGTACGGCAAGCTGGGTCAGACCAAGAAGCTTGAGATCACGCCCGGGGCGGTGAAAGCGTCGGTGCAGGGGAGGCAGTACCGGGCGTACGACACGACGCTCAAGCTGACGACCTTCACGGCCGAGCAGTGGGACCAGGTCGTCGGGCTGATGGCGGACCAGGCGATGTACGCGGCCAAGCTGCTGGCCGGGGAACTGCCCGCCAACATCGAAGAGATCTTCGCGCGGGTTGGTGTGCGGCTTTTCCCGCTGGAAGTCTCGGATGTGCAGACGTCGTGCACATGCGGGGCGATGGAGCCCTGGTGCAAGCACGCGTGCTGCGTGGCGGCGCTGGTGGCGGACCAACTGGCGTCCAAGCCGTTCCTGATGTTTGAACTGCGTGGAATTTCTCCGCAGGACCTGATGGAGCACGTCCGGCAGCGGCGGTCGATGACGGCCGCGGGTGCGTCGGCGGTGCCGATCTACACCCCGCACGCCGAGGGTGAGCATCCTTCCAAGCCGCTCGAAGAGTGCCTGGAGACCTTCTGGGACACTGATCCTGAGGCCGAGGCGATCGACCTGCCGCTGGAGCCTCCGGGCGTGAGTCATCCGCTTCTGCGGCGTCTGGGTCCGAGCCCGTTTGCGGGCGGGCGATTCCCGCTCGTGGGCCTGCTTGCCACCTGCTACGAGATGGTTTCCAAGGCGACGGTGGAGTCGACCGAAGGGAACGGGGCGGGGGAGGCCGCGGATACGCCCAGCGACGATGACGCCGGCGCTGAACCCCAGTCGTGAAATTCAGGCGGACGGCGGCGCGGATGAGGTCCGCGAACCGTGCCTTTCCAACGGGGCTCGCGTGGTATTGGGCCCCTGTAACGACCGACAACTCGCAGGAACGGGGCCGCACGGTTGGAACGGGCGGGAGCGTCGTTACACGCCGCGCGGGGGAATCACCGGGGAATGGGATCGGGGATCAGTCTCCCGGCGGGTGTGTCGATGACCCTGATGACGGAGGTTCTTTGGGCCTCTGCCGCAGGAGGACGTTCTCATGGTCCGTGCACATCGACTGTCTCGCTGGGAATCGTGCCTGAAGGATGCCGGTCTTGCGCTGGCCTTCGCGGGCGTGGCGGGAGTCGTGATGGCGGGATGCTCGAGCGCCCGTGACGCCGAGTATGACCGCCTGGCCGCGCAGACGTCGCGGCCGGGATGGGTGGTGGGCGACTCGCTGGGACAGATGATCGCGCCGCCGCGACTATCGGCCGTGGCGAGTGCACAGGTACGCGGCGAGCGGTCGCGCGTCTCCACCGCGTCCGTCCGGGAGTGATAACCATCGCTGCCGGTTGAGCGATTTGTGCAAAACGTGACAGCCCGGGCCTCGGAGGAGAGGTCCGGGTTGTCGTTTTGGCGTGTGGTGTTCGGGGAAGGCAGGCGAGAAGAGGCCCGCGAGAGGTGGCCCCTGAGACCCTGCGGCACGCGGTCACTTGCGGGGCGAGGCGGGGGAAGTCGGCGCAGCGGGGGAAGGGGGCGTGCCGAGGGTGGTCGGCTTGGAAGCGCCCGGGGTCGTCACGGAGGCGGGCTTGAGCGTGCCGGTCTTGGGAGCGGCGGCGAGGACACCTTCATCGGCGACGAGGGCGGGGTCGATGCGATCAACCTTGGTGCCCGACTCGGTCAGGCGCTTGCGGATCTCGGTCAGGATAAGACGCGACTGGGATTCATCACCCCAGAAGCCGACCTTGATCTTGACGTCGGTGACGCCGCCGGTGACGCGGGAGAGTGAGACGGTGATGCGGTCGTAGTGTGCAGAGCGTGCGGCGACGGTCGCGTTCAGTCCATCCTTGGACTTTTCGATGAGCCGGAGCTC